>DIUH01000135.1:14445-19901 GCA_002428205.1 Planctomycetaceae bacterium UBA6163
AATTCACGGCAGGGCCCGTGTTGGTCATCCGATTACTTTCCTGAGGTGTCCGCCGCTGGCTAAAAGCAATTGTCGTGCTTGATCGGCGGCGACGTTTCGATGGTGCATCACGATCGCTGTTTTCACTTCCCCGCCCGCTTGGTCGATCAATTCCGTGGCCGCCGCTTCGTCCCGTCCTGTCAAACGGGCCACGATCCGCCGTGCTCGGATTACCAGTTTCGAATTGGTCGCTTTCAGGTCGACCATCAAGTTGCCGTAGGTTTTGCCGATGCGAATCATCGCTCCGGTGCTGAGCATGTTCAGCACCATCTTAGTTGCTGTGCCGGCTTTCATGCGAGTCGAACCGCTGATGATTTCTGGGCCGACGATCGGAGCGATCAGGATGTCGGCCCACGCGTCGATTTCGGAGGGTGAATTGCATACCACCCCAATCGTCGTCGCGTTAATTTTGCGTGCCCAGCCGAGGCCGCCGATGACGTAAGGAGTGCGTCCGCTGCTGGCGATGCCGACCAGGACGTCTGCGGCGCCGAAGCCGATCGCTTTCAGGTCGATTTCTGCCGCAGCGGGATCATCTTCGGCGCCTTCGATCGCACGAGTCAACGCGCCGTTTCCGCCGGCAATAATACCGATCACTTGGCCCGGATCGGTGTTGAACGTCGGTGGACATTCGCTGGCGTCCAGCACGCCGAGTCGCCCGCTAGTTCCGGCGCCGATATAGACCAACCGCCCACCGGCCCGCAGCGCCTCGGCGATCCGCTCGACGGCCGTCGCGATCGCGGGCGTAACGAGCGAGATGGCTTGGGCGACTTTCAGGTCGTCTTGATGGATCAGCCGAACGATTTCTTCGGCTGAACATTGGTCGATCACATCCGAGGCCGGGTTGACGCTTTCGGTCGTGAGGTGGTTCAGCATGGGTGATGGCGATGGATGAGGTTTCGGTTTGGGATCGGTATGGTAGAGCGATGGTGAGTTTCGAGCTATGAGGCGCGCTGGTGTCTAGGCTTTAGCCGATTCGGTGCTGTGCTCTGGCCGCCTAAAGGCGGTACTACGAACGATGAGCAGCCCACACTGGCACCTCTTCCGCTGTGTGGGCGTTTCATTNNCTTCGGCCTCCAGCCTTCGGCCTCCCTTCGGCTCGATTTGGTTGATCGAAGCCGCCCAGCGGTGTACGATCGCTTACGTCCCAAGGTCTGGATTGTGGGGAAATACGGTAAGTGTGACAGCTTCCGACAATCAAGCAATCGTTCACCTCGAGTCGGATGACCCGACCATGGGTGAAACGGATTGGCGTCTCGATTGGACGCTCAAACTTTGCGAGCAGAAGCTTGGCCTTGGCATTCCCATTTAAATCGTTAACCCCCATGACTGAATATGACAGCCCCTGGAAAGACGCTTTGGACGGGTACTTTTGTTGGTTTATGGTTTTGTGCTTTCCCGATTTGAACGCTCGGATTGATTGGTCAGTTGCCCCAAGGATGCTCGACAAGGAGCTACAGCAAATTGCTCCCCAGAGCGAAACCGGGCTGCGAAGTGTCGACAAGTTGGTCGAAGTTCGATTACTCTCCGGTCAACTGGAATGGTTGTTGATCCATTTGGAGATCCAGAGTCAGCGGAGCATCCAGTTTGCCGAGCGGATGTTCGTCTATTTTTACCGGATCCGCGACAAGTACAATCGACCGCTACTGAGTCTAGCAGTGCTGGGAGATGATGATTACGCTTGGCGTCCGCAGCGATTCGAGCAGGAGCTGTTTGGTTGCCGTGTGATTTTTGAGTTTCCGGTGGTGAAATTGTTGGATTTTGCGGAGCGTCTGGATGAACTCGAAAAGTCGGAGAATCCATTTGCAACCGTCGTTGCCGCACATTTGATGGCGATGCAGACGACAGCAAATCCTCAGGATCGCTGTGAGTGGAAATTACGGCTGTTGCGGCCTTTGTATAGGCGGGGGATGTCTGCTGAGGATGTGCGTCGTTTATTTCGTGTGATAGACTGGATGATGGATTTGCCAGACGCGGTTGCCCTCGTCTTTGATAGTGAACTGCGAAAAATCGAACAGGAGTTTCACATGCCGTACATCACTTCAATCGAACGCCGAGCCATTCAACAGGGACTCGAACAGGGGCTTGAACAGGGACTTGAGCAGGGACTTGAGCAGGGGCTCGTTGCTGGACAAGTTCAATTGCTGCAGCGGTTACTTGGGACAACTGAGTCAACGCTTCCTGAGCTCACCACTCAATCGTTAGAAGCTTTGCGAGCGAAAGTCGAACAGCTTGAACAAGAACTGGCATTACGCCAGCATGGTGAGTAGCAGGCGGAAAATAAACCTACCGCAGTTGAATTAGCAAGGATTCGGTGAGTCGTGAATTTTTGCGAATCCAGCGAGGGCCGTTTGCCCTTCAATGCAAATCGTGCCATGTTCCCTCGCCCAGGCGTATTTAATCTACACATTCTGTCCCCATCCCGAAGGTTGACTTTTGAAGTTAGGCCAATTCAAGGTCAGTCGTATTCGTATTCAATGAAATGGCGCTAAAGCTCGTACTCAGGCGCAGCCGGTTCTCGTACGGTGTACAGCCGAATCGAGTACGAGTAACCCATGATTGATTACGAGTACGATTTCCGGCGACGTCCTAAGCTGGACGCTCTCTTTAGCCGATTCGGTGCTGATTTCTGGCCGCCTAAAGGCGGTACTGCGAACGATGGTGTTGTCCCTTGGACAATCCAGCGAACACCCCTTACGCTTACCTGACTTGATAACTCAACCGATTTCTTTCAACCACTCATGAGCCTGTTGATGCGATTTGGTGTGCTCGGTACCGGACGAATCACTCGACGATTGGTTGCCGATCTGCAATCGACGCCCGGCGCCAGCGTGACTGTGCTGGCCAGCCGCGATGCCGCTCGAGCCGCTTGGTGCGGCGGCCAATACGGCATCGCCAGAACAATCGCTGGCTATGGCGCGGTCCTCAGCGACCCCGACGTCGATGCGGTCTACGTCGCCTTGCCGCCGTCGTTGCACGCCGAGTGGTCAATCCGCGCCGCTGAGGCTGGCAAACATGTCCTGTGCGAAAAACCACTGGCGCTCGATCACGCCCAAGCCGCTTCGATCGCTGCGGCGTGCCAGTCGGCCGGCGTCCGTTGGCTGGACGCGACCGCTTGGATGCACCACCCGCGGACCGACGCCATGCTCGGGTTTCTGCGTTCCGGTGAACTCGGAAAACTGCGACACATCAGCGCCGCGATGTCGTTCTACAACCCGTTTCAAGCTGGCGACCATCGGTTAGACGCGTCGCTCGGTGGCGGCTGCCTGCTGGACATCGGCTGGTACACCGCCGGATGTGCGATCTTGGCCGGCGGGTTGCCGCGTCGCGTTTTCGGTGAAACTCGAATCGAAAACGGCGTCGTGATGCGGTCGATGGCGATGATTTGGTTCGACGACGAAGTTACCGCGACGATCCATTGCAGTTTTGATACCGCGACTCGGAAGTGGTGCGAGTGGGCGGGCGAGCAGGCATCGGTGATTTGCGACGATTTTTCGCGGCCCTGGACCGATCGTCCGCCACGCGTTTGGGTTCACAACCGGGCGGGCGAAGTGCAGTCGCATTCGTACGACGGGTCGCAGGAAAGAAACATGATCGCCAAGCTCTGTTCCGGCGACGATCTGAGCGGTTACCATAGACAAGCCCTTCGGACTCAAGCGACGCTCGATGCGATCGCCCGAAGCAGCGTTTCGGGCAGTGTGGAGACAATCCAGTGCGAATGATCATTGCGACGATTCAGCCAACAAAATTGGCAACCGTGCGAACGGCCTTGGCCCAAATCGGTGTCGACTCGTTGACCGTGTGTGACGCCCAAGGTTACGCTCGGCAACGCGGACAAACGGCCCGGTTTCGTGGCAACGAATACCGCGTCGACTTGCTGCGGAAATTGACGCTCGAAATCGGTGTCGAAGAAGACCAGCTTGAACGAGTGATCGAGACGATTCGCTCAGCGGCACGAACCGGTCGCGAAGGGCAAATCGGCGACGGCAAAATCTTTGTCATGCCGATGGCGATGACCTGCGACATCGGCGTCCCGGCCGCCACAGAGCCCGAAAGTTCGCTCAACTGATCCACGCATCAACGACATCATGAACCAACCCGCCAGCGAATCCGCACCCACGTCGACCGCCACCAAAGCCGTTTGGTTTTTTTCCGGCGATTTATTATTCGCCAGCCGTGTCGAATCGGCTGCGGTGCGTTCCGGCATCGTGTTCTCACTGATGGGAAAATGGCCCGAAACCTGGTCGACGCCGCCCGGATGGGTCATCGTCGACCTTGCCACAAGATTCGGCGCTTCGAGCGACGTCATCGCCAAAGCGACCGAACTGTTCCCCGACGCTCAAACGATTGCGTTCGGCCCACACGTTCAACCAGCCCGCCTTTCAAAGGCTCGCCAAGACGGCTTCGGTGCCGTGTTGACCCGCGGACAATTCGATTCCGCGCTGCCATCGCTGTTCGGACCGTAGCACGCTTAGTTGCATGGGGCCGATCAGGTTACGCAGTTTCGTTCACAGCAACCAGCGCTTGGCCCAACACCACTTCGCCTGCAACGCACCGCCGTTTTTTGTGCAACCTGGGCCGGTGCCAGTTACACTCAGCCAGTGCCCAGTTTCCTCGATTGTTTTCATTACCCGGCCTCGTTACCCGGCGGCTACTGCATGGCCGTTCGGGCCCGCCCACGCCCTTACCGTTGACCCGCCCATGTTTTTTACCAGCCATCAGATCTGCGGATCGTCATTCAAAACCGCCACGGTAATCGCGGCTTTTTTTCTGATCCTTGCCACTGTGCCCGATGGGCATTCGGCGCGAGCCGACGATGCCGTGATCGGAAATTTGCCGCGTTCACCCGAAGCGTTTCTTGGCCGTCCGGTCGGAACCGATTTCCAGTTAGCCGATTGGTCCGAGGTGAAGGGGTATTATGAGGAATTGGCGAACACCAGCCCTCGCGTCTTATTAGAAAACGTCGGCAAGACGTCCGAAGGCCGCGACTTTCTGATTGCCGTGATCTCTGACGAAGCGAACCTAGCCGACCTGGACCAAATCAAAGCTCATTCAAAGCGGATCGCCGACCCGCGCGGGGCGACCCATGCCGAAAAACGCGCCGCGATCGACAACGGCAAGGTGATCGTCTTCGTCACCCCGACGATGCACTCCAGCGAACCGGCGGCGACCGAAATGGCGATGCAGTTCGCTTGGATGCTGGCCACATCGGACGCACAACCTTGGAAAGCCGCTCGGAAACATGCCGTCGTCGTCATCACGCCGTCGCTGAACCCAGACGGTATCGACCACATCACGCACTGGTACCGCCAACATGTCAACACACCGCTGGAAGGTGCATCGCTGAACAAGCTGTATCAACTTTATACCGGCCACGATAACAATCGCGATTGGTTTATGTTGACACAAGCCGAGACACG
>DIUH01000135.1:20048-22057 GCA_002428205.1 Planctomycetaceae bacterium UBA6163
AATCGTGCCGTACCTGGCCGTCACCATATCATCGGCATCCTGACGGAAGCGGCATCGGTGAAGCTGGCATCGCCGATCTTTCAATCCGAATCGTCACTGAAGGACCCGCTAGGGGCGACTCGCTACCAACAATCCAACCAGTTTATCAAGCCGTGGCCGGGCGGATGGTGGCGATTGTCCGATATCGTTGAATACGAGCTGTCGTTCGGTCGTTCGTTGCTGGGCAGTGTGACCCGCGAGCCGAAGTTTTGGCTGCGCAACAAAATGGAAGCGGCCCAGCGAAGCATTGACGCGGGGCTGACCGGTTCGCCACGCGGATGGCTGATTCCGCCCACAGGTCAAGACATCGGTGCGACACGGCGACTGGTCGATGTGTTGTTAGAAACCGGCGTCGAAGTGCACATCAGCGATACGGCGTTTGTCGCCGATGGTCGCGATTATCCTGCCGGTACGCTGATCATCTCGCGCGCCCAACCTTATGGAAACTATGCCAAGGACTTATTTGAATTGCAAGATTTTCCGCCCGGTACATCGCCTTATGATGTTACCGGTTGGACGCTACCACTGTTGATGGGGATTCGCCGCGTCGAAGTTCGTAACGATTTTGAGGTCGCAAAAACATTAGCCACCGATGCAGCGATGGCCGTCGAAAAGTTTGCTGCAAGCGAAGCCTTGAAAGATTTCCCGGATAAGACAGCGATGTCGTTAACCGAAAGCGATTCATGGAAAAAGCTGGTCACCACGTTGGCCGATGGCCAGCCGATGCGGATGATCGCCGAGGGCAAACACGCCGGCGTGATCACAGCGGCCACCGTGGGTGAATCGCCGTCCGCAAAAGCCGCTGACCAAGTCGCGACAGTCGCCTCGATCAAGGTCGACAAACTGCCACGAATCGGGATCTATGCCCCCTGGTCACCCAGCATGGATGAAGGTTGGATGCGGTGGGTTTTTGATGACTTCGAAATCCCTTATCAACGGATTCGCAACGAACAATTGCGTGCCGGCGAGTTATCCGAATTGATCGACGTCTTGGTGATCCCCAGCATTACCGGACGCACGATCAACTTGGGGTTGAAGACGAGCGAAATCCCCGAACCGATGGCCGGTGGTATCGATCCCGAAGGGTCGCTTGCCGTCGCAGCGTTCGTGCGTCAAGGCGGAAAACTGATCACGATGGACAGTTCGGCCAATTGGGCAATCGATTTGTTCCGTTTCCCGATCGTCGATGCAACCGATAAGGCAAAAGGTTTCTCGTGTCCGGGAAGCGTGCTGCGTGGAATCACGCAAGACAATCTACTGACCGCCGGACTCGATCATGACCAAGCGTTGTTCTTTTCCGGCTCAGCGGCTTGGCGGCCGATGACCAAGGCGGAGCTGGACGCCGCGTCGCTCGAATCGCAGACGATCACCAGTTATTTGAAATACGCCCCAACACGATTGTTGTTATCCGGATTCATCGCAGGACCGGAAACGATCCAAGGCCAACACGCTTGGGTATCGCTGCAACATGGTCAAGGGACCGTCCATCTGTTCGGTTTCCGACCCCATTATCGCGCCTGGTCACAAACAACTTTCCACTTATTGTTTCGCGCGATGTTGTTGGACGTAAACTGATCGCACATTCTACCGCGATGCGGTGGTCGGCTCGGATGCTAACCCGACACTGTTGATTGTTTGGACGCTATAAACGGCATCCGCTTTCAATTCCGAACTGGGAATCTCATATCGCATCGCGCTAAGTGGTTGCGATGGCGTGTCGTGATAACTGTTGATTTGAAAGAGGCTGCGGCCGATACCTCGTTTCGCGTCAGTCGGAACCTTTGCGATTACCACCGCGTCACGCAAGATGTTGAATCCTGCGATACCGCTTTCAAAGTCAGCCGTCGCGGTCCACGATAACTCGTTACCACTTAGCTTTACAACTGTGGGAGCGGGCGGCGGTGTTTCGTCAGAAACGTTAGCATCGGTCACGTATTGTTGATACGCGACCGCGACCGCTTTGCTGGGCA
>DIUH01000135.1:22159-40589 GCA_002428205.1 Planctomycetaceae bacterium UBA6163
ACAGGCATCGAACCATGGGATTGCCAGGTAACGCGAGTTGCCACATTGATGGCTGCAGTTCGGTTCGACGGCGACGCCGATCAATCCGCCCGCGCCGCGAACATCTTCGAAGAAATCTTTATTCTTCGGCCAGACACCCGAAAATCGTCCATCGGTAACGGTCACGCCTTCTTCGGCGCCTAAGTTACACATCACCGGAACCTGCAGCGCCGCGGCGGGATATTCCATCGATGGTAATTTCGAGTTCGCTTCAGCGATCATTCGTGGTGTCCCCGAACGCAACCAAACTGCGGCGACGCGATGCGGGTGCAGAATCAGCATCGTACCGACCCAAACACCGCCACCGGAATGTCCCCACAGTGCCCAAGGCACGGTTGATAATTCGGGATGTCCCGACTTAATTGCAAGGTCTTCGAGTGCCTGACGAAATCTTGCATCCGATCCGTTTCGCGGGTCGCACCATAGACCGCAATCCGCGCCCTCGGGTTGCTTATAAGTCGGACCGACCAACGCGCATTGATGTTTTTGAGCGAGCGTTTGCCAATGCAAATCATAAGCCGCTGTTTCACCACCTTGGCACGCACCGACACCACATCCGTGTTGATGAACGATCACACCGCGCAATTGATCAACATCCGGTGGAATCCAAACGGTGTACTTAACAGCGAAGACAAGCTCGCCCACCGCGTCGGAACCTGGATATTCGACGCTGTAGTAAGGTGGGGCGTCCGATAGATCTTGCGCGGAAACTGTATGCGAATAAAAGCAACAAATCGCCAGGGTGGTGAAGGCGCCGAACGATAGTGAACACGTGGCAGATTGTTTCATGGCGGGAGTTCGTGGTGGGCGGGATCGGAGTCGATGATGCGGCAGGCAGGATTATACTCGTTGCGNNTGCCGACAGTTTCCGGTCGCTACGGTGGATAGACCGCGTCGTGAGGCATCTGCGCCTGCCGCCGAAAAGGGTATCATTGAATGCTGGGCAACGGTACAACAGGTCAAGTTGAACCTGCTGGCTTATTGCGGATAAAATATGGATTGCATTTGGGGCGGTTCGATGCGGGCTCGCTTTGCTAAGTCATCCCGAAACGAGTTCAACCGCTGAGCGAACGTATTGCGATCGTGACCGATCGGGTAAACGAACAGAGTTTGCTGACCTCATCCCTAAACTAAGCTTTGTCCGAAAAGGGGGCTGCCCCTTTGAAGAGGATCAGCCCTCTGTTCGGACCAACATTAGACACCGCCGGTGTGCCGCTAATTCAACTTCATTGCAATGGCCTGCTGCTCACTCATGAACGTCTCTTTGAACGACTCCGCCAGCCAACACAAAACCACACCCTTTTTAGCTTATGTTTGGGTTTTCGTCGTTACCAGCATCTTTTTGGTTGCGTTGATTTTAAAGCCGGTCGCTGACACCCAGGCTGAGCTTGCGGTCGCTGGGACATCGATTGTGTTGCCAGGCTTATGTCAGTTCAAGCGAATGTTTGGCCGTGACTGTCCTGGATGTGGCATGACACGCAGTTTCATGTACATTGCCCGTTTTCAACCAACCAAGGCATGGGCTATCCAGCCAGTGGGAACCCTGTTGGCATTTTTCTTGGCGGCATCCATTCCGCATCGCATTTGGCAGATCGTTCAGTTGCATCGGGGGCGCATTATCCGCTCCACAATCGGAATCGAAGTTTCAATTGTCCTTACTTTGGCGGCGATGGCCTATCTACGATGGTTCTGGCAGCTTGTCTGATCCGCGAAGGTCGCGTGGTGCCGTTTTATCTTTTTACACACCGACTAATCGACATTCATTGAGAAGCTAGCCATGGATGAACCGAGTTCCTCGCCGACAAAACCATACTGGCTTTCGCAGACTAAGCGACTGTTTCCCCATCCGCTTTTTGCGGGCTGCGTTAGCTTGGCGAGCCTTATGGTCGCGATTCTTCTCGCGGGAGTTGCGATCAATGTACCAGGGACTAGGCTGATGGCTTTACCGTCTGCTCTGTTTTTCGCCGGTTTTATTGCTACCGCTGCGGCCGCAGTAACGCCATCGACTAAAGCGCCCTGCAACACTGCAGTCGCTAAGCCGGCAACTAAGCCAACCTTCGCCATTTTTATCCTTCTGATTAGCGTTTACTCATGGATCCTGACTTTGGCGATTCATCTGTTTGATGTATTTTTTAAGAATGGTCCTGGATCGACCAAGTATTGGGTTACCCTCGCGATTGCGATTGCATCAACCTTATACACGAGGATCTACGGGAAAAAGATCGTTCGCCAGCATTTTGGCGCTCAAGGTGGACGCAATTTGCATCTTAGTGGTTGGCAGGCTGTTTACGTATCACTCTTTGTTGTATCGCTAGGAATCTATTTCACGTGGTTGATCGTTTAGGACCTGTGTCGAAAACATTAGCCGCTGTGGCGATAAAGATCGTACGGGCACTTATTACCCGTACAGCGCTCAGCAGGTTGCTAGAAGTGAATCGGTTGTCTTGCCGGGCCAAACCCCGTTGGGAGATCGGACTTATTGTCTCCGGAGAGGTGTTTCCGTGGCCCCGAAAGGCAGGGTCCACCGCGCGACATGCAAGGGTGGCTCGCCAATGCTGCGCCGACGTATTTTCGCAGACCCGTTTTACAGCAGGTAAAAGCTGTTTTGGTAGAAGATAGCCGTTCGTAGTGATTGCGGGCCGGTTTCCTGTCCGGTCTCTGGTCGCGAACTACACTGAATAAACCGGTCTCTGCTCGCCATTTCGTTTGTCGTTTGTTTTTCCAATGATTCCACCTGCACCAGATATAACGGCGAAGGAAGTACCGTCAATGTCTGGGCGTCGTCGCCAGGAGGGGGTTAGTGGCTCATCGCAGACGGAAATATCGGCTGCAGCGGGAACCTCGGAAATATCGTCATCATCGTCATCAACAGGCTTTGCGGTAATATCGGCTATCTCGCGTTACTTTGCGGGAGTATGGCAGTCCGACGGTGCGCCGGCGGGGCTGACCAGTTTGATCGTTCATACGATTTTGCTGATTTTGTTGATGCTGCTGACCATTCGCCCCGGCGGTAAGCAGCAGTGGGTCATCAGTGGCCGAACCGGTCTGCCGGCTGCGACCGAGCAACCCTTGGCGACGTTCGAGATGCCGATCGAGCCGACGACCAGCGAATCGGAATCGGAATCGGTATTGTCGGCTGAGGCTCAAGAATTGACCCGGCAAATGGCCGCTCCGAAGATCGACCAGCGGCCTTTAGACCTTTCGCCACCGTTGGTAGAGGTCGGCACTGAGTCGTCGGATTCCGAAGCGGATAAGTTTCAGCAAGCGGGCCGTGACTTAGCGGCGATGTTGTCTGCGAGTTCACCGACCAATGACCAGCGGATGGCATTACGATTGCCGTCGGGTGGCATGGCACCGCGAACGCCAAAATCGCGAGCCGAGTTGGGGGCGATGTACGGCGCGACTCCTGAGAGCGAACAGGCTGTCGAATTGGCGCTCGCCTGGTTGGCCGAGCACCAGCAGCGTGATGGGTCATGGAGCTTTGACTTGACGATCGACCCTTGCCGAGGGCGTTGTTCGCATTCACGATCCGCAGGCGATAATGCAACCCCGCCGACCGCTGCGACCGGGCTTTCGCTGCTGGCGTTTCTGGGGGCCGGTTACACACATCGCGAAGGCAAGTATGCTGAAGTCGTTCGCCGGGGTGTCTACTATTTGCGTGACGCCGCCCGCCCAGCGACTTATGGCTTGGACTTGCAAGCGGGAAGCATGTATGGGCACGGAATAGCAACGTTGGCATTGACCGAAATCCTAGCGATCGATCATTACAACAACCAAGTCGAAGCTGATATCAAGGAATTGGTTGAAGGGGCGATTCTTTTCACGCTCGTTGCACAGCATCCACAGGGTGGCTGGCGTTACATCCCCGGCAGTCCCGGTGATATGACGATATCAGGTTGGCAAATCCTGTCGCTCGTTTCCGCACGGTACGGTGGGATCGGCTTGCGCACCAACACGTTGCCAGACGCCAAAAGCTTTGTCTACAGCTTATCGCACGACGGGACTTATCAGTTTGGTTACATCAGCAAACGTGGTGAGCCGACAACGACGGCGATCGGTATGTGTCTGTTGATGTATCTTGGCGAGTCTCCATTCCACACCCCTTTCTTTTACTCGCTGTCGAAAATGGCCGCTCGGGGGCCGAAGAAGTTCGATGTTTATCACGACTACTATGCGACCATGGCGCTGCACCATGCTCGCCATCCCGATTGGGAACGTTGGCATGTACCGCTGCGTGAACACTTGATACGCACACAAGCAACTACGGGACACGAAAAAGGTAGCTGGCATTTCAAGGATCATCACGGCGATGTCGGCGGACGGCTTTACACCACCGCAATGGCGGCCATGATATTGGAGGTATATTATCGCCACATCCCGCTCTATCAGAATCGCGATGCGTTCTGACGATGCGACCTTCATCCACATTGCCCCGCCATGCGACTTTTGCCCGTAACCTTCAACGACATCGACACGCCATCGGGGCCGATGCGAACGCACCTGTTTGTTCCTGACGCCGATCGGCCTTTGCCCGCGGTGATTCTCTATTCGGAGATTTACCAAATGACCGGGCCGATCGCCCGCACCGCCGCAATGATCGCTGGGCAAGGGTATATCGTCGCGGTACCCGAGGTTTACCATGAATATGCGGAACCGGGGGAAGCGTTCGCTTATGATACCGAAGGGACCGATCGGGGGAATCGATTAAAAACGACCAAGTCCATCGACGCCTTCGACTCAGACGCACGCAGTACAATCGATTACCTGCGGACGTTGGCAACCTGCAGTGGGAAGATCGCCACGATCGGAATCTGCCTTGGTGGTCACCTAGCGTTTCGTGCCGCGATGAACCGAGATGTTGTCGCCGGAATTTGCCTTTATGCGACCGACATTCATAAACGCAGTCTCGGCGCGGGGATGTGCGACGATACGCTCGATCGAATGGCTGACTTACGAGCCGAGATGCTGATGATCTGGGGACGCCAGGACCCTCACATACCGGCTGATGGTCGACGAATTATCTATGACGCGATGACCGACGCGGGGACCAGCTTTACTTGGCATGAGTTCAATGGGCAACATGCCTTCATGCGAGACGAAGGGCATCGATACGATCCCGCGATCGCTCATCTTGTCTATTCCATGATCTACCAACACCTTAACCAGCACGTCGATTGAATTGGCATGCGCTTGAGATTGGCATGCGCGTTACCCAGGCACGGGTTGCCGCAGTGTTGTTGCTGACCGTGCGCGGTACACCGACGATGCATTACGGCGATGAAATCGGAATGGTGAACGTGCCGGTTCCGCCTGAATCGGTGCATGATCCGGTCGAAAAGCGATTGCCCGGTATTGGGATGGGGCCTGATCCGCAGCGAGCGCTGTTGCAGTGGTCCGAACGGGCATACGCCGGGTTTTCCGCGTCGGCACCCTGGTTGCCGCTTGCAAACGACTTCACGATTCGCAACTTCGAAAAGCAAAAGAACGATTCGACGTCGCTGTTAACTCTCTATCGGCGGTTGATCGAATTGCGTCGCCAAAATGAAGCGTTATCGATAGGTGAGTACTCGCCACTTCCAGCGAGTGGCAACCTGTTTGCCTAAGTCAGGCGGCATGCCAATCGTCGCTTCACCGTGATCCTGAACATGGGTGACGAAGCAGAGCAGTTCAACGCCTCATCATCCATCGACGGTCAAATCGTCGTTTCGACGTATGGGGATCGCGAAGGTGAGAAGGTGGCGATGCCGATCCGGCTGCGTGGCGATGAAGCTGTCGTAATCGCGTGTCGGGCTGATTAGATTTTCAGCCGTAGTCTGTTCTGACAACCAGCCATTGATTCCTTAAGGATTTCGAGAACGCGTTTTTCTTATGGCGATTTGTTCGCCTTTAATGCGTAAGTGATAAGCCGCGCCAGTGGTTCGGGTGTCGGTGGCGGACCACCCGGTTATCACGCAGTAAGAGGCGGGTGTTGTATACCTAATTCGGTATCGCATTTGCCGAAGATCGATGCAACTGTTAGATGCGTGTGCCTAGGCATGTGGCAATCAAATAGAATCCTTCGTGCCAGATCTCGCGATCTAGAAGTTGAAATCAACAAAATAGTAGATAAATACGCAGAAAGGATTATTTCCTTTAGGTGGCGGTCGGATATCGCACGGCTTCGGCTAAAGATGGCTAAGGGGCCATTAAAGCGATTTGCGTGTTTCGCATGCGATTGATTCACTGGTCGTAATCGCACCTGGCGGGGGGCAGCTTGGGGCGGATGGCTCGTCGTTTGCATCGACTGGAGATCGGGGCAGCCAATTCAGGCCGGAGGCCCATTCATACCCGTAAGTCATCGTTTACCACAAGAGTTTTGAGACCCCATGCGATTATATAAGGCGCAGAAAGCGTTCACATTGGTTGAATTGTTGGTTGTGATTGCGATTATTGGAGTGATGGTCGGTTTATTGTTGCCTGCAGTACAGGCGGCGCGTGAAGCGGCTAGGCGGATGCAATGTTCGAACAACCTCAAGCAGATCAGTCTGGCACTTCACAATTATCATTCGACCTACAATAAGCTGCCATACTCTGCTTCTCCTCAGGCCGGTGGCGTCGGCACTCGTCAGCGAGGTGCTTCTTGGTTCATTCGCATTTTTCCTTATATTGAACAGAACGCGGCATACGATCAATTGATCTTTGCGGGCGATTTTTCGTTGCAAGACGGCCCGATGCCGGCTCAGAACTTCGCCGTCCTAAACAACCTGGTTGTTCCTACTCTGGAATGTCCGTCGAGCCCGTTGCCCAAAACCCAGTCGCATGCCACGAACGCGAACGGGACGGTGACGCTGCAGATGGTGAACTATGTCGGTATTGCTGGTTCGTTTTGGCGAGGCGGATCGACAACGATTGTATCCACTGACCCGCAGACAAACAGTTATGGAATCGCCGTTCACAATGGCATGCTTGTTCCGGAAGGGATTAACAGTCGTGCGGCCAGTTTTGCGAGTTGTCTTGACGGCACAAGCAATACTTTGGTTGCATCTGAACAGAGCGGTTTCTTCTATGATGCAACGGGCAATAAGATTGACCGCCGCAGCAATGGTTGGCGCGGTGGTCCTTGGGGCAATGGCGGTGGAGCTGGGAACTGGACACAGAATGTGACGACCGTTCGCTATCCGATTGGTACGTTCGGTGGTGCTGGCAACAGTAATCCTTATGATGTTAACGTGGCACTTAACAGCAGCCACCCTGGTGGCCTTAACGCAACTTTGGCGGATGGTTCTGTGCGTTTCTTATCAGAATCGATGGATTTTGCGATCATGACGGCGCTTGCCGATCGTGGCGATGGCACTCCCATCAGTGAGTTCTAAGCGGGAGTACGGGATAGCGATCTATCCTGTTTTTTGATCTGTAAGTTTAGGATCGCTCATTTTTTATCAACGCCGCTGCGGCCGACCGGCTGGTTGGTTGCGGCGGTGCGACGTCGGTCTTTGAATATCAATCTATTGGATAATGTTGAACAATACATTCGTTTTTTTTAAGCTCGTTGCCGCTATTATTGCTGTAACCTCCGTTGTCGGTTGCGATGGCGGTGCGGGCATGAGTCCGGTAACCGGCACGATTACGCTTGACGGAAGCCCCTATCCCAGTGCCCAGGTGCGGTTTGTGCCTGAGACCGGCCGGCCATCGATCGGCATTACTGATGAATCGGGGGTTTATTCGTTAGTCTATATTCGCGACGAAAAGGGCGCCGCCCCTGGCAGTTACAAGGTTGATATTACGACCGTTCACGTCAGCGCTTCGGATGCTGATGGTGGCAAAGAACCGCCGGAGAAGGTTCCGCCAAGGTATAACAAGGTAACGGAATTAACGGCGACCGTGGAACCGGGCGAGAATGTCATCAACTTCGACTTGACGAGTCGGTGAAGCGGTTATCGCTGTTGGGTTGCTGTCTAGCGCTGTGGGGTGCTTAAGGCCTTTAGTTACGGAAGGATTGCCACATCGCCTTCACGCTTTGCAAATCATCTTGGTTGGCCGATCCGCCACCGTAGACGATGCGGTTGTAAGCATCGGTAAGGCGATTCATTGTGGCGCGGTCGGCAGCGCCGGCTTTGGTCAGGCGATTGGAATATTCTTGTGGTGTTTCATCGCCGCGGCGTGGATGACCGTGTTCACGATACCAAGCTTCGGTTGCTTGGAAGGTTTCAATCACCGCGCGGCGTGGTTCGACGCCTTGGCTGAGCGGATTGGTGAACGATGCGAATGCACGCGGCGGCGCGGCGGGGTTGATCAGCGGTTCGGCAACGCTAGTCGATCTGGCGGATTCGCTTCTGCGGCCGGTCAGCCAGTCGGTAATCCGTTTCCAGAAATCGGCGATCGCGGCACGGTTGATCCACAGGAATGCGGCTACGATGGCTAGTAGGATCAAATAGATGATCACTTTCACGATATTCGTAAGCGAAGGCAACCATTGGCTGAACTGCGACGGTTCAGACGGTTGGGCGGCGGCATCTTGTGGCGATTCGTTCTGTTTGGACTGGTCGCTGTTCTGTGGGTCAGATTCTTGTTTGGAAGTGTCGCCTTGATCGGACGGATCGGGTTGGGAATTTTCCGGTTTTTCGCCGCCGGATTTCTGGTCAGCGGATCTCTGGTTGTCTGATTCCGATTCGCTCTGATCACCCGATTGCTGCTGGTCGCCCGATTGCTGCTGGTCACCCGATTGCTGCTGGTCACCCGATTGCTGCTGATCACCGCCTTTTGGATTGTCGGGCGATTGCTTGCCGTCTTGTTGCTTGCCGTCGTTACCTTTGCCCTGTTGGTCGCCTTTGCCTGATCCGGGCTGGCCCGATTTTCCCTCGCCTTGGTCCGATTGCGATTGCGATTGTTGGTTATCGCTGTTGTCGTCCGATTTACTGCCCGATTTGCCATTCGACTTGCCATTGGATTCGCCATCCGGTTTGGTCGCCGCGGCACCACCTGATTCTGCCGGATCGCCTGATTCCGCAGTTTCTGAACCCCAGCCATACTTGCTCGGTTTCAACCAATCGGGCGACTCCAGCGAGGTTGGTAATTCGAGGCTGGCAAGCATCTGGCCAGGCTGGGGCAGGGCAAAGCAGAGCATCAGGATAATCGCCGTGGTGACGATGCCGCCGCCTAGCCACGCGGTTGAAACGTTGTTGGGCATTTCGACACCGCGTTGCCGCAAGTATCGACGCACGCCTAGAAAACTGGTCGCGACCAACAGCGAGAGCGTCGCGAACAGGTAGATTGCCAGTGCAAACAGTGCCGCACGCTGCAGCGTCGGGTCGTTTCGCAAAAACGCTTGACCGGCACCGAAAATCGGCAACGCCGCGGCCGTTAACCAAAGCACCGTGCGGCCCGGTTGATGTTTTTTCTTGCGCCGTCGCGGCTTGTTGGTTCCGTCGGCCGCGCTTGCCGCATCGCTCAACGGCGTTTTGGGCGGATCGGTGGTTTCACCCTCGCGCGTCGACAATCCATCCAACAACCCCTGGCCGCTGGCGTCGTCATCATCGTCAATCAGTGTGCAATCGTAGGTAATTCGATCAGCTAGGAACCAAACGCCGGCCAGCAAAAAAAGATTGACGACCGGGGCGAGTGCTGCGGCATTGCCCGAGAGCGTTTGAAAACGGCTGAGCACAAAAAACGTCGCGATCCCCAGCACGGCGGCATAGCCGGTGGCGTAGGCGCGGCTCTGTTCGATCGACAATCGGGCGATGTTGACCGTCCCCAGGATGAACATGAACCAGATGTAGCCCAATCGCGACGAGTAACCGCCTTGGTAAACGCAGAGGATCACAAAGTAGACCAGACTGCTGAGCAACAGCACGATCAGCGACGGGCAAAGCGCCACGACGGCATAATCGCTGATCGTTAATCGATGGCGTTTTGACAAGGAAGTGGCTTGGCAAGGCAGTGATTGGTGGAGGTGCGAAGCGGCTCGCATCATGATACACAAGTTGCCCAGCGATCAAGCATCATCGGCATACAATCCAGAGAGCCAAGCATGGCCGACGTTAAAATCAAGCTGTTGTTCGTCTGTAGTCGCAACCAGTGGCGCAGCCCAACGGCGGAGAAGACGTACCACAAAGACCCGCGTGTCGACGCACGGTCACGCGGCACGGCACGGGGGGCTGTCCGAACGCTGGCTGCGGGCGACTTGCAGTGGGCCGATATGGTTTTGGTGATGGAGCAGAAACATCGTCGGTATATCGCCAGTCATTTTGGCCAACTGGTTCAACACAAACCGGTTCACGTTTTGGACATCCCGGACGACTACCAGTACATGGACGATGAATTGGTCGACGCGATCCGCACTGCCGTCGAGCCGCTGATCTCACCAAGGTAGCAGGCACACTCCGAGTGCCGTCCGCCAAGCCAACCCCCACTCTCTGTCTACCGTCCCCATCGCTCACAAATACCCGCCGCCCAGCGTTCCACCGATTCCTTTGCAAGCATCTCCATCGATTCTCACCTGGGCGGCTTGCTTAATCATTCGCAGATGCAAATGATGTTGCGCAAAACTTATAAAGTTCACACCGAGACAACGTGCCACGCGATTCCTTTCACGTCCCGCGAATGCGCAACACGGTAGTCGTCAAACGACTGCTGCGCATCGCGTATCGCTATCGATTCCAGTGTCTGCTGTTACTGGTCATGCAAACCCTCTTGATGGGGTTGGCTGTCGCCGTAGTCCAGCTTGGCGGCCTTGGGATCGATCTGGTGCGATACCATGTCGGATCGATCGANNCGCATGCTGCTCAACTGGGCCTATGCGCTTTACGCGGGCGACTTGGTGCATCGCCGGATCGTTGTCGATTTGCGGTCCGAGGTGTATGCGAAACTGCAGCGGTTGAGTCTGCGATTCTATGATTCACAAGCGACAGGTTCGATCATCAATCGAGTAACTGGCGACGTTCAATCGACGCGCGCGTTCGTTGATGGCGTGTTGATTCAGTTATCGATTTTGGCATTGTCGTTGGTCGTATATTTAACGTTTCTGCTAAGGATTCATGTCCTATTAACCGTTGTTTGTTTAGCGACAACGCCACTGGTTTGGTGGTTAAGTCTGCGGTTTTCGCGTCTTGTTCGTCCGTTGTATGATGCGACGCGGCGCAGCGCCGACGAACTGATCTTGCGTGTCGCAGAAACATCCGATGGCGTGACGGTGATCAAATCGCTGGGGCGTCAAAAGGCGGAGATCGACCAGTTCAATGCGGTGAACGATCAATTGCAAGGACACCAGCAAGCGGTCTTTCATAGGGTCAGCCGTTTTGGTCCGACGGTTCAATTTTTAACCCAAGTCAACTTAGTCATCTTATTGTTGTATGGCGGTCATTTGGTTTCGACCGACCAGTTGCCGCTTGGTACTGGCTTGATTGTCTTTGCGGGACTTCTGCAACAATTCAGCAACCAAGTTGCCAATCTTTCGTCGCTGGCCGGCACGATCCAACAATCATTGACCGGCGCGCGACGAGTCTTGGAAGTGCTTGACGCCGAAGAAGAAGTCGTCCAGCCGGCAAAGCCTTGGATGCCGGTTGCGATAACAGGCAGGGTTGAAATCGAAGGCGTCTGGTTTGAGTACGAAGACGGAGCGCCGGTCTTGAGAGATGTTTCATTGACGATCCAGCCGGGCCAGCGAGTCGGTATCCTTGGCGGAGTTGGCGAAGGGAAGTCGACGCTGTTGAGCCTACTGCCACGGTTCTATGACCCTCAATGTGGTATTGTCAAAATCGATGGCGTCGATGTGCGACAATGGGACCTGACCACTCTGCGGCGCAGCGTCGGGTTGGTGTTGCAGGAACCGTTATTGTTAAGCAATACGATTGCGGCGAACATCGCGTTCGGAAATCCTCACGCTACGGTCGACCAGATTCGTGAGGTCGCGCGGATGGCGGCGGCTGATTCATTCATCCAGCAAACGGTGGATGGTTATGAGACCATGCTGGGGCAATTCGGCATGTCGTTATCGGGTGGCCAGCGGCAGCGATTGGCCCTTGCGCGCGCTTTGATCACCAACCCGCCGATCCTGTTGTTGGACGACCCGGTATCGGCGATCGATCCAGAGACCGAGCATGAGATTTTGGCGGCATTGAAGAATGCGATTCAAGGGCGGACGACCTTGATGGTCGCCAGTCGGTTAAGCAGTCTGCGGCAGTGTGATAAGATTGTGGTTTTAAGTGGTGGCCAGATCGTTCAGCAAGGGAATCATGACCAGTTGATTGACCAACCGGGGATCTATCGCGACGTCGCGATTGTGCAAGGGTTCCTGCCCCAGGAAAGCGTCGATTCGATCGCAGAGTCGGAGCGTTTCAGTGGGGTGCGGCAATGAACGTGTTGAAGGATAAACCGACCAATTCACGAGCGGCGATAGCGCGAGCGTTTCGGATCGGCGTTGGTTTGCAAGCGATCGATCCGTCGGTAACGCCATCACCAGCGACCCCAAAGCCGCTGGCCACAATGGTGCGTACGATCGCTGATCCCGATGCGGAATCACAGCAGCGCCCGTTATCACTGACGCTGATTCGACGACTTTGGGGATTGATGGATCCGTATGCGCGAAAACGCAGGATCTTGGTAATCTTGGTACTTGCCCGAGCGGTGCAAATCCCGCTGGTGGCGTGGGCGATCGGTGCGACGATCAATGGTCCGATCACAAGTGGTGGGCCGATCGGATCGATCGCTTTGGCGGCCCTGGGGGTATTGGCGTTAGGTGCGGCACAGCAATTGACGCTTGCGTTTCGACAACTGTTGGCGTTGCAGTTGGGCGAATCGGTGATTCACGATTTGCGCTGGCGTCTGTTTGTCCATTTGCAAACGATGCCGATGTCATACTTTGCCACTACAAAGACGGGACGGATCATCAGCCGCATATCGAGCGACTGTGATGCGGTGCGGGTCGGGGTGCAGGATGTAATGTTTGTCACCATGGTGCAAGCTGGCCAAATGATCGGGGCGGCGGCATTTATGGGATACTATGATTTACCACTTTTGTTGGTGATCTTAGCGTTCAGCCCGGTTGTGTGGATGATCGGCCGATTGATGCGCAGCAGGCTTAGCGTCAGCTATCGCAGGGTGCAAGAAAGCTTCAGCCGCGTCACATCAACGATTGCCGAATCGGTGTCGGTGATTCGAGTGACGCAGGTGATGGCGCGCGAAAAAGTTAATGCCCAGATGTTTCATGATTTGACGGTCGATCACGCCGAGTACAACATGGCGTCGACGCGCCAAAGCGGATTGTTGATGCCGTTGCTGGAATTGACGGGCCAGATCGCCCTTGCGCTGGTGTTGATGGTTGGCGCGTATCGAGCCTTGTCGGACGGCGACGCGATGCCGATAGGCAATTTGATCCAGTTCTGGTTTTTGGCGGGTTTGTTTTTCAGCCCGATTCAAGCGTTGGGCAATCAATATGACCAAGCGTTGACCGCGATGGCGGGTGCGGAGCGGGTGTTTCGGTTTTTGGATCAAACGCCACAGTGGAGCGATTTGTCCGATGCGAAGCCATTGGCCGAACCGGTTGCCGGAAGAATCGAGTTTCGCGGTGTCAGTTTTGGGTATTCACAGCAGCGGCAGGTGTTGGACGACATCTCATTTGTCGCTAGTCCTGGGCAAACGATCGCGCTGGTCGGCGAAACCGGCAGTGGCAAGTCGACGTTGGCATCTTTGGTTGCAAGATTTTACCTGCCTGATGCGGGTGAATTATGGATCGATGGTCAAGACATTCGCCATGTAACCGGCGATTCGTTGTCACGAGCCGTGTCGGTTGTGCCGCAGCAGAATTTTTTGTTTACCGGAACGGTCCGTGACAACATTCTGGCGGGGCGTGTCGGCGCGGCGGACGACGTGGCGCTGGATGCGTTGGAAACGCTGGGGTGTCGCAGATTGGTCGCCGATTTACCGCAAGGTTTGGACACTCCGACCGGAGCTCGCGGCGCGGGTGTATCGTTGGGCCAGCGTCAATTGATCTGTTTTGCCAGGGCGCTGGTGATGAACCCGCGGATCTTGATACTCGATGAAGCGACCAGCGCGGTCGACACGCTGACCGAATTGCGANNTGGTGATTGCCCACCGGCTGAGCACGATTCAATCGGCTGACCAGATCCTGGTGCTATCGCAGGGGAAGATTGTCGAGCGCGGGCGGCATGACGAATTGATTCGACAAGACGCTGCCTATGCCAATCTGTATCGAAAGTTCACCGCACACTGAGGCGAATTCAAAAGTCGCTTGAAATACACGGCTACACGGTGTAGTGTATTCGTTTAGAGAGGGATTGTGATGCAAAAGCAAGCGGTAAAGCGTGGTTGTCCTGCGAAGGCGAGTCTCAAGGCTAGGCCATTGATGAGCGATGAACAGGCGTTATCGATGGAAGGGTTGTTCAGCGTGTTGGCGAACGATACGCGATTGAAGTTGTTGCAAGAAATCGCGCGTCGTGACGAGGCTTGTACGGTGGAACTTGCGGCGGCGCTGGAGATGAAACCTCAGGCGGTATCGAACCAGTTGCAGCGGTTGCAAGACAAGGCGATCGTGGCGGGACGACGCGACGGAAACAATGTGTATTACCGAATCGTCGACCATTGCATCATCATCTTGCTCGAACGCGGTCTATGTTTGATCGAAGAAACGGCCAAGAGGCAAGAAATCTAGTCCTCTTAATCCAAACCCTAACCTGATTGAGGCTTTGAAAATCATGTCCATGAACCGCAGAACCATGGTAGCCGCCGCATTGGCAGGCGCTGCAGGATTAAGCGCATCGGCGGCGGTCGCCGAGGACGCGGCCGTTTGCAAAGATGCTTGTTGTGGCGGGTGCGGCGATTGTCGTCAGGCGTGCTTGGCGTGTGTCGCAGCGTGCCTTGAGGAAGCGGGGCGATCGGAGTGCATCAGATTGTGTTTGGATTGCGCGGATATTTGTTCGGCCTGCAGCGCGATCTCGGCACGCAAAGGCCCGTTGTCGTCAGCTGTGATGAAGTTGTGTGCCGAAGCTTGTGACCGGTGCGCCGCGGAGTGTGAGACGCACAAGGACGACAAGGCTTGCCAAGCGTGTGCAGCGGCTTGCCGTGCGTGTGCGAAGCAGTGCCGGGAGGTGGCGGCGGCCTAATTTGGGCCGGCATTGTGCCGATTTGCGGGCAACGCGGGTCAACACGCTGTACGACAGGTCAGCGGTGATCGGGGCTGGGAGTGTGGCACGGTGGTCTGGTGATCGGTGGCCCACAGATGGCTGGTGATTTCCGTTGAACTGGTGTTGACGTCGGCCTGGGGCTTCGGCAAACTCGTGTGTTCGCTCGTGGCGCGATCGATCTCGATTCCGCTGCATGGATGCGTGTGCTGATCGAAACTTGCTCGCCATTGACGGCGGGTCGACCGATCGGACAGCGGATCACCGTATGTGCGGTGATTGAGCGATTGACAAAAGCCCCCCAGCGAGGAGTTTTGTCGATGTCCCTCTCGACGGACTTCGACCTTAAAGAGCGGGTGCGAATGGCGGTCGATATTGTCGACGTCGTTGGCAGCCATCTGCAACTCACGCCGCAAGGTCGTGCGTATGTGGCGCTTTGCCCCTGGCATGACGACCGTAAGCCGTCTTTGCAAGTCAACCCGCAACGCCAAACTTGGAAGTGTTGGGTTTGTGACATCGGTGGCGATGTGTTCAGTTACGTGATGCAGCGTGACGGTGTCGATTTCTTCGAAGCGCTGAAGATCTTGGCTGAAAAGGCCGGGATCGAGATCCCCACCTCTGGCTCCGCGAAAGTCGTTCCGGGCAGCCCCGAGGACAAAGCCACGCTGCTGGCGGCGATGAAATTTGCCGCCAACGCGTACTTCGAATATCTGGAAAACGGCACCGGCGACGACGTCAAGCTGGCGCGAGATTATCTGGCCCAGCGTGGTATCAGCGAAGAGAGTCGCCAGCGGTTTCAGATCGGTTTGTCTCCGAACCAGTGGTCGTGGTTGCTGGAGGAAGCTCGCCGGGTCGGATACAACGGCGACGTGATGCGAGGCGCAGGATTGGCCGTTGCGCGTCAAGGCGGCAGCGGTCATTATGACATGTTTCGTGGCCGATTGATGTTTCCGATTTTGGACTTGCAAGACCGCCCGATCTCGATGGGCGGGCGAGTCATACCTGGCAGCGAAACAGATAATCCCGGCGCGAAATATATCAACGGCCCTGAGACGCGTTTATTCAGCAAGTCACGTCAGTTGTATGGTATGAATCTCGCTCGCACTTCGATGCAAAAATCGGGCGAAGTGCTGGTGATGGAAGGTTACACCGATGTGATCGCGGCGCGGCAAGCCGGGATCGAACCGGTGGTGGCGGTGCTGGGGACGGCGTTGGGCGAACATCATATTGAGATTTTAAAGCGTTTCGTCGATCGAGTCGTCTTAGTTCTGGATGGCGACGAAGCGGGCCGTCGGCGTGCCGATCAAGTCTTAGAATTGTTTGTCGGCGCGAGCGTTGACCTGCGAATCATCACGCTGCCTGGCGGCGCCGATCCGGCAGACTATGTTGCGGAGTATGGGGCTGAGTCGCTGATGCAGTTATCCGCATCGGCACCCGACGCGCTGGACCACAAGTTGGCGACACTGATTGATGGCATCGACTTGGGGCACGACACGCATTTAGCGACAGCGGCACTGGAGAAAATGCTGGCCGTGTTGGCCCGCGGTGGTGACGCCAACGAGCTGCGAGCTTCGCAAATGTTGGTCCGATTGGCACGGACATTCACAGTTCCGGTCGACAGTCTGCGCAAACAACTGCAAGTTCGGATCCAGCAATCATCGCGTCGTGCTGCGCCGGCGCGAATCGAATCACAGCCCGAGGTGGTGGCAAAGCCAGCGAGGCCGCTGGAGCCGATCTCGGGGATTGACCGTGAGCTGTTTGAGATCATGATTGAGTATCCGGATGCAGCGGCACAAGCGATCGAAGCGATCGATCCTCAGTGGTTAATTTCTTCTACGTCACGAATGTTGATGCGAGTTTACAGCGACCTGGAAATGCAAGGCCATGAATTGGATTTGCAATCATTGTTGCTTGGCGTAGAAGACGAACGCTTGAAGAGCTTGCTGGTGGGATTGGACGAATCGATTCAACAGCGCGAAGGTTTTGCGACTCAGCCTTTTGACCTGCGATTTGGTGGGTTACTAGAGCGGTATCGGCGCCTGCAAAGCACCGTTGATTCACAGCGTCAATTGTCCCAGATGGAAGCGGATGTAGCGGACATCGATTCCGCGACACAATTGTTAGGTGATATCATTGCAGCTCGAAGAATTCAGCAGGGATTAAAACCTAAGTAAAAATTTCCAGAATTTGGAAAGAAGTCTGATATTTCTCTGCTACACTACTTGCCAGACGTAGCGACATCGATAACAACTACGCACAAGGAGGCTTAAACAACAGGACGTTGGATTGATAAGAACGAATCGTTCGTGACCCAGTGCCAGGCGAGACCCAATCAAGCCGGCGGAACAGATTGAACTTATTACCCCAAGGCTGTGCAGCGAAGATCGCTGATGACGGCTGAGGAAATCACCCGCACCCAATTCATTCGCCTAAGACAGGCCCGCACCCGCAAGGGCGGATGACAAACAGGAGGTTTGCCATGCAATTGATGGATAAAGAACTCGATCAACTGATCACCCAAGGTAAGGCCGACGGATTTCTGACATTCGACGCCGTGAACGCTTACCTGCCTGACGAAGATGTCAGCCCCGAGAAGCTCGATTCACTGATGTTGGCAATCGAATCGCTGGGGATCGAATTGGTTGAAGCGGCACCTAAAGCCGGTTCTGGTGTCGCTAAAGTTGCAAGGCCTCGTGACACCGTCCGACCGATTAACGATTTCGATTCACGCGATCGCGAAGAAGTCGCTTTGTCGGACGAACATGATGAGGATCGCGATGAATCAGGCGATTTGATTCTGTTGCAACCGTCGGATATGGCTAAGCCGAGCGATGATCCGATCCGGATGTATTTGAGCCAAATGGCCGAGATTCCGCTGCTATCGCGAGAAGAAGAAATCTCGCTAGCTAAGAAGATCGAAATCACGCGTCGCCAGTTCCGCCGTGCGCTGTTGGAAAATGATTATGCACTGCGCGCTACGGTCGACGTGTTGAACCAAGTTCACAAAGGCGATCTGCCGTTTGACCGAACCATTAAGGTTTCGTTGACCGAGCGATTGACCAAAGAGCAGATTTTGGGTCGCATGCCTCATAACCTCAAGTCGCTTGGGTTGATGATCGAGCAGAACAAACAAGACTTCGAAATGTTGGTTCGTCGCAGCACTTCGCCGCGATTGAAGACGGTCGTTCGCCAGCGATTTTTGCGCCGCCGCCGCAAGGCGTTGCAATTGGTTGAAGAGTTGTCGCTGCGAAGTCGTCGCGTGACGCCACTGCTGAAGC
>DIUH01000227.1:0-124 GCA_002428205.1 Planctomycetaceae bacterium UBA6163
CCGCTGAACCAATTCCAAGGCACACCCAAGGAGAAAGCGAAACAGTTACGCCAATACGCCGCCGCCGAAGACCCGTTGGCTGTTGAATTGCTGGACGATCAAGCCAAAGCGCTCGGCATGGTGT
>DIUH01000227.1:153-3038 GCA_002428205.1 Planctomycetaceae bacterium UBA6163
ACGAGCACGCGCTGGATGGATTTCGCGGCCTCTGCAAGATTGACTTCTCGATTTGCGGAGATTCCGCGTCAGTCATCGGTTCGCTGGCAAACGCATACGAATAAAGCGACAAAAGAAGGGTCAGGTGTAGCAACTGTTGACTGGCAAGACTCGCGTCAAACTTCCCAAGGAGGCCGCTTGCGGCATCTCAAGCAAAGCCAGATCGGAGCCTTCGATATTGAAGTAGAATTAAACGTGGCAAGCGAAGCGAATTTGGGGATAAGATCGTCATGACACAGTCTATGCAAAGCATCGTTCACGATCGAAAGGTCGTGGTCACCGTTCCCGATGACATTCCCGACGGAACGAGGGTCGAACTGAGGTTCGTTCCGGTTGCTGATCAGTTCGGGATGGATGAGTCGCAGTGGCGCACCGATGCCGTCGCCATCAAAGAATGGAGCGAATGGCTGGACAGCATGGAGCCCGTTGAGTTTGCGAAGCCCGATGAGTTTGATCGGAAGTTTGCGGAGTTCAATATACAAGCAGTGAGTAAGCAGATGCTCGGGGACGGACCATGAGTCGCTTCTTGCTCGACACGGGGCCGGCCCAAAAGTTTGTAAATAAGGATCCTGCGATTCGGCGAGCGGCTGAGGAGCGACGGCGGCGTGGCGACGTCATTGGTATTTGCTATCCGGTTCTGGGCGAACTCTGGTCTGGTGTGCAGGGTAGTGATTCGCGAGCACAAAATGCTTAGCGACTTCAACACAATCTCAGGCTACTCGTGCTTTGGCCCTACGACAAACCTGCCGCCGAAGAGTTTGGTCGAATCTTCACCGCCCTGAAGAGGATGGGGCGGCCGATGCAGCAAATCGACATTCAAATTGCGGCGATTGCACTGACGCTTGGTGATTGTACGGTTGTCACGTTTGATTCTGATCTCGCGGCGGTTCCTGGATTGTCGGTCGAAAATTGGCAGGACTCGCCATGAGCGATGAAATACCTATCGCCCGATGCAGCGGTGGCGGCAAATTGTCGAGTGTCTTGCTGGATACGGTGCTGGTCAGCCAACTAAAGAAACTGGACCAAATTGAATTCAAGGGCGAAACGCATCCGTTCAACGAAGCGAACATTCGCACCCGGCTCGCAAGCAAACGCATACGAATAACTACCGGACGGCTTTGGCTCATGGATAGCGATAATGGCCAAAAAGAAAAGTGGCATTGCCATTCCCGATGACTACGCGGAGGTCTTTGAGTCGCTCAGACAACGGGTGCGACAGTCACAAACCAAAGCGATGCTGTCGGTCAACCGCGAACTGATCCAACTCTATTGGGATATCGGACGCCAAATCGCCCAGCGGCAGGAGCGAGACGGATGGGGAAAGAGCATCGTCGATCGTCTTGCTCATGACCTGCGTGCTGCATTTCCTTTGGTGAAAGGCTTTTCGCCGGGTAATGTGTGGCGAATGCGGGCATTTTACTTGGTCTATCAGGCCGACCAGCCAATTCTCGCGCAAGCTGCGCGAGAAATAGCTACTGTTGAGAGATCGACCGCTTCGCCCGCCGCCGAGCCAGATCTCCCACAGATTGCGCGAGAATTTCCGCCCGAGCCGATGGCGCTGATTCCATGGTTTCATAACGTGGTGATTGTCGAGAGGGTCAAAAATCCGATAGAGCGCCGTTGGTACGCTGCAAAAACGCTCGAACACGGTTGGAGCCGAGCAGTTCTGACTGTGCAAATTGAAAGCGGTCTTTACCAGCGTCAAGGAAAGGCAATCACCAACTTTGTTGCGACTCTTCCTCCGCCGCAATCCGAACTGGCTCAGCAGTCACTCAAGGACCCGTATCTGTTCGATTTTCTGACTCTTCATGACGACGCTATCGAACGCGATCTCGAACAGGGGCTCACTGACCATGTGCAACGATTCCTGCTGGAACTTGGGGCTGGGTTCGCATTTGTTGGGCGGCAAGTGCCGATCTCGGTAGGCGACGAGGACGACTTTCTGGATTTGCTATTTTACCATCTGAAGCTGCGATGCTTCGTGGTGATTGACTTGAAGATGAAGAAGTTCACGCCAGCCGATGCGGGGCAGATGAACTACTACCTCTCAGCCGTCGACGACCTGATGCGGCATCCCAGCGACCAGCCAACGCTTGGTCTGATCCTCTGCAAATCAAAGGACCGTATCAAAGCCGAATATGCCCTGCGTGATATCAACAAACCGATCGGCGTTGCCCAGTGGCAAACCAAACTAGTGGAATCGTTGCCAGAGACACTCAAAGGTAGCTTGCCCAGTATCGAGGAGATCGAAGCGGAGTTTGAATCGGAGGATTCGCCATGAGCGATGAAAAGCCGTCCTGCAAGGAGGATCACATCTCGTAGATCCCAGCTTTGCAATGCTTGCAACAACTCGGCTGGAAATGCGTATCTCCCGACGAAGCGGTGGCGGCTCGCAGCGGCAAATTGTCGAGTTGCTTGCGGGATACGGTGTTGGTCAGCCAACTGAAGAAGCTGAACCAAATTGAATTCAAGTGCGAAACGCATCCGCTGAGCGAAGCGACGATTCGCACCGCGATCGCTGGCAAACGTAAACAAACAGCTACCGGACCGATCTGGCTCATGGGGCGATAGGGCCATCCCGTTATTCAAGAACAGCCGATGATTGGATCGAGCTTTACTTTTCGTCGACGGCAGCCCTTGACGCAAAAATTCCGATCGAAGCGAATGCCCACCGATCAACTACAATGAAGCAACGCAAATCACCTAGTAAGAGGCCAAATCATGAACACAATCCGCACCACCATCGTTGACGGTTACGTGCATGTGCCTGTTCCGGAAGATCTGCCCAATGGAACCGAAGTCGAGGTCAGGATCTTGCCGCTAACGTCGGATTCAAAACCCGGTGA
>DIUH01000227.1:3144-4700 GCA_002428205.1 Planctomycetaceae bacterium UBA6163
CGACGCGGCTGTCGGGTCGGGACATGCGAGCCCGTTGTCGCGGAGATGATGTACGGGTTACGTCTAAGCTCACAACCGGAGAAGAACCTTGCTCGATTGAACGCCGGGCTTTTGCAGATTGCTTGCTGGCCGTTGGATCGAGAAGCGTCGAATGTTTATGGGCTGTTAGCAGCAGAATTGCGACGAATGGGGCGTCCCATGCAGACGATCGACATCATGCTGGCGGCGATCGCGATTTCATTGGGTAACTGTACTGTCGTCACCACCGATTCTGATTTGCTCGCCATTCCCGGCCTATCGGTTGAGAACTGGGAGGTCACTTCGTGACGCTACCGTCTTTCAACGAGGATCACAGTTCGCAGATTCCGGCGTTGTAGTTGTTGCAACAGCTCGGCTGGAAATACCGATCGCCCGACGAAGCGGTGGCGGCTTGCGGCGGCAAGCTGTCGAGCGTCCTGCTGGATAGCGCCACCTCATTATTCAACAACAGTCGATGACCGGATCAAGCTTTACTTTACGCCGACGGCGGCGGTAGCGGCTAGCAGGCCGATCTCGCTGTCGGTCGGATGCAACGCATCAGCTCCGATCGTGCCGACTAATTCATCGACGTATTCAGGCTTGCTGACCCGTGCGAGTTGCTGCTTGGCGTACTCCAGTCGCTCGTGCAGTTTCAATTGGTGAACCACATCGTCATGCACAGGATCAGCCAAGTAGTGTTCAATCCGCAGTTGAGCGTGTTGCCAAAGTTTTACGTCACGCAATTGCTTTGTCTGCAATCGATCGTGATACCAAGGGCTTTCCAATAGCGACTGCTTGGTGAACATCTCGCGGACTTCGGAACTGTTGGCATCCAAGCCGTTGTAATGACCGTGCGCCATGATGCTGAGCACTGCCTTCAGCGGCGGGCACGCGGATTCATAGGTTCCGTCATCAAAGTATCGCTGGGCGACACGTTGTTGAGCCTCAACGATGTGCAAGATTCCATCAGCATACGAATCGAGATCTTCGGTTTCGGGCTGCAGGATCTCGGGGGTGAAAACTTTGCCCGGATTGTCGAAGACCCGTGCCAAGAAGGTACGGACAAACTTCTTGGTCATCCGATAACCCAATCGGCTTGCGGGAATCAGTGTACCCTTGTGCTCGAAGTCCTTGATCTCTTCCAGCATCCCTTCTTTGATCAAGTAATGAGGGTCTCGCTCTTCGGGATACATGCGACAGAAGATTTCGGGGATCAACAAACTGATGTCGTGGCCGACCTCAAATCGCGATCCGATATGACCGGCCGGTGTGCTGAACCCACCCAAGCCCGTCAGGATCATCGATACAATGGCGGCATTCAAATCGGCGGTGGTGGGCAACATGTTGAATGGTCCCTTGGTCAACGCGCCTTCGCTGCCGGCCCCCGTGGTGCTGGGGCTTTTGCCTGTCAGTGAACAGACAAAATCCATAATCAATTCGGGCAAATCCTGATAATGCAGAGGATTGTAAACGGCCAGCGAGCGGATGCCCGCGGCGTGATCGGGCGGGTTGTTGCGACGTCCACACAAAATCGCTCC
>DIUH01000227.1:4807-8874 GCA_002428205.1 Planctomycetaceae bacterium UBA6163
AACTTTTCGAAATCGATCACGTCCTGAACGATCTCGGCCGCTTCGGTCGAGTTGATCGGTTCAAAGTTGCTAATGAAATTGCCTGGACGAGCAAAGTCGATTTCGGTCTGCTTGTCCAACCCACGGTGAATCGCATCATCCGGGCGCTGGAACAGGCGATACTCGCAATTGGTGACAAACTTATAGCTCATCGGCGGATTCTTATCCTCGCCGATTACACCTAACTTAGCGACCGGCACAACCACGCTGGCGCTGATGTCGTCTTCTTTCTGCACTTTCGCGGCGGCGATAAAATCTTGGCGCAGTTTAAAGGTTCGCCAACGTCCACCGTCGAGGCCGACTCGCAGGTACGTGCCCACCAAAGATCGCTCGCCGAACTTCAATTCGTGGCCTGGTGAACCATTGACGATATCGACCCCAAAGTGTTCATGCCAATGCTGGTGGATTTCCGGTTCCGTGAATCGTTTGATGATCAGCGCCATCGCGTAAACATGGTCGGGAATCGTATCGAGCCATTGGTTGTATTCGTCGCTGTAGTCGGGCGACTTAGTCAACAACTTAATGACACTGCCTANNTCCTTGTTGAAGATCTCGTCGAGTTTGGCGAAGTCCTTTTCGATATCCGCGACAAAGATCGGACCAAACAGCATATAATCGCGCAGGCTCTTGCTGATTTCGCTCTTCCCGCCACCGGACACGGTGCAAGGTTTGTGGCAGAACAAGCCTTCGCCGACCGTGCCGACCAATCGCCATGAGGGCGCACTGGGGTGGCGTTCCAAACGGATCTTATAACCGCTTGGCGTGATATAGATTTGCTCGGGTGAAAGTGGTATCCGCTGTTCCACGCCGTCGCGAATCCACTTGATGCATCGCTGTGACAATTTGGCCCGGGCGTCTTCGGGGATATAGATCACGCTGGGCCAAGCCTTGTCGACGCCATACCCTTGGGGCTTGATATCGATGAACGAAGCATAATCTCGTGCCACGTCATCGAAAGTACGCTTGTTGTGAGGATAAGTGTTGACTTGAAAGTCTTCGCCCAGCGAATAAGACGCGAACGCGAGCGCCCCGCCAGCGTGTTCTTCCTCAACCCCGCCCATCAAGTTGGCGGCGTAGCTGATTTGAGTTTTGACTTCCTTTTTGCAATAGCCGTAATAGTTATCGGCAATCAGTGTGACAACCGTTCCAGATGCGTCACGACAAGTCAGTTTAAATGCGACGCCGTTATTGTACTTTTCGGTTTCGTCGCGATAGCACATCGAATCGGCACGCTGGCGATCGGTGGCTTCGTCGTAATGGGGCAAGCCGAGTTCTTTCTTGGTTAGCGTCACCAAATGAGGTGCAAGAATCACACACCCGGTATGGCCGCTCCAGTGATAGACATCCAAACCGGCATCGTTTTCGGCGATCAGCGGATCACCGGCGTTGCCAAAAATCGATTCGACAAAATCAAGGTTGCTGACCAATGAACCCGGAGCGAAGAAACGGACCTCTAATGTTTTTTCGTGGCAATAACCAGGGACACGCGGCCGAACGATCGGACGCAGCAGCAGAGATACCCAAGTTCCCGCTGGGTTAGGCGACTGGCTGGTGTAGGGCAACACCATCATTTCATCCGGCGGCGTCATGGCATGGCGAAACAGTGCCGCGTAAACGTGTCGTGGAACGGCACGCTTATCACCGGGAATTGGCAAACCACCCTCGACAATATGAAATGTCCCGGCGGTGGTACGGCGATCGCTCGCGGGGTTGTTCAACACACCGTTATGGCAGCGGGTCGAAGTGATCAAACTGTTGGCGAATCGATTTCCACGGACCGGCAGACTCAGTTCACGGGCCATACCATGGCGGTCCAGAACCAGCGATCTCGTTGGCAGTCGCAGCGGTTGGTTGTCGGTCACGCCGGCAAAATACTTGGCCAGGAACGACTCGATCCGCTGGTCAATCGGTGGACGGTGATCGCTCAACAGGCGAGTCTTCTCGCGCAAACTTTCTAACATTCCGACCGAAAAGGCCGTCATCGCCGAATCGGTTGCGTCGTCCAGCGGTGGCATCAAACCCGCAGCGGCCAACTGCAGAGCCAAGTAGCTGCGCAAGTGGGTCTGTTCCGTTTTAAGCTGAGCGCGTTCTCGGTCCCATCCGAGGGTCAGTTGCAACTTGTCGGGGGTGGTTTGATCAATCATGGAATCCGCTTTTCGATAAGGCTGGCTCGGATAAACAAAAGTCGTGTCCGTCGTCCCTGAAGATAACAGATATGGCTGTGGGATTAGGGGCCACGGTCGGATCAATCCGAGTCGTGGGCTGCATTTCCAGCAAGCCACTGCGGGGTGGCTCGCTAGCACCTGCCGGATGTTGGTTGGCGAACTTCCGTTTGTGCGGCTATAGTGGCGTTCTGGTTGCCCTTTAGCGAGGTCGTTACCGTTGCCAGTTTTTTTCGTATGTCATCCCGAGGTTTTCAATTCTATGACTTGTTTGCGTTTTCTTTTGGTCATTTGTTTGGCCGCTTCGATGACGACGTTTGCCACTGCCCAAGAGGGCAAGGCGAAGGTCAAAAAGGGTTCGGGCTTAGGAGTGACGTCACCCGATGCATTCAGCCTAGCCAAAGGGTTTGCGATCGATCTGTTGCACGAAGTTTCCAGCGAAACGGAAGGTTCGTGGGTCAGTTTGACGGTCGATCCTAAAGGTCGCCTAATCGCTTGCGATCAATATGGCGGATTGTTCCGAATCGATGTCAGCAGCGAACCGGTGAAGGTCGAGAAGTTGACGATCGATTTCACGGGCGCTCAAGGCTTGTTGTGTGCGTTCGATTCGCTGTACGCAAACGTTAATGTGAGCGGTCCGACGGGCGGCCTGTGGCGGTTGACCGATACCAATGGCGACGACCAATACGACAAAAAAGAACATTTGGTACCGCTCAACGCGGGCAGCGAACATGGTCCGCACGCGATCATTTTGTCACCTGATGGCAAGCGAATTTTATTCTGTGCGGGCAACAATACCGACTTGCCCAAAAACATTGCGCGCAGCCGAGTGCCGGAAGTTTGGTCCGAAGATCACTTACTGGGCCGGATGCCCGACGCGCGAGGCCACAACGCCAATCGCATGGCGCCAGGTGGCTTTGTGATGTCTCTGAATCCTGATGGCAGCGACCTTGAAGTCATCGCAACGGGATTTCGAAACCAATATGACATCGCGCTGAATCGTCAAGGCGAACTGTTCACCTATGATGCCGACATGGAATGGGATGTCGGTGTGCCTTGGTATCGTCCGACGCGAGTCAATCATGTGGTCAGCGGCGTCGATTTCGGCTGGAGAAACGGTACCGGGAAGTGGCCTGCCTACTATGCCGACAGCTTCGGTTCGGTGGTCGATATCGGCCCGGGGTCACCGACGGGGATCGCATTCGGTTATGGCGCAAAGTTCCCTGCGAAGTATCAGAACGCGTTGTACCTGTGCGACTGGAGTTATGGGAATATCTACGCGGTTCATATGGATGAATCGGGCAGCACTTATACCGGCACTTTCGAAACCTTTGCGACCGCGGCCCCTTTGCCAGCGACCGACTTGGTGGTTCGCCCACAGGATGGCGCGATGTATATGACTGTCGGTGGACGACGCACTCAGTCGGGTTTGTATCGGATTCGATATGTCGGTGATGAGTCGACCGAACCGGTGAAGCCGGAAACCGATGCAACCGCAGCGGCGAAGCGGGCGACACGTCACGAGATCGAAACGCTGCACGTGGCACCTGACGCGGCCAAGCTGCCGATGGTGTTGGAAAACTTGGGGCATGACGACCGGGCGATTCGTTCGGCGGCGCGAATCGCGTTGGAGCATTTGCCGGTCGATCAGTGGAAAGCACAAATCGCTTCATTGGACGATTCCCATGCAACCATCACTGCTGTCGTTGCCCTGGCAAGAACGGGCCAACCGAGTGATCGGGAACAAGCGATTGCGTTGCTGGCGAAAATCGACTGGAGCAAGTTAAACGAGACGGAACGATTGGATTTGACGCGTGCCTATTCATTGGTGTTCTTGCGACTGGGCAAACCGACGGCTGGTGAAAC
>DIUH01000227.1:8910-9317 GCA_002428205.1 Planctomycetaceae bacterium UBA6163
GTGGCGATGATGAAAGATGCTCCCAGCCAAGAAGACCAAATTCACTATGCGATGGCGCTGCGAGGTGTCAGAGACGGTTGGAGCGAACCGCTACGGCGGCTTTACTTCAGTCGTTTCATCGACATGAGCGGGGCGCGTGGCGGAATGTCGTTCGGCGGCTTCCTGGAAAATATTCGCAAGGTCGCGATCGAGAACTTGCCCGAAGACGAGGGGCTGAAATCTCGTTTGGCTGATGTGTTGAATCCGCCCACCAAGGAATCCAGTGACGTGGTGATGCCGCCTCGCGAACTGGTCAAGGCTTGGACGGTTGATGAATTAGCCGAAGCGGTCAGCAGTAATGATCACAAGTTCGACTTTGAACAAGGCAAGAACCTGTTTGCCGCGGCGCAGTGTTATAAGTGTCACCG
>DIUH01000360.1:0-8323 GCA_002428205.1 Planctomycetaceae bacterium UBA6163
GGGCAGCCGACGTATCGGTCCCGACCTAGCACGCGAAGGCGGGAAACAGAGCAGTTTCTGGCACTGGTTGCACTTCGAGAACCCCGAACAGGTCTCTCCGGGGTCGGTCATGCCAATTTACGAACACCTGTTGGTCAATAAGCTCGATTTCAAGAAGACGACCGATCGCATTCGTGCCGCACACATGCTCGGCGCTCCGTATGGTCGCGAATTGGAAGAGGCACCTGAGATGGCGAAAGAGCAGGCCGAACAGATCGCTGCGGAGATCGTCGCCCAGGGCGGACCGGTAAAGCGTGGCGATGTGATGGTGATGGATACCCAAGCCGTTGCGTTGATCGCCTACCTGCAACGACTCGGTGTCGACTTGACTCGCCCGGTTGAAACGGAAACCGTTCCCGCAGAAGCCCCGGCCCAGCCGACTGAACCAGCGACCGAAACGGCGTCCGGCTCGCAACCGGCCGATCGCCGCGTGGCCAGTTTAGTGCCGGCCGATAATTAGACGATCCTTTGAATCGTCTGCAGCGACTTGTTGTAGTTTTTCCTAAAACTCGGTTTATATAAAATGCTTCGCGACGTCATTTCATCCGTCGACTACAGCCTCGCGGCCGAGATCGCGCTGGGACTGTTTGTCGTTGCGTTTGCCATCATGATTTATGGCACCCTGCGGCTCAGTCGCCGCACGACCGACCGTTTTGCTTCGATCCCCTTGAGCGATCGCGTAGAGGACCCACGAGATGGCAGATAAAATCACCAACATCGCTAACGATAACGCGCCGCTAACCGGTCATGCGTTCGATGGCATCCAAGAGTACGACAATCCACTGCCGGGTTGGTGGAAATGGTTGTTCATCGCCACCATCGTGTTCAGCCTGCTGTATTGGCCTTACTTTCATTTCGGTGCCCCAGGACGCAGCGCATCCGAGCGGTTCAGCGTTGCGATCGCCGAAAACATGCGATTGCAATTTGCCGAAATTGGCGAATTACAACCCAACGAAGCGACGTTGGTAAAGATGATGTACGACGATGGTTGGGTGAAGTTCGGCGAATCGGTCTATCGAGCTAACTGTGCATCATGCCACGGCCTGGACGGCGGCGGGATCGTCGGCCCTAACCTTGCTGATGATCACTATAAGAATGTTCGCGAAATCACCGACATTTTAAACATTGTCCAGAACGGTGCTGCTGCCGGTGCGATGCCCGCGTGGAAAAGTCGACTGCAGTTGAACGAGCAAATCCTTGTGTCCAGCTACGTCGCGTCTTTGCGTGGATCGACTCCTGCCAAGGCCAAGGGGGCTGAGGGGAACGTGATTCCGCCGTGGCCAGCCAAGCCGGCTGATGCACCGGTAAACGACGAGGTCAATTCCTCCAACAGCGAACCGGTCCAGTGAACTGGCCCAGCGACGAGGTGCTGAGTGCTTACCTCGAGGAAGCGTTACCGGTTGATCAGTTGGCGTTGATCGAACGCCAACTTCGCGACGACGATAACCTGCGCAAACGCCTGGCGGTGGTGATCGGTCGACAAGATGCAGGGTTGCACAGCGTCGGTGTGATTTGGCGTCGCGGTCGGCTGTCCTGCCCGAGTCGCGATGAACTTGGCCAATACTTGCTCGGTGTGCTCGATACGGGCCCTGCGGAATACATCCGATTTCATTTGCAAGAAGTCGGCTGTCGCTACTGCGCCGCCAATTACGACGACCTGCGATCGTCCGGCCCCTTTGCTGACCAGTCAACTGCGCCCGGCGGTTCCGATCAACCGGCGATCCGACGCCGTAGGTATTTCGAAACCAGCGCCGGACATCTAAAGCGCAGTTGACGGCACGGGCCGAAAGTCGTCACTGTTGGCGATGGTCACCCAAGTTCCGCAATGGTCGTGTCACTGCCCTTGGCGGCCGATCCGGTGCCCATTCCCCTACCAAACACGCCCGCTTGAAATTCTTCGATCGCATCGGGGGATCGGTTTGACAATAGTGGAGTGTCGTCCATCCTGTATCGCTCGCAAAAACTTTATTCCGGGAGCACGTGGGAGCCGTGGATTTTAAACGCGTGGATCAAACCAATAGGCAAGACGTTCTAGGCGACCGGCAAAGTCAAACCGCGCCTGACATGGAAGAGTTCCTAGACATCCTGCGCCACTTGATCCGTGAACCCGCCGTTGTCGGTTCGGAAGATTCTTTTTTTCGCGTCGTGCGGCGCGAGTTGGAAGAAGTTGAAGTTGACATCTGTTCTTACAAAGGCGTTTTAGTTGCCTGCGGAACCGAACCCGACAGCCTTATCCTATCCAGTCACGTCGATCGCCATGGGTTGGTCTGCACCGGCCCCAATGAGTTTCAATACGCCGCCTTTACCGCAACCAATCAGGGTGAATTGACCGGTGATTCGGTCTCGGAACAGATGATCGAGACCATTAAGGATCGGTTCCACGGCCAACGCGTTCAGGCGCACATTCCTTACATCGGCACTTATCTCGGCCAAGGAACCATCACTCGCAGTTTCGTTTGTCCCCATCGAAGAAACCTGTTGTTCGAAGTCGAAGGGTTGGAGCAACTGCAACCGGGCACGCCCGTTTCGTTCTTAGACCGTCTGTCGATCAGCGACGGTTACATTTCCGCGCAACTCGACAACGTTGTTTCGGTGGCGGTAATGATTTATCTGTTTCGTCGGGGCTTCCGCGGAACAGCACTTTTCACCGCAGAGGAAGAAGCCGGACGAAGCTGGCGATATGCCCTGGCGTGGTTTCAGCGAGAACAAAAAACGACCCGTCGTTTGTTGGTTTTGGATACCAGTCCTTATCCGACGACCGAATCGGCTCTTGCCCAAGATATCGTCTTGCGGCGAAAAGATGCGTCTGGAATGTTTTGTCCGATCATGACCGAAGAGATCCAGCAGCGTTGTCACCTGTTAGGAATCACGTTCAGCCACAAGGATGTCTATGTCGAAGAACTGAACAAGCAACGAGAAAAACCGCTATCACTTGGTCGCACCGAACTGGGGCGATTGATCGCCGCGACAAGCGGACAAATCACCGGAACGACGCTACAAATTCCAACCACCGGTTACCACACGGCAAGCGAAACGGCTTCGCTGAACTCGATCACTGCCATGTTGAGGTTGCTGGAAAGCTATATCCCACGCTAGGCAGTACCCCACGCTAGGCCGTGGCGGATTGTTCTGTGGTGTGAACAGACGTATTGATTTGTGTATCATGGGGGGTGTTGTGCCCCGGCACCCTGCAGATTCACTTTTCGACGTTTAACAACCGTTGCGATGTTTCGACTTTTCAACAAGTCGCCGAACCACTGCGTGCTATGGGGCGCACTGGCCCAGATGGCGACGATTGCCATTACGTTTCCGCTGTGGCAAGCCAGACAAGAACCGCCCAATCTGCCGCTGTGGCAGGACGAGTCTTGGGAAGCATTGGGAACCGACGCGCCCGAGTTTAACTTCGGTCCGCTGGTTCTGCTGTCATTGATGTTGCCAATCATTTCGCCACTTCGCGGCGCGATCATTCATCTGGCGATTTTGTCGGTCGCGATCGCTTTTGACCAGTTTAGGTTACAGCCTCAGTTTGTTTGTGTCGCATTGTTGATGCTGTTTGTGTCGACCGAAAAATTGCATGAATATGGTCGATGGTTTCTGGTTGCATTATGGTTTTGGGCCGGATTGCATAAATGGCTTTCCGCCGAGTGGTTCGGCTACATCGCCGAATCATTAGTGTCACAGGTCCGGTGGCTTCCTTCTCAATCGCATCTTCCGTTCGCATTCGGTGTCGCCGCGATCGAAACTGGCTTGGGCGTTGTCGCCGTCTTTAAACCGAAAGCCGCAGTGGTTGGTGGGCCACTGCTGCATTTGGCGATTGTCGCATTCCTTTCGCCGCTGGGCATATCAAAAAATATCAGTGTTGTTCCGTGGAATCTTTATGCTGCATGGATGGCGGTAATTCTGTTTCGTGATTCTCAACCACTGATTACCCGTTCATTTTTTCCTCGCCCTGTGATGCAATCGCTGTGGGCGACCGTCGTGCTGTTACAGCCGATCGGTTTCTATACCGGCCATATCGATCGCACATTCTCGTTTGTCCTCTATTCGGGCAACCTGCCGCATGCGGCGGTGACCGATCTTGATGCCACTACAGTAGAATCCGGCATACCACCGACTACACGATTTCAGAAGATCGATAACTGGGGTTCCATGGCCGTGCCGATGCCAAGAAATCACCAGGCATTAATCCGGTACTTCGAAAAAACCTCTCGCACCGGATCCAAGCTTCATATCCAAGATCCGCGACCACGAGTCGAAGATCGGTTCTTTGTGATCACCGAAAATGGTCCAAAGGAAATCGATGTGACAACATTTCTGATGCCGCAGGATGGCTCGCCACCCGGGAACCCGCTGGATGATTATCTGGCAATTCTGGCGCTCGACAAAGTCGGTTGCCGAATGCTGCGGCGCGATGCGGCGTCGGCGGTTTACGCGGTGCAGTTTGATCCGCAAAAGTTCGATCCCAAGTCGATCCGGTGGCTGACCAAGTTGATCGCGGTTGAACAATTGCAGTTCGAGAATTGCCCTGTCGAGGATAAAGATCTGCTGCCGCTGCGTGAATTGCCGCTCCTTTCCGGGCTTGGCCTCAACCAGACCAAAGTCACCGACGCAGCGATTGCAACGCTGGTCGAATTGCAACACCTTCAGGTACTGCAGGTCGATGGGACAGCGATCACGGCCGAGGGGCGACGAAGGCTGCGGCTGCTTAATCCACACTCGGGCGATTGAACGATCGCCGTCGAGTCGCCAAGCTGGCCAGATCATTAAGCATCAGTCATCAATCGCCAAAGCATCCTCGCTTCACACGGATCTAGTGAATGATTTCGCAACGCACACAGCTCGGAAAGACCGGCATGCTGGTCAGCCGTCTTGGATACGGCAGCATGGGAATCCGCGGACCTCGCACCTGGGGCATCCGAGTTGTCGATGATTCGGGTGCCGACCGGATTCTCAACGCGGTTCTTGACAGTGGCATCAACCTGATCGACACATCGCCAGACTATGGAGCCAGCGAAGAACGGATCGGGCGATTCCTATCGCATCGGCGCGATGAGTTTTATCTTGCGACCAAGTGCGGTTGCGTTTACACCCAACAGGAAGATCACCTGCAGCTCGACCACGTTTGGTCTCGTCAGGTGATTACTAACAACCTTGAAACCAGCTTAAAACGACTGCGATGTGACTTTGTCGACATCCTGCAGTTTCACGGCGGTGACGCTGAAACGTTAGAGCGAGAAGGCTTAATCGAATGCTTGCAAGGGTTTAAGCGCAGCGGCAAAGTCCGCTTCATTGGCGTATCGACCAGTCTGCCGAAGTTGCCAGGAATGTTCGAGTTGGGTGTTTTTGATACCTACCAGATTCCTTATTCGTTGCTCGCTCCGGAACACGAATCGTGGATCCAAAAGATTGGCCAAGCGGGTTCCGGTGTCATCATCCGCGGCGGGATCGCGCAAGGTGGGCCCGATGCCGTGATTCAACGACCGGCGAACAACGACGTTTGGCAAAAAGCAAACTTAGATCGATGGATTGACGAATCGACATCGCGCGCCGAATTGATCCTGCGATACACCCTTTCCAATCCGCATTGCCATTCGACCATTGTCGGCACTTGCGATCATCGCCACTTGGCAGAGAACATCGCTGCTGTGGCCAAGGGGCCATTGCCGCTCGAATGGTACAAAGAATTGCGTCAAAGCGTTGCCGCGGCGTTGGCGTTATCTTTTCCGCCGGAATCGAAAACGACAACTTAGATCTTACCAGCGGAGCGATTTCACGAACTCAGTCAGTGGCGGGTTGAAAATCACTAACTGCAATCGAGCCGCCCGCACAGAATGGTTCTGGTGAAGGGACATTCGCCGGTCTCATGGCGTGTGAACTCGTTGCGAGCATCTTAGCGATCACTTCGGTGCATGTATTGCAGTTCGTTTTCTCTAGAATCGAAGCTTTTCGATAGTGGACCGTGCGAACACTGATATCCAATTTTGATGCGATCTGCTTGATGGCGACACCTTGTTGCATCAATGAAAGAATCTGCTGTTCCTCAAAAGTTAATTTTTCGGCAATCCTTGCGGGGATCGCATGCTCCGCATGAATTACGATGCTGGGCAATGATGATATCCGTTGGATGATTGTCAAAACTTGATCTTCAGAGAAAGGTTTTTCTAAAACATCCTCTGCGCCCGCTTTCATCGCTTGGACAATCTGGCCCGCAGCGACGGTGGGGCAGGCCATGATGATGGCCGAAGCCGTGCTGCCGAGTTTTAATTCAGTTAAAACACGCTGCATCCCGTCATTGGGCAACCCACTGCTGACGAAAATAATCGCAGGGACAGCAGATTCTTGCGCAGCTATATAGTCTTCGCAGCATGCAAAAGTCTGATGCCGCAAACCATGCCTTTTCAACAACGATGCCATCATCTCGACTACCGAGTTGTCATTGTCGATCACGTATACCATGAATTGCATGCTCGCGAATCTCAACGGGGCCGTGTGTCACTACCTCTGTGGTCGGCCGCATGCCAGCACCCTGGGCGGAATGAGGGTGTTGCGACCGAGACCAGTGTCGTAAAGAGTGGGACTTTTTGCGATTCTTTACCTGAGTCCCACGCTGGTAACTATCGGCAAGAAACATGCATAGATTTGCGAAGCTTTTGGCAGTTGATAAAAAAATCCGGAAAAAAATGTCATCTGTTTAGAAGTTCTACGTTCGATTTGCGCAATATTGCTGCAATAGGCTCCGGTTATGCGTTTAGTGCAAAACAAACCGGCTAATTTTGGACCGCCCTGGCAAGCGAAAAGTGAGTTTGCGATTGTAAGCGGCCCTTTCATCCTGCTATCGCATCCGCTGCAGATCATTCGTTTTATAGATTGCTATTGGGTTTCGCACTCTCGGCGGTTGACGGTTTGGGCGACGGCTCGGTGGCGGGCGGACTGGGCGACTGTACAGTCATGCCGACCATCGCGATGCTTCCATCATCGTCAACCTCCCGAATGGTAAAACGCAGCGGGCCAAAATCGGTAGTTTGGTTAGTCGCTGGGACGGTGCGATCGACCCGTTTGCGCAGTACCTGATCGAGCGTTAATGCTTTGTCAGACTCGATTTCAACGCCATAAAGCTGCAGCATTTCGCCGACGGTTATTGATCCACGTAGCGGAAACTCGATCCACCGAGGCAGCGCGCCCGGCGACTCCTTGGCCCCAAAGATTTGATCCACCAGTGGGCGTGAACCCGGTTTCAAAACGACGATCACATGGTCGCCGGCCAAAATCTCTGTCTTGCCTTGCGGCGGAATGATTTGGTGCGAGCGCACGACCATCGCGATCACGACACCATCGGGCAATGCGAGTTGGCGAACCAAACGCCCGGCGGCACGCGATTGATCGCTGACCGTATAGTCGACCACTTCACCATCGACATCCCTGAGTGAACTGATTTCAAGCGTCACCGATGGCGATGCGAGCGGCGGAGTGCTCAAGCCCAACCAACGGGCGACCATAGGCAGCGAGCAACCTTGCACGATCGCCGACAAGACAACAATGAAAAACACGACATCGAAAAGCAGCGAAGCTTGAGGTGTGCCTAACATTAGCGGAAACGTCGCCAGCGTAATCGGTACCGCACCCTTTAATCCAACCCATGATAAAAATGTCAATTCCGGCACAGACATTCGAAATGGGATTAATGATAAAAAGACTGCGACCGGACGGGCCACCAAAATCAACACGGCCCCGATCAACAACGCCTGGCCGCTGACGTCTAACAGACGACTCGGAAAGCTAAGCAAACCCAAGATCACGAACATGACGATCTGGGCCAGCCAAGCGATCGCATCATGATAAACTAAGATCCCACTGCGAAAGACGATCTTCTGGTTACCCAGCACTAAACCCGCCAAATAAACAGCAAGAAAGCCACTGCCGCCCAATTGCGCCGTGATTCCGAATGTCAACAAGCAAAAGGTACTGACAAGTACGGGATAAAGCCCCGGTGCATTCAAGTCGATTCGATTCAAGATTTTCGTCGCTGCAACCCCCAGCCCAACTCCCGCGAGACCGCCAAGCACCATTTGTGATAGAAAGATGCCGACTAACGTGGCCCAGCCCGCGTCGGGCTGCGTGAGTAATTCGATGCAACCGATCGTCAAGAAAATGGCCATCGGATCGTTCGATCCGCTTTCGATTTCTAGTACGGCATTGATTCGTTTTGGCAGTCCGGTTCCACCAGAACGCAGGATCGAAAACACCGCCGCAGCGTCGGTCGATCCGACGATGCTGCCCAGCAGCA
>DIUH01000360.1:8352-9578 GCA_002428205.1 Planctomycetaceae bacterium UBA6163
TTGTGTCCGTAAGCCGCCGTCGAACAGGATCATCGCTAGGGCGAGCGTACCGATCCCGTGGGCGAGTTCGTAATTTTCAAACGCGATGCCGCCGATCCCCTCGGAACCGGCCAACATGCCCAACAGCAGAAACAAAACCAGGACAGGCACACCAAAGCTTGCCGAAAGTTTGCTCGATACGATCCCCAAAAAGAGCAAGATACCGGCGACGAGAATCAATTGATCGACAAGAAACATGATGCTGGTGTTTAGGTTATGAGACGCTTTGCCACGCTGAAAAGGCAATCGCCAATGTAACGGTAAAGGCAACAAGATTGGCAGGGCACTCGATCGCCGTCTCGCTATCTTGAACCAAACGACGGCGCGGCGTTAGCCCGCTTGGGGACGCTCCGTGGTGCCAACGGGACGCTCAGCACGTTTCCCGTGACGTACAATTCCACGCCACAACCGAACAGGCTTGGCCGCTGAGAACGTATTGAGTGGCTTCAGGCCGCCAGCGCAACCTGGGGTCGATTGGCCAGACGATCCCGCCGGAAGATTGTATTTGGGGGGAAAGCGTTGCTGCAGACCGCGACAGTGGCGATGCGACAACTTACAATGGGCTTGAAGTGTTTGTTTTCCGCCGGTGGTCAAGGAGTCGGTTAATGGGTTGGTCGTCGATTGGTACAGCAATGCTAGCGTTTTTGGTCGTGATGACCAACGCTGGCGATTCGATCGCGCAAGATAGCTCGATCGCGGTTCGCATCGACACAATCGATGGGCTCAGCAAATCCGGAACATTGGGCGGAGTGTCTGCTGGTGAAGTGAATCTGTTGGGTGATGATTCGACGCCGCAATTGATCGCGTTGGACCAGATCCTGTCGATCCAGCGGACCAACAATCCGCCCACGACTCCCCCGGGGGCGCGAATCGGACTTGCCGGTGGTTCGCGTTTAGCGATGGTTGGCGTGAAATCGGAAGGGACTGCGGCGACGATCAAGATTCGTGGCGGCGACGAACTGCAAGTGCCGCTGAAGATGCTGCGTTGGATCCGGTTCCGCAATCCTTCGGCCGCGGTCGACCCACAGTGGCTCGGTTTGATCGACCGACCGCGTGCCTCGGACTCGCTGGTGATTCGCCGGCCTGGTGACTCGATCGACGAAGTCGCGGGCATCGTGCTTGCGATCGGCGATGAAAGCGTTTCGTTCAACCTTGATGGCGACACGATGCAAGCACCGATCGCCCGA
>DIUH01000101.1:0-9002 GCA_002428205.1 Planctomycetaceae bacterium UBA6163
GCCTGCTAAGGCTCCGGCAGCCAAGGCCACAGCGGTCAAAGCTACTGCAGCCAAGGCAACTGCGAGCAAGGCCGCAACCGCGAAGAAGAAGTAGTAGTAGCTTTGTTAATACTTGGAAGCTTACGGTGCTTACCGCACCACGCGACTTTCACGTGAACGCGAAGGGTGACGGAGGTAGTTCCTGAAGTCCGAAAACTACCTCCGTTGCCTTTTCAATTGCGGCGAACGCTAAACTATTCGGCTCGACCGCCGATGACTAGTGTCGTCCAGCGAGCGGCCCGTGTGCTTTAATCTCGGCTCGAATCGCCTCATCTTTTGCAAGCTCGCCCAAGTCTTGTTATCGCTCGTCGTCCCTGCAATGGGAGGCTTTTCTAAAAAAATCCAAGACGATCGACTTATCCCACAAAGCCACCCGGCACTCCCCTTGGCGATTGTCCAGTGCTACGATTTGGTGACAACTTTTCTTCATCATTGATCCGGACAAGGCTTTCTTATGGACGATCCTTCGGCGACTGATTCGAAACAGTATCAACATCTGCGTACTTGGATTCCGCTGTTGCTGGTCCCGCTGATGATCGTCGCCAGGTTTTTCTCGGGATGGTTTCCCGAGATCCCAATGGTTTGGATGGTCGGCGCGTTTGTCCCGGGATTGTTGGCAATGCTAATTCTCGTTTGGTGGCTGATTTTTTCACGGGCCCGATGGACCGAAAGGCTGGTCGGATTTGTCGGCGTCATCGCGGCGATTACAACAGCGGCTTTGTTGATGGATCCGACGATGCAGGGGCCTCCTGTTATTGTTTTGACCGTCCCGACGACCATCGCGGCGTTTGCGTTAACCTTAATCTTGACGTCAGGTATTCTGTCGTTTCGCCGGACATTACTGGCGATTGTCGGGTCATTCGCAGTTGCCGGATTTTCAACCTTGTTGACCAACGACGGCGCACGGGGCGATTTCAGTTTCGGTTTTGATTGGCGTTGGCGACCGACACCTGAAGATGTTTTCCTGGCAAGTCGATCGACCAACCATGCAACGAACGCCACGGAACAGCCACTGGCCGACAGTTTCGTGAAGCCCGCATGGCCGGGGTTTCGCGGTCCGAACCGTGATGGCATTCAACGCGGGATGGCGTTTGAGTCCGATTGGCAGAAGTTTCCACCGCAAGAACGATGGCGAATCAAACTGGGACCGGCGTGGTCCTCGTTTGCCGTCGCCGATAAGTTCTTGGTGACCCAGGAACAGCGTGGCGACCAGGAGGCGATCGTCTGTTATGACGGCGATACGGGGCGCGAAGTTTGGGCACAGGAGATTGAGTCGCGATTCTTTGATGCCCTGGGTGGGTTAGGTCCACGCGCCACTCCGATGATCGCAGATGGCAGCGTTTATGCGATGGGAGCCGAAGGGTGGCTGGTTAAGTTGGATGCGGTTGATGGTTCGATTCGCTGGAAGAACGACATCCGCGAACTGACTCAGTTGCCGCCGCCGATGTGGGGTTTTTCGTGTTCGCCGCTGGTTGTCGATGACTTGGTCGTGATTCACACGTCGGGCAACGATAACTTGGGGATCATTGCATTTGACACCGAAACCGGTGAAGTTCGTTGGTCGGTCGCGGCTGACAAAGATTCTTATAGCTCGTTGCACCTGACGTCTTATTTTGACCAACAACAGTTGGTGTTCTTGGGCAGCCGTGGAGCCATGTTCCTTGACCCTGCAACCGGAAAGATTTTATTGGATCATGAGTTTAAAATTACGGGCTATCGTGCCATCCAACCGGCGGTCGTCGACGCACAGCGGATGTTGTTTACCAGCGAGTATGCGGGGTCGCGATTGATTGAACTTAAGCCAACCGAACAAGGTCTTGAAGCGACTGAAGTTTGGACTTCACGAAGCTTGAAGCCTGACTTCAATGATTTTGTCATACATGAAGGTCACGCTTATGGGTTTGACGGTGCGATCTTTACGTGCATCGATTTGATGGACGGAACGCGCAGTTGGCGAAAGGGGCGTTACGGAAAAGGCCAGGTGTTGTTGCTGGGCGATTCGGCGTTGTTGGTTGTCGTTGCCGAATCTGGCGAACTGGTATTGTTGGCGGCGACTGCCGAAGAACATCGCGAGCTTGCAAAGATCACCGGGCTGGACGGGAAGACATGGAACCATCCGGTCGTGGTTGGCAATCGACTCTATTTGCGAAACGCGAATGAAGCGGTTTGTTATGAGTTGGCACAAGTTGCTGCGGAAGCGAAAGTTCGTCTGGGGGAGTGAGCCCGATTGCAACGTCGGTCCGCAGCGGTTGCCGCCCGAGATCGATTCACAGGCACGAGCAATTTGGCGACTTGAGGCCCCCAAAAAACGGCCCCCAATCCTGAACAAGTAAAGTACATTCGTGAATTTTCCGGGCATTCGTCAATCCATTTCCAGGTCGGCCCGTTGACGCATGTCGCAGTCGACAGTGTCGAACCGAGTGAATCCTTAGAAATTGGAGTATTGGATTGCGTCCTACCCCGGCCAAAAACTCGTTGAAGGAGCCTGTCATCAACCACATGAGGACCGATGCGCCTCGGCTAAATGTGGATCAGACGGTCGGTGTGGCATTGCTAGCAATTCGCGAAAACCCTCCCGAAAGCCGAATCATCTATTTTTATGTGATTGACAATGAAAATCATCTCAAAGGAGTCGTCCCCACACGCCGGTTGCTGCTGAACGCTTCCGAAAAGTTGATCAAGGAGATCATGGTCTGCGATGTCATCAGCATTCCTAATACCGCAACCGTTCTGGATGCGTGCGAATACTTCATCTTCCACCGCTTGCTGGCGTTTCCGATTGTCGATTCCGAGTTTCGATTGATCGGTGTCGTTGATGTCGAGCTTTATACAGACGAGTTGAGCGATATTGATAGGCGCGAGGGTAATGATGAATTGTTTCAGTTGATCGGTGTGCATCTTGACGCGGTCAAGCAAAAGTCGCCGATCTTAGCATTCTGCAATCGGTTCCCATGGTTGCTTGCAAACATAGCAGGCGGGTTAATGGCCGCTTTCTTGAGTGGCATTTTTGAGGTGGAATTGCAGAAGGCAGTTGCGTTGGCTTTGTTTATTCCCGTTGTCTTGGCCTTAGCAGAAAGCGTCAGCATGCAATCGGTCAGTTTGGCTTTAAGGGTATTCAGTGGGCACAAGCCGACGATGCGAGACATACTTCAAAAGCTGCGGATTGAGGTTATGACGGGTTTTTTTCTTGGGATCGCAAGCGGACTGGCGGTTGCCACGGTCGCATTGTTTTGGCTGGGAGAGTGGCGCATCGCCCTTTGCGTCATGGGTGGCATTGCAGGCAGCGTGACTTGCGCATCGGCAATCGGCATCGTCATGCCAAACTTGATTCGATTTTTCAACAAAGAACCGCAAGTGGCCGCGGGCCCCGTCGCTTTGGCGTCGACCGACATGGTTACCCTGCTGATTTACTTCACACTCGCACGGATATTGATTGTTTAGATCAATGGTCGAATGTTACGATGGACTGACCGTCTAAAAACTTTTCATTCAGGATGTTCTTGCGCAAGACGCCTAATATGTTCGGTCAGCCCCAATGCCTTCTCGACTGGCAATTGCAATGCGATTCCGGTGCCAAGCGTTTCGTCAAGTTGGCCGGCGATCTCAGCGACTTGCAAAACGTGGTCGGCCCGGGTCGCATCCACAAGGATTAACAAAATATTGCGTCGTTGAAACAGTTCCAGTCCTAAAAAAGTTGTTCTTTTAGAAAGGCCTACCCCCCTGGCGCTGCTCAGCAGTGTCGCTCCGGTCGCTCCGGCTTCCAAAACGGCTTCGAGTACTGGATCGACTCGTTCGGAATCGACGACTATCAGCAACAATTTAAATTCCACGGTTGAGCTCCGTTTTTTCACCGATGGTTTGGTTTTGGATTGGGCGAACGGCTTTACGGTAAACACGAAAGACACCGACGTCCGGTTTCTTAAGGAATCAAACAATACGATTGTAACGGGGCGCATTACAAGCGGCAACAGCAGCAAATAGCCTGGTAAAGTGTTTAGCGATATCAAACCACCTACCCTGTTCAGCCGACCTAGACGCTTTAGATCCGCTCTAATGCATTGGCAATCATCATTTGCATTTAAACGATGAACGTTCGTGGAACGACGCCCAGGCCTTGCAGGAACGTATTGGCAACCGAACTGGAGCTCCAGTTGAACGCTGACTTGAAATCATTGTAAGACATGGAATAACGCACACCATTGGTCTCTGTGTAGAAGATCCGCTGGTTTGTTGAGTCAAAACCGTCTACAGCGATCCAATGTAAAGTCGGAATGCTGATCCTTGTTAATTGCCCTAAGATTCCGCCGCTGATTTGATGCGATTGTGTGCCATTGCGAATCATGGCTACAACCGGCCGCCCTTCCTTCAAATGGTTGATGACTTGGTCAAAGCTTGACCGCGTCTTTAAACTGAATCGATACCTGCCCAAGCCCCTCGCATTGGCGTTCATTGAATTGACCAGGGTTGCACCAACGGTCCCAAGGTTCCATTTTGAGACAATTGATCTTTCAGAAGCTGAGTCAATCAATTGCTGGATCGTCGCGATTCCGCCATGAGCGCCCATTACCCGCCAGGCAGAATTGGGACCACAAGTATTCGTCGATTGCGGACTACCGGAGCGAAGCGAGATGTTGACATTCTCGATCCCTGACATCGTTTCGCGGGCTTCGGAAGACCAGGCTACATCGTAGCCATTGCCACCGTGCATCTGATCGTTGCCCGCACCGCCGTCAAGCCTGTCGTTCCCGTCGCCACCATAGAGGACATCGTTGCCGTCATCGCCCCACAGCCAGTCGTCGCCTGCACCGCCCCAAAGCCGATCGTTACCCGATCCACCGACCAGTTGATCGTTTCCGGCATCGCCCATCAATTGGTCATGGCCTTCGTTTCCCCACAGCAGGTCGTTCCCATCGCCTCCCCACAACATGTCGTCACCGGTGCCTCCGCTGATTTGATCGTTGCCCGCACCGCCCATCAGCCGGTCATTGCCTGCCTCTCCCCAGATTTTGTCGTTTCCGGTTCCACCCCAAATGCTGTCGTTTCCGGAACCTCCCATGAGTTCGTCGTCCCCCTCTTCGCCAACGAGTTGATCGTCTCCGTCACCACCCCAGATCTTGTCATTTCCCGCGCCACCAAAAATCAAATCGTTTCCAGATTCGCCCATCAAGCGATCGTGGCCACCGCCGCCGTAAAGGGTGTCGTTGCCGGGCCCGCCCCAGGCTTCGACGGGAATGTTGGTGAAGTTGCGAAAGTAATCGTTCCCTTCTCTGCCAAAAAACACAATTTTTTGGACTCCGGCACCGAAGGTTTTCGTGTCCTGCGAGTTGCTGTCCCACGTTCTGACACTAATTCCACCAGCGGACGAAAGGCGAACCTCGGCCGAATCATTTGCGGCCGTGCCCGTTATTGAAAGCACACGCGTTGACGTGTTGTAGAAAATCGATGCAGCCAACAGCTCTCGTTTTTCAAGCGACTCAATCTGGATGCCGCGTGGTTTTGCCTTACGTTTAATCGTGGCGTTGCGACGTGAACCTGAAAAAACGGCGAGTTCGCTGGCCCGGAAAATAGAAAAAACAGACATGATTGACGTCTTTTGATGTGTCGCGGCGAAAATCCGGTCGAACGTTCGAACGGTCATGCACATCAAAGGGATGAACGCACTGTCCAATTGACAAAGAAACAGAAAAAATGTCTGGAATCGATCTTTGCGGTGGCGTACGGTACTTGGTCCAACTCGCGGTAATGTTTGCGTCGCTCCAAACGCACGGCTTTCCCATGCTGCTTGGCATATCGAGATGTGGTCGGGCTAGCCAGTCGGCGACTCAGTGCAACCATGCACAGTGAGAGTAGAATTGCGACTCTGCGACGCCAGCATTGCATGGGGCGGGCGCCGACGCGACGAAGGTGTCGATACCGAACACCGGGAACGCCGTTCCACGTTTGGCGAACTATCGACGTTGCCACAAAACATCATGCACAATCCTTTCCAACTGGTTGAATGTAATGAGTCTTTTCTTCTCAAGAGTATCGCCAGTTCGCTTGGCTGGGCTCCTATCTGTCTCGATGTGGATGATCTTGTTGGCGGATTGCCAAAGCGTCTCAATCGCACAGACACCTGGCCAGCTTAACCAGACCGCTGATGCGGGCGATGATGCGACTGCGGCGCTGCCGGAGTTTCAGCCGACGTTGCCAGATGGTATGAAGGCGGACCAGCAGTTGCAGGCGATTCGCTCGGTCTTGGGTAATTTGGAAGAAGAGCGTTTCTTTAAGCCTTCGGTGGTCAGCCCGTTTGTGTTCAAACTGGAACCGCTGTCGAAACTGGAGAACGGTGGCCAGCGACAGCGGCTAGACGTTTGGTTTGTCGCTCATGGCAAACTGGACGACATCGAAGAAAAGAAGATGATGGATGACTTGACGGGGCCCGAAGCGAAGAAGACGCCGGGGTTACCTGAAGTCGCCAGGGCTTTGACCGAAGAAGAGATGAAGGCGCGGGATTTAAAGTTTGGTGATCAACCCGATGGCAGCGGTCGGTCGTACGGGATTATGGGTGCGAACATCTTGGATAAGGCGTTCGTGACCGGCATCACCAGTTCTCGCTATCGTAAAACTGATGACAGCATCGAACTGTTTTTGCGTATGTCTCCGTCGTTGTTCGACGATCCGGACTTTCCCGCTAGATGGCATTCGATTTCCAAAGCCGACGATGGTACTTTCCAGCTTGGCAAAGCGAATCCTTATACCGATCTAGCGGCACTGATCAAGGTGACCAAGTTGGCTGGTGCTGAAGACGGTTTATTCGTCGAAGTTCACGTCGTCTATGCCGAGCCATTTGGCTGGTTTGAAGGGCGCAATTTGTTGCGTTCCAAACTGCCACCGGTATTGCAAGATTCGGTGCGAAAGTTCCGTCGCAAACTGGCTCAATAGCCGCGAATCTCAAGCCCCGGTTCGGGTTGCCAGAGGTATAAGAAGTTTGGCAAATTGGCCCGATCGAGCCCCGGAATGCTGATCGGTATCGACGCGATCGGCGAGGGAGAGTTTGGCGATATGTCAAACTCGGTAATCGCCCGATCGTTGTTTCGACGGAACATGATGACTTTCGCATCGCTGCCTGAACCAGCGATCGATTTCGCTTCGGCGACGACATCATCAAAGTAATTGACCCCGTCGATCAGGCCTTGCTCTTGGGCATGAGTGGCTGAAAAGACGCGGCCGTCAAGAATCTTAGTTTCGACATTGGGACGGGTTGCGGTGACGGCGTCGCGAAATCGATTATGAAACTCCGTGGCGATCTCTTGCATGATCGCTTCGGCGTCGTTTGATAATTTTTTTATTGGCGAGCCTAGGTCGACGTGATCTCCGGCGCGGATCGGTGTCGGTTGTATATTTTGTTGTTCGAGCGTGTCGGCCATATTGTAAAGATTGATCACCACACCGACACCACCGACGACGGAGGTGGGATGGGCAAAGATCATGTCCGATGCGGTCGCGATGTAGTAGGCTCCACCAGCGCCGACGTCGAGGATCGAAGCGAGCACCGGTTTGCCGGTCTGGCGACGAAACTGTTGCAGGTCGTGTCGCATCAGATCCGACGCGGTGACGCTGCCGCCGGGACTGTTGATCCGCAGGACGATGCTGAGGATAGCTGGGTCCTTCGCCGCGGCGGTCAATTTTTCGCGAAACAGGGCGACGGGGTTTTCGCCGAGCGATTCCATTCCGCGAAAGTTGCGATTGAGCAGCACGCCATCGATATCGATGATCGCGATTTTTGCACAGGCACAAGGATTGCCGTCGACGATCCGCTGGCCGACGGGGGTGACGTTGTAATCGGATAAGATTTTGGTGGCGACGTTGCCCTCCATGCGGACCTTCATGCCGTTTTTACAACCGATCATCAGGGGCACACCGGCCAACACTGCCAAGAACTGTCGTCGGGCTTGATTTGGTTTGTTGATCATCGTCGTCTCACTGCTGCGAATCGTTCGCTGGGGTGAAGTAAGGATAATTGCCAACGATCATCTTTTTCGTTTCAAAGCACTTTCCTTTGTTTCGGTAAAATGGGTGATGTGAGTTTGACGTATTTTGCGACTTGTAGGTGGGAAACCGCTGGAAGTATCCGCGCCGGGTTGCGGAGGGGGTTGGGACTGCGACAATGGCCCCTTCGGGTGACCAAGACCCGGTCAACTTTAACTTTTTTACGGAATCGCTGATGGATTTATCGTGACTGTTTGAACCAGCGAGAATGCAATTTTGCGAAGAGACACTTCCTGGTTTGATCAAGCATCCGGCGGATACTTGGACCAACATTTCGCCCTTCATTGCGGGTTTGGCGACTTTGGTGGTCGCCAAGCGTCCGCTGGAGCGGTTGCTGGGGGCGTCGGCGTACTCTCACGCGTCCAATACGATTTTGGGCGAGACGCTTGATTTGAGTGGAATGTTTTTCTTCATTCTCAGTATTGCGGCATTGCAGCAATACCGCGCGACGCCCTGGATTGGCAATGGCCCAGCGATAGGACTGGTCGTCTTTGCCGCGATTGCATTGACCGTCCTGTCAACGATTTCCGCAGCACTGGCAAGTCCACTTTTTGCGGCTTTGGTTGTCATGGTAATCATTCGCGGAATCTACGACCGCAAATGGGGCGATGGTTTGGAGCTTCGTAGTCGCGTGGGCGTTCTGGTGGTTAGACTTTTTAGGAATCTTATGCGTTCCGGGCAACCATATCCTAACTGGGCATGGGGCATGGCACTTACTGAACGGGCTAGTGTTTTGGTTCACATTCTTACATTTCAAGCAGTCGGTGGACATTCATGTCGGTGAAGTCGAAGAACAAACACCTGCCGCGTCGTGAAAACGCGATGTTCTTTGAGTTTAAATCAAATACGAATGAGCAGAAGTCGGAAAATGGGGCAAACGTAATGACGCGTGGCTACCCTCCGTCCGATTAAAATTCGCCCAAAGCTTGAAG
>DIUH01000101.1:9046-9298 GCA_002428205.1 Planctomycetaceae bacterium UBA6163
AGTCGTCTACCGTCACGCCATCGAAGCCCGGTGCCTTGTCTCGTTTGAGTTGTCGAAAGGCGAGAAACAGTAGCTCTTGGTTCAGCAATGTGAACACATTATTGAACGACGCTACTGGGTTGTCTTTCGCTCTCGTGGTAATGCGTTTCAGTCGCTCGGTCACCGATGTTCCACCGCTGAGTGTGGTCGATGTTTGACTCGATTCGCGTGTCAGCCTGACCGCCTTCCCTCGTTCGGAATTACCCGACGTCA
>DIUH01000237.1:0-562 GCA_002428205.1 Planctomycetaceae bacterium UBA6163
GCACCGGACCGGTCACCAACAATGAGCCGTCCTGCTGTGCGGCCAGCTCAGCCGGGCTGTCCGCTTTTGCGGCAATTACGGTTGCGGTTTCGAACGTAACCGGTGAAGCGTTTTCGGCATTCAGCTTGGCCGTCATCTCGGCGGTCCAGCTTTCGATCTGCGGACTCAGGTCGGCTTTGACCTGGGCGACTTGCTGCTCAAGCTGGTCGATTTGCCGATCGTAGATCGCCTTTTCATCCTCGTACCGCCGCACCGCTTCGGGACTGATCGCAACCTCGGCGTTGGTTTCGTCGGCGGAGTTAAAGAACGCGAACATTTGAAAGTATTCGCGATGCGTGATCTGGTCGTACTTGTGCGTGTGGCAGCGGGCGCAGGTCATCGTCAGCCCCATCCAAATCGCACCGGTCGTCTCTGTGCGATCGAACGTCGCTTCCACACGAAACTCTTCCTTGTCGGCACCGCCTTCGGTGTTGGTCAACGTCTGGCGGTGAAACGCGGTCGCAAGTCGCTGGTCCACCGAAGCGGCTGGCAGCAGGTCGCCGGCGAGTTGTTCGATCGTGAA
>DIUH01000237.1:580-9709 GCA_002428205.1 Planctomycetaceae bacterium UBA6163
TGTCGGCCCCAGCGTTCCCCGAAGGATTCCGAGGCGAGCAACCGATCGACCAGGTGCTCGTAAGCATCCCGCGAAGGATCAGCAACGAACGCATCGACCTGCTGCGGTGTGGGCGGCAAGCCGATCAAGTCATACGACAGCCGCTTGATCAACGTGGCGCGATCGGCGGACGGTGATGGCTCGACCGCCGCGTGTCGCAACTGGGCCAGCACGAACAAGTCGATCGGGTTGCGAACCCATGAATCCGAGGCGAGCGGATCAGAGGCGAGCGATGGCAATGCCGGTTCGGTCACCGGCTGATAAGCCCAGTGAGTTTCGAAGTTCGCACCGTTTTGGATCCAAGTACGCAGATGCGCGACCTCTTCGTCGCTCAGCCGTTCACCTTCGGGAGGCATCCGCAGCGACGGGTCGGTCGACGTCACGCGATGCAGCAGCTCGCTGTCGTCGGGCCGATTGGGCACGATCGCACGTTGTCCCGAATCGAGCTGGGCGACCGCGACGGCGGGGTCGATCAATGACAATCCGGCTTCGGCATCATCTGGGCCATGACAAACAATGCAGTGCTTGGCCAGCAGCGGCTGAATATCGCGGCTGAAGCGAGTTTCACTCACTCGATTCACTTCGGGCGCCTGTTTCACTTCGGGCGTCTGACCAAGGGCCGGCGGTGTCAACAGCAGCCCAAGAATCGCGGCGGTGATCACAAAGCGCGGTATGCGTAACAGCATCAGTAGCATCTCAATTCGTCGATTCGCGTTCCAGATGAAAACCTGTCGAATAATGAGGCCTATCTTACCCGCAATCGCGGGCGATCGATACAAACACAGCCTGGAAACCGATGCGACCAAAAATAGTGAATTGCTCGCTCATTCACACAGGCCGGTACAGAAAGATCGCCTTGACGAGCAGAACCGCCCAACCCTCCCCCCCTCCACACGACCGGCCCGCGGTAACGAAGTGGCCAGCGATTGCGACGATGATCATTGGACGAGTTGCGAGGAAGTCGGAATTCTAACCCAGCGGAATCACCTGCCCTTCGACATTAACTTAGCTTCGGTCCCTTCAATATTGCTCAACCCCCACTTAGCGACAGACTCAAGAACCGACCTCAGCGATTTCCCTTTGGTCGTCAAGCGATACGCCTCCCGCCCAAGGTCCGCATCCGGCACCCATTTTTCAACCATGCCGATTTCGACTAATTTCCCCAAACGATCGGCCAAAATATTGGTGGCAATCTTTTCTGGTGATTGACAGAAATCCTTGTAGTAACGCTTACCGAACAGCATGTCGCGGATGAGCAAGAGCGTCCATTTGTCGCCAATCAGATCCAACGTACATGCGACCGGGCATGGCGAGCGTTTATGTTTAATTTTCTTCATTCACTTTACTCCCCTGATGCATGTCAATATAAGCCATCATCTTGAAAACGATAAGAACATCAATTGCACTTTGCAAGCCGATGCGCCCGACACGACATCCGCCTCGTCAACGATGCCGTCTCTTAACTCACACCCAACGGTTCGCACTGCTCGCCTCAAGCCTTTCCTAAACAGGCCTGGACAAATAAGTCCGCATAAGACCGGTGCAGGCCCCCGCCCGCTTCGCGCGGGAGGAATGGTCTTTCAAGGCCGGGGAGGGCCCTCTCCGGCCCTGAAAGGCCGACTCTCCCAAGGGAGAGTTTCGTGCTCGTTAAACTGATTTATTTCTACCGACGTGCTTAAAACCTTTCCGGTAACGACGTCGCGCCATCAAGTCTCTATTTGAATTCAGATTGACCAACTGATAGGACAAGTCGCCTGCAAGCATAGGCCCGATTGAGACCACTTGGACCATCAATTCGCTTAATTCAGTGCGATGTTCGTAGTCAAGACTCAAAACTTATTCAACTACCACCAACCGCTTTAGCGCCATCGATGGCCCTGGTCGATATTCATACAAACTCTTAGTCGTGGATATTGGCCAACCCGCCAGCGGACTACTAGGACAAGTCGATTGAAATGCAGTTCCCAACCGCGGCAAATCAGCACAGCAATTCCCCAATGGATGACCGCAACAGGGGGGGCGGCAAGACGTTCGTAAAACACTTCATTATCGCGTATCGATAAATGGTCGATTTGCGTTATAATGTAAGTCCAGCCTCGAATGAAAGTGTGAACGAATATGAAGAATCATAGCGCTCTGGCGTCAATCGCTTGCCTGTTTTTCCTTCTATTTCCAGGGCCACTGGCGAGTGGACAGGCTCCGGTGCAAGTGCTGCATGTCGTTGTTGTAGGCGACGTCTCCCCGTCGGCAGGATGGGGCAAATACACCTCTGCAGTCGCAATGGATATGACGCTGGTGTCGATCGCGATTGCGGAAAATATGCCCGAGCGGCAGTTCAATCTGGTGCGTTTTGAAATCGGCGAAGATGAATACAGCACGCCAGCGAATGTGTTAGCAACGCTCGAGGAACTGGTTGTTGGCGCGAACGACGCAATTCTGTTTTATTTCACCGGTCACGGCTCGGTCGACGATAAAGGGCATTTCCTTTCACTGGCCGCTGGCAAGTTATATCGCAAGGATTTATTGTCGGCGCTGGCGGCTAAACGTGCTCGCATGGTCGCTCTCATTACGGACTGCTGCAATACCCGCAGCGATGGCTATCTGTACGCTTCGCCTTATGTCGAAGTGACCAGCCCACCTGTACCAACGCCGCTCTTCAGACGGCTGTTTTTAGAGACAAGCGGGGTTGTTGATATCACCAGTTCCAGTCCCGGTGAAAGCGCGTTTTTCGCGCCTTATCAAGAGGATCCGCCCGGATCGCCGGGATCGATCTTCACCACCCAATTGGTCGATTGGATAAGTCGTGAAAGGCAAAACCAGAGATCTTGGGACGAATTGGTTCGTGGCGTCAGCTTACGCGTTCATCAAGCGTTTCGTGACTATTATCCAAAAGGCGCCACGATCGCTAAGGGAGCACCGATCCAGACCGAGCAGAATGTTTTTCCTTTTCAATATCCAGACATGCCCACGAGGGAAGGGCCTCGAACAGGACTTGTGGTACGCGACTTTCCCGGTCGTGGTGCGGTGATTATCGATGTCGCGAAGGGCTCGCCATCGACGCAGGCCTTTCTAATACAACAAGATCGATTCGTCTCGCTACGCGCACAACAGGTGATTGTTGCGGTCAACGGAAAAGCGACTTCAAAAACTGCGGCAGTCGCCGATGCGATTCGCAAATCCGATCAGATCTTGCGTTTGTCCATTCGCGATCCGATGCAAGGAACGTTCGACGTTTTGGTAAGGATGAGATACTAAACCCACGATGTACTGGACATTCATGCGTTTACGCACTTGCCAATGGCAGCGTTTAACTTTCTTCGCTTTCTCATTGATCCTGGTTCAGTCGGCCTTTGGCCAGGATGAGCCCACCGAGTCGCCTGCGGTCGACCAGGCCACAACCGATACCGTCCAAGAAACGCCGCCCAACGATCTTTGGGCAAAGTTGCATTTAAAAGACGATCCACTAGCAGCGCTCCAGCAGGTAACGATCGAGGATCTGCAACGCGCTTTAGAAGACACACATTTGCAATCCCGTGTGATTCCAAAGCACTTCTCGCGCGTCACCGGTGCAAATGAAGATGAAAGAATCGCATTTCTAGTCGCTGCAATGCGGTCTTCTAATTTGACGGTCCAACGTCAAGCGGCGGTCGAGTTGCAAGCTTTGAATGCGTTGGAACCGGTGGTTCGCGATTTGTTGCTTGAGTATCTGAAAAGCGAAGATCCTGCCATGCGCGGGGCCGCAGTTGTCGGCCTTGAATTGATCGAGGTTCCGGCATCCAACCAAAACGATGACTACTGGAAGCGACTCGTCGAAGCATTGGGGGATCCTGATGAATCGGTCTCTCTGGCTGCACAGCGGCAGTTGAAGGACCAAGGCGCCAGTGCGGTGCCTGCACTAATAGATGCACTCGCCAACCAACATCCCAGGCGAATCGCGGTTGCACGCCTACTGTCCGAGATCGTCGGCAGTAAACCGATACAAACCGAAGCGTTGTATTGGGCACCGTCGGCAGGATCGATTGACGAATGGCCAGCGGTTCCCGCAGACTCGCCCCAAATGCCCAAGGTGACCGTTGGCAAGTCGACCGGTTCAACACGACCAAAACACTCCGCGCGCGATGTCGATCCGACGCAGCCGACTTCGGTGACCGTCTACTTTGGAACCAATCGCGAGTTGCTCGATAGCCCGCGGCGACCTTGGAACCACTTATTGCAATATCCACTACTGGCGCTGCTGCTATTGGCCGCTTTGGTCCCGTTCTTTACCGGGATACCGTCGGACGCCACCACCACCGCCAGCGTTTCAAACCCCCGCGGTTGCGCTCGATGGGGGCTGCCACTGATGTTGGTCGTTGCAGCAACTTGGGCAATGCTGATGTTCCGCAGCGAACTGCAAAAACACTGGCAACTACGATCTGGTGCCAGTTTTGGTCCCCGTCGTGACCCTGCCGAAACCATGCGATACGGCACTTGCACCGTTTCAATTCCACCAAGCCACCAAGTCGGTGCTGTCGAACGCCCCTTGATCGGACCGGAAAACGAACGAGATCACGTGGTGCTGAAGGAGATCGAAAAAATGGCTGAGGACGATTTTTTTGATCTTGTCAAATCCAGAGTCGCAGAACTGCCTAAGGACAACCGATCCTGTTTCGTATTCATTCACGGGTTTAATGTTGACTTTGATAGCGCCGCCAGACGAACGGCGCAAATGCATTATGACCTGAAGTTCGAAAGCATTCCGATATTCTTCAGTTGGCCGTCTCGAGCAAATGTGCGGCATTATTTTTCGGACCGCAATGAGATCGAATTCAGCCGCTATGTGATAAAAGAGTTTCTTTTGGATGTTGCCGACCGAGTAAAGGCGGATCGGATTCATGTGATCGCACACAGTATGGGCGCCGATGCAACCTGCCGAGCAATCGCTGACCTCGGCGATCGGGGAAAGATTTTTGACCAAATCATACTGGCCGCGCCCGATATTGACAGCCAAGTCTTTCGTGTCCAGATCGCGCCCCGCATGACGAAAACGGCCAATCGAACGACGATGTACTGTTCAAAAAATGATTGGGCACTGATGCTGTCAAGAAACTTTAACGACAGCACACGGGCAGGCGATTCAAGCGATGGTGCCCTGGTATTGCAAGGCGTTGATACCGTTGATGCGTCAGAGATTGATACCGATCTGCTGGGGCACTCGTATTATGGCGATTGTCTGCCAATTTTAGAAGATGTCAATCTTCTGATGCGATCGTCAATGCCGCCACTGGAGCGACGCTTACGCCCATGGCCGGTGGACCACCAACTGTCGTACTGGACCTTGCCAGATGCAGCCCCATGAATCAGTCGGCAAACGCGGCTTCATCGGGTTCATGGTGGTGCAATAATTGCGCACCGACTTCGTAACAAGTGCTGTTATGACGTCTGCACCGAATCACTTCCAAGGAAAGCCAACACGTCGGCAGGATCAACCGTAAACGTTCACCTGGGTACAGTTGGATTGGTGAAATCAAGCCAATCGCATTCTTTGAAAAGTCTTTCGTATAGATCCCAATCAAAGCTTTACTTCTCGAGATCGCTGGAATTGTCCCATCAATCCGCAGTAGCCCAAAGGTCCGAACGGCACGCCGCTGTGAACGGCGCATGTCGTTGGGCAACGATGGTAAAACGCCGCTTTCTTCAAAAAAACGGCACCAGGTCTGGGGCAACGTGATCGACCAATTGATTTCGCGGACTAGCCCTGCATAGTGTTGCGGATAATCGAAATCCAGCATTCAACCATCTCCCTTTCAAGCGCCTCGCCGGCATCTTTTTGCAATATCGCGCAAGCCTGTTGCCAATGCATCGGCTTGCGATACGGACGCTGGCTAGTGATCGCTTCGTAGATATCTACCACTGCACACATTTTTGCCCATGGGTGAATTTCTTGGTCAAGGCACCCGACCGGGTATCCTCGCCCATCAAGTCTCTCGTGGTGTTGGTAAACGACCATCAATTGACCAAAGGTTAAGTCTTCGCGATGGGCCAACTGTGCGAAGCCGTCGCGAGGATGTTTTTTGATGATCTCGAACTCCTGGTCGTCCAGCTTACCGGGTTTTATCAAAAGTTTCTCATCAACCTTTAACTTCCCAATATCATGAAGCAACCCGCCCGCAATGATTCGCTCTACATCCTCGGACGTGTGCCCAAGCGCCGTCGCAAGAATCCCTAGGTAGTAGGCCACATTCGCCGAATGGGTGAATGTGGCATAATCGTGATGCAGAACCCGAAACAGATCGCCAGACGCAAAGTCTTGGTGGGTTACCAATTCAGCAGCCAATCGCGATATCTCTGCGGTCCGTGTAACCGTTTCGGATGTGTCACCTTTGGAAAAACTTTCCTGTAACACCGCAAGCACCACTTCATTCAACGCCGCACTCCGCAGCGACATAGGTACCGCCTGTTCCCCGCCACCCGCTGCAACAGTACGCAGGTGTTTCTGGTACTCAAGGCGGCCTTCGCTCGAAATGAATAATTTGGACACCCCACGCTGGCGCAACCGTTCCAAATCTCCGGATTGTAACGGAATGTTCGCGCTGCAATACAACAACGCTCGAGACGGATCATCCCCTTGACAGTACAAGTCCGTGCCGATTGAAGCATCGGCAGACAGGGTATTGAGGCTAATAGGAATTAGATCAGCGATGAACACAAATTGGGACTCAATCGAACCAGATGACCGCTCAAAACCACCCCAGATGTCGACTTCGGATAGGGAAATGTACATTCCCCCAAGTCGTCCGTACTCTCATTTCGAAGACAAAAAATAGATTTGGCAGTAAGTAATCATTCTTCCGAGATCAATCGCTGCATTCGCATTTAACGGCGCATTCACGACCACTACCGGAAAAATATTTCCACGTCGCTGAACACGCATATTACCAATACCGGCCGAGAAAATCGGCAACACAATCTGCAAGACCAAATGCAATAAGCCGGCCGAAAACCATAAACGCTTTCTCCTTCACCATGGTTCGCTGACATTCTAGTACAACGTCTAAATTGAGAAAAAGTGCTTAACCGCTACAGCCCCATTAAACGGCAGCGCGAGCTCGCGGTGAAATCCCCAGCCCCAACACAGAATGCACAACATGCCCGTTCAACAGCTTAACGCATCTGACAGTCGATCTGTTTTGGTCAGCGACTTTGATGGCACAATGACACGCCACGACTTTTACCGATTGGCCATCGAGCACTTGATCGCGCGAGATTGTCAAGATTTCTGGGCCGAGTATCGCCAAGGTCGAATGACGCATTTCGAAGCCTTACAAGCTTACTTCAGGACGATTCATGCCAATGAACAGGATGTGCTGGCAATCGTTGACAAAATGGAACTAGACCCCAAATTGCCACAAGCGATTGCCACACTGCGATCAGCCGGATGGCATATCGTCGTTACATCGGCTGGTTGCAGTTGGTATATCGATTATCTGCTCGCGCAAGCCGGAGTCACGCTGGAAGTTTACGCCAACCCGGGCATGTTCGTTCCAGAGCAGGGGTTGAGAATGGAACTGCCGCCTAGCGAACGCTTTCGATCGCCGACCGTTGGGATCGACAAAGCAGCGGTAGTCCGCCACTGGATTGAACGAGGTTATCGTGTGGCGTTTGCAGGTGACGGGTTTCCCGACGCTGAAGCTGCTAAGCTGGTCGAGGCTACAGTACGATTTGCCAAAGCCGATCTTGCTGAGCAGTTAAAGCACGACGGTTTCCCGTTTCAGCCGTTTCACACTTGGTCTGACATCGCATCACAACTCCTACAATCAAGCAACTAAATGCCCTTGGTCACTCAGATCGGCCTGCCCACGATCGTTCGCGTCAAAGACGGCGCGCTGGATCGATTGGGGCTGTACCTCAATCGAGCAAAGTTTGGTCGTGTAGTTGTCATCCAAAGCGACGGACTGGTCGATGCCCTGCCCCGCCGTGCACGCCGAAGCCTTCAACAGCACGGAGTCGATGCGGTCGATTGGTTGGACGCGGCGGATATTTCATTGCAATCCGCGGTCGACCAGTTTTCTCGTTTGCCAGGCCGAGTCTCGGCGATTGTTGGCTTAGGCGGCGGACGCGCGCTGGATGTCGCAAAGTATGTCGCTTCGCTCGGCCGGTTGCCTTATTTCGCGGTACCGACATCGCTTTCCAATGACGGCTTTTGCAGTCCCCAATCGAGCCTACTGGTCGATGGCAAACGCCGTTCATTGCCAGCGACGATCCCTTATGGCTTGGTTATCGATACAGCGGTCTGCCGTGAGGCACCGCTTGCTTTGACGCTGTCGGGCGTTGGCGATTTGGTGGCTAAGTTTACGGCCGTACGCGACTGGAAACTCGCCTTTCATGCATGTGGCGAACCGGTTGATGATTTTGCGGCCCTGCTTTCCGACGGATCGGTTCATGCATTTATGAGCCACCCCAAACACGACGCCAGTGGGATGCGTCTACTCGCCACCGCGCTTATGATGAACGGAATCGCGATGGTTATGTGCGGATCATCGCGCCCGGCAAGTGGCAGCGAACATTTAATTTCTCATGCTCTCGACCAAATCTGCAAGCGGCCAAAACTGCATGGTTTGCAGGTCGGTGTTGCCAGCTACTTAATCAGCCGCTTGCAGGGCGAAAATGATGACCTGATCGATCGTTTGTTTCGCGCAACAGGTTTTTGGGAAGCAATTGCAAGCGATCCGTTTTGTAAATCCGAGTGGCTAAAGGCCGTACGGATCGCTCCAACGATTAAACCGTCGTTCTATACGATTTTATCTTCTCGCGATGTGCTGCCCGAAGTTGAAAAAATGGTCGACACCGACCCCCAACTCGCCCGTTGTATCGTTTAACATCTAACGAACGAACATGACATTACGATCACCATCGGCTCCGTCACTCAAACACACTTGCCCATGGGTCAGGGGGACTCTGCTTTAAATCACTCGTCCGCTTCAACGCTTTGGACACGTTCGCCGCCGATTCTTCTACTTCCGTTTTCATAGGAATCGCTTGTAAGCTCGGCTGGTCAATGCTGACGACTAAAGTCTCGATCTCTTTCAGCAAATCCTCTTGCAACAGGCC
>DIUH01000237.1:9772-10194 GCA_002428205.1 Planctomycetaceae bacterium UBA6163
GCCTCGACTTGACGTTGCTGGTCGTCGATTTCCCGCTGTAATTGCTGTGCAAAGTTTTGCACTTCCACAAGTGACGATTCCACAACCGATTGCCGATCGGCCGCCACAGCAATTTCCATTTCGATACCCGCAAGTTGACGCTGTGCATTGTCGGCCAAATTTTCAGACTCCGATAGTCGACATTTGGCATCCGCCAATTCGCCTTCGGCACGCAACTTCTCCGCTAAAACCGATTGCAACTCCTGGTTCGACTTAGCATTCGCCTGCTGCAACTCCTCCCACTTCTCACGCAGCGACACAATATAAGAATCCCACTGCTGGCTGACCGCGACCGCTTCGCTCACATTCTCTTCCTGCGCTCGCAAGGACTCTTTCGCGTTGGCCAAACGCCGTTCCGTGTCGGATAGTCGCATCGCCGCCTC
>DIUH01000238.1 GCA_002428205.1 Planctomycetaceae bacterium UBA6163
TCATAACCGCCATGCGGGTATTCACTAGCGGTCGGGATATACCACGAACCGCCATCACCATACGCAGCCGTTGCTAGAAAGCCACCCGGGAACATTTCCTGTGCCGCCAGTTGATATTCGACAAACGATTCCGCTGGCAAATGCAACATGCCAGCCCCGTTGATCCGCAAGTGGCTGATCGTGATTGGCAAACCGGACTGCAGTCGTTTCAGCCAAGCGAGTTGATACGCGGGACGGTTGCGATTAACGACCGATTGTGTGGGATCAGAGATTTGCCGCTGGATCGCTTCGGCCGACAGCGCCGGATTGGGCAGTGGCAACATGTCGACGGTGGACCAAGCGACTCGTTCGACAGCCACTGGACGCATTTTTTGCAAGTTATTCAGCAGTGGGGCATGAATCCGATCGGCCAAGACTTGTCGCATCTCGGGCGAACCGTCGTTGTACTTGCCTGCCGTCACGTTGCCCGCACAGCCCGTGAAATAAAGATGACACGCGTCGGGCTCGTTCGTTTGCAATCGCTTTCGCGCCAGTCCGACAAAATCGCTGCTGACCCGACCATCGCCGTAATAGCTCATCGGGTGCGTCGCGTAGTAATGACAAGCGGCGATCCGTTTATCGCCATCGTAAAATGCGATCGACTTTGCCCAAGGATCGATCAAACCCTCGGGCAGGGCACGCAACGCTTCGTCGCGGCAACTGCTGCCTCGCATCGCCATCACCCTGCCGGCTTCATTGCGAGAAACTCGCCGATTCGATGCGACTTGCTCGACCTTGGTTTGATGCCAAGCGACGTGCGTTACCGGACGAAGTTGCTTCAGCGATTTGGTGACTGCCGCTTTGGCTTGATCCAAACAGGCTTCAAAGAACTCAACGTTTACGATCTCTGGCAGGTCACCTTCGGCCGCGACAATCGCCTGTGCATCCAAGCACGCGAACGGGGCGTTGTGCTGGTGAACACATTGCACCGCGACGCGGTCTGGCGTTGTGCCAGCGGCCTCGGCGAGTGCTTGTCGCCAACGGACATGGGCGGTGTTGAGCAGGCCCGTCCAATCGACCGCACAAATCACAATCGGATCGCCACAGCCTTCCAGCACCAGCCCGATCGCTTCCAAGTCATCGTCAGTGGCGACGACCGGTTTGATCCAGCCGCCGCAAAGTGAATGGCCAACGGGCGGAGTGACTTTGAATCGAAACGAGGCCAATCGCAGTTTACTCAGATCGGTCGATTGATCCGCCTTTAGCGATTGAGGCAACAAGGCGAAGGCAGTCGCGGCACCGCCGGTGGCAAGGATCGAACGATGAAATTGGCGGCGGGTAAGTTGATTCATTATGGTTATTTTGGGCGGGAATCGAATCGAAGTTGGCAAGGTCTACAGCCTAACACGCAGCAAAGTCAGTTTGTTGCAAACATTTTTTTGTGGAAGATCGATCGCCATTGTTCGGGCTGTGGGGCATTTCCGGGAATTCCGGTCAAGGCCTTCAACTTCGACCAATTTTGGCACCACAGGTAGGCATTGAAAACCAGCCCAGCGGACGGCGAGGGGTTGCAGATGTTACTTCTGTGCGTTTTGGTGAACGTTTGACGGACAAGATTTCAATGCAAAGTAACTCCTGCGTTAAATCGTGCCAGCATGACCAACCTATTTGCAATAGTACGAAACTTGCGGCGCGAAAGCGTGCTTCTCCCACCTTTGCCGGATGATCCGATGATGCCAGCTGTTGTTAATGACCTGTTGATGCTCGGTTTAGCCGCCGCCGTAGGCGGGTTTATCGCCGTTTTATACTGCAAAGGTTCCTCACAAGCGGTCGTGCCGCCAGCGGTCCCCGAACCCAAGGCCGAACCCAAGATTCGGAGTGATGAGTCACGAGACTTCTTAATTTCGGTTCAACAGGTAGCGCAAGCGGTCGCCGCTGGGGTCGGTGAGCACAGCGTCCAAGTGCGTCAATACAATACTGAGTTGCGTGATAAAGGTTGTGACGTTGCAACGGTGCTGGCCAAATTGATTCACGCAAACGAACAAATGGCACAACAGCTATCCGACGCTCAGACACGACTGGAAAATCAATCCAGGATGATCGACCACCACATCGCCGAATCACGCACCGATGCGCTAACTGGGCTGGCCAACCGGCGCGCATTCAATGACGAAATGTTGAATCAGTTGTCGCAATTTGAACAGCACGGAACGCCAGTGTCACTGCTGATGCTAGACATCGACTACTTTAAGAAACTCAATGATGTTTATGGCCACCTTGTTGGTGATGATATTTTGATGTCCGTCGGCCGAACCATCACTCAACACATTCGAAGTGGCGATTTAGCGATCCGATACGGTGGAGAAGAGTTTGCAGTGATCCTGCCACGCACCACCGCCGAACAAGCACGGGCAATAGCCGAACGCATCAGAGATTCGATATCCAAGGCGGTATGCCAAATCAGCAATAAACCGATCCGGATTACCGCTAGTGCCGGTTTATCACAGGTGATGCCGGGTGATTCACCAAAAACGTGGCTGCATCGTGCCGATGAAGCGCTTTATTTTTCGAAAGATTCCGGGCGTGACTGCGGCCACTGGAATGATGGCAGGACATTCAAGCCCTTCGTCCAAATCGAACGCCCCGCGGTTTCGCCCCCCCGTAACGCCAGTATCGAATCGGCAAAGGTTACCAACGATGTCGGGCTGTGCGCAGACGACAATCAGGATTTGCTAGATCCGACCACGCAATTGTTGTCAACCGATGCCTTTAACAAATACTTTGCTCGTGGTTTAGCGGAAAGTCGCCGAACGGGCATTGCGATGTCGATGATTAAGATCCGTATCGATCGTTACAGTGAGTTTTCTGATCGATACGGCATCAGCAGCGACGGACTGGTACTGCGAATCATCGGTCGCTTGATCAGTTCTTCGGTACGTTCGTCTGACCATGTTGCTCGCTACAATAACGATTCGTTCGCGATCATACTGTCGAAAGCAAACCTGACCAACGCGACGCAAGTGGCCGAACGCATTCGCAGCGGCGTCGAAAGATTGACGATCACTTTGGCCAAAGACGAACTGAAATTCACCATCAGCATTGGAGTCGGCGAAGAACGCGGTAGCGACGGATCGGCACCGTTGATCGATCGCGTCAAGCGTGCCGTCGCGATCGCTTCTGGCCGCGGCGGCAATCAAGTTGTGGCAAGCGATGGCGAAACCTTCGAACGCGTGTCCCTCGATTCGCCCTACGATTTAGAGCGTGCGAATGCTGGCTACGCCTCGCAGGCTACACCGAATCGATCGGTCACCAACGTGCTGGCTACCAACACGATCCCACTCGCCCCCGTGGCGGCAACTCAGGTATAAGGCTGTCCGGCCAAAGTGGAAAACAGATCGATGACGGAACGGTCCAAGTGGGTCTAAGCACGTCGGCAAAAATAAATCGGTTTAACGAGCACGAAACTCTCCCTTGGGAAAGTCGGCCTCTCCGGTCTTATACCGACTTATTTGCGCAGACCTGCTTGGCGGCTTTCGCCAGCGCGTAACCTTCACAGGACTGTACCGTTGGTGTGTCTTCACAAAGATCCGATCGACTTTAATTTTGATCCATGCCGTACCTGTTCGGGTCGCTATCCACCGCTGTTTTTAAGATTTTGACCATCGGCGGTTCAAACGCGACCAGAACAACACGCATGATCGCCGGGCATACGGCTCCAACGCTGATAATCGTTCGCACGGCAATCGCGGACGCCTGCTCAGGCGGATAGGAATAAATTCCGCAACTGATCGCCGGAAACGCGATCGATTGCAGGTTGTGCGACTGGGCCAACAGCATCGATTCGCGATAGCACGACGCTAATAATTCCGCTTCGCCACCACCGCCACCACGCCAAATCGGACCGACGGTATGAATCACAAACCGCGATGGCAACCGAAACGCTGGTGTGATTCGCGACTCGCCTGTCGGGCACCTCACGCCGGGCTGAACTTCTTCAAACGCTCGACATGCCTCCAGCAGTTCGGGGCCAGCGGCACGATGGATCGCCCCGTCGACACCACCTCCGCCAAGCATCCGTTCGTTAGCCGCGTTGACAACCGCGTCGACTTGCAACTTCGTAATATCGCCACTGATGACTTCAATCAATTTTCTAAACCTCGAATTCGACTAGATATCGCATCTCTTGTTGATTCGTATCGAACACGATGTACTCGTTGTTTTGAACCCCACTCACACCCGCTTTTCCGAAAATAGAGTGGTGTTCTTTCGGTGGTGCGGTGAATCCATGAGCCCGATCAGCGACGTGAGGAACCCCAAGACAGACATCCATGGCAAACATAAATGCCCCACGACGCGCCACCGCACCACTGCCTCGGCTCCAATAACTGTTGTTTAAACTCGTATAGCCAGCCGATTTTTTCCAATCGTCAGCAAAGTACAACCCCGGCCCGAACATCGCGCCGGTGATTACCACTCCAACCAACTCCTTAGGCAATCGCAACGATTCTTTCATGATCCCTCGCACATTCACGCTACGCGTACCATGAAACAATAATGCAGTGTTGGAAGCTGTGTACTGCTTTCGTGCCGCCGGTGTAAGATCAAATCGCGTTTTGGGTTGGTGCAACGCCCGTTCGCTTATCTTGGTTTTCTGTTTTATGACTTTGGCCTGAGCCTTATCAAGTTTCCCTGCATCTGCTTTCCGCGTGACTCGCCAAAGATTGCGGATCTTCATATCACCTATATAGCTGTGCCGGTTCGCCGTCGCAGCCGGCCACCAAGGGTAAAGCTTTTTGCCCAAGGTCGAATCCGGCGGAATGTATTCCATGTCGATGTTCAACTCCGACAATGGGTCGGCTTGCGTGACCGGGTCAATGTCGATCGCGTCGAGTGCGCTCTCGAACGCGTCTAAGTCGTTTTGCCAAACCAGAATATTGTCTTTCGTCAACAGCCATTCTTCGGGCTGGGCACGCAACGCCTTGCGTCGTGGAATGCGCCCATACATCAAGTTGGTCATCGCGATCAACTCTTTATCCTTGACCTGCTTTTTGACATCGTCACCCACCTTGGTCAGCCGCTTTTGAGCTTCGGCCAGAATCGTTCTTGCTTCTTCGATCGC
>DIUH01000239.1:0-13832 GCA_002428205.1 Planctomycetaceae bacterium UBA6163
CCGCCGGCGCAAAGTCGGTCATCCCCACCGGCACACGAACGCTGCTGCCGGCGGTAACGACCGCGACCTCATCACCGCCACGCAAACCCGCCACGATCCCGAGTCCCTTCTGTCGCGCCGCTTCCCACCGCGATTGGCCGTCGTCGCCGACCGCCGCCATGCTGGCCGAATTGTCGACAATGATCACCACCTGGCGCGATTCGTTCTTTTGGCCCGTCCACAGCGGATCCGTCAGCGCACCGATCACTAAGAACACAAACGCCAATTGCAACAGCAGGCTTAACCAATGCCTCAGCCGTTGCAGCCACGACCTTTGGCGTTTTTGATCAAACAATTGGTCCCAGAATAGCAGTGTCGAAACCGGCTGTCGTTTCAACCGAGTCCGCAAGATGTAAAGCATGATGATTGGCACAGCAATCAACAACCACATCAATCGTTCTGGTGATGCAAGACTCATCAGCTAAGCGCTCCGGCGACNNAGCAGCACTTCATCATAAGGAATATCAGCCGTCGCCCGAGTGTGGCTTAAACCATAAGTCTTACAATAGGTTTCAATGTCGCGCAAGAAAGCTTGAAACATTTCTTGATACTGGCGAAGCTTCTTTTCCGTCACCGTCACTTTACGCGACTGATTCGATTCCACATCAAACAGTTCGACATCGCCCAGCACTGTCGGACTCGCTTCAGAGGGCGTATGAACTTGAATCACATGCGGTTCAAACCGACGATGCCTCAGCAGGTCGACACCCGATCGGAACCCGGTTTGATCAAACAAATCGCTGATCACCAACACCAGACCCGACCGTGGAGCACGGCGAACGAAATCACCCACCACGGCCGACAGATGAGTCGCTTCGCCCGACGTTTCCAGTTTCTCTAAAAACCGCAACACCGACAAAACGTTATCTTTGCCCCGTGCCAGCGGCATCGTCGCCCGGATTTTATCGTCATACCCGATGATCGAAACGCGATCGAGGTTCGACAGCGCGATGTAAGCGAGCGCAGCGGCCAATTGCCGAGCGAAAGTGAACTTGTCGACTTTCAGGTTTGGGTCGGTTTGGCCGGAGTTCATGCTGCGACTGCAATCGAGCAGAATATAGATATGCAGGTCTTCTTCTTCCTGAAACCGTCGCAACAAAAGATCGCCGTGGCGGGCATAAACGTTCCAGTCGAGATAACGCAAATCGTCGCCGTGCATGTACTGGCGATGATCCGCAAACTCCACTCCGCCCCCGGTCTGTTTGGTCCGTCGCTGGGCCAGCAACTGTCCTTGAAAGACTCGCTTGGATAGCAGCGAAAGGTACTCCAAACGTTTCAGGAATTCGGAATCAAACACAAAACAAAACCTTTAAAGTACGCGAAAGCTTCCGAATCCCCTCACCCCCGAACAATAGCGAGTTCCAGCGATTCAGTGTTCGGCGGATGGCAAATCTCAAATCTTAAATCTCAAATCTCAAACCCCCGCCAACACAGGAGCTGACTGCAACAAATGATCAATAATATCATCCGTCCCGATCGACTCCGCCTGCCCCTCAAAATTCAACATCACGCGATGCCTTAAAACATTCTTTGCCACCGCTTGGATATCTTCTGTCGCGACGTGATACCGTTCATCCAGCACCGCATGAATCTTCGCCGCCAAAATTAACCCCTGCGCTCCGCGTGGGCTGCTGCCATATCGGACAAACTGGCGAACCATCGGCGGCGCTAGCTCTTGGTCTGGATGCGTTCGCATCACCAACTCAATCGCATACCGACGCACCGAATCGGCGATCTGAATCCGGCGACTCAATCGGCTCATCTCTAACACACGCTCCGGCGTAATCTGTTTCGACGCCGTCGGCATATTCACATCCGTCGTGCGATCCATAATCGTCTCCAACTCGCGAACCGTCGGAAACGGCACCATCAGCTTGAAGATAAAACGGTCCAACTGAGCTTCGGGTAACGGATACGTCCCTTCCATCTCCAGCGGGTTTTGCGTCGCCAGTACAAAGAAAACGCCTTCCAGTTTGTGCGTCGTACTGCCCACCGTCACGCTGTGCTCCTGCATCGCTTCCAGCAGCGCCGACTGAGTCTTAGGAGTCGCCCGGTTGATTTCGTCCGCCAAAACGATGTTGGCAAACAACGGCCCGCGGCGAAACTGAAAATCCTTCGACCCGTCATCCGATTCGATCAACACCGTCGTGCCGATCAAGTCGGCCGGCATCAGGTCGGGCGTGAACTGAATTCGCGAGAAATGCCCGTCGATCACGTCGGACAACGTTCGCACCAGCATCGTTTTGCCCAGCCCCGGAACGCCTTCCAGCAACACGTGTCCGCCGGCGATCATCGCGGTCAGCACGCCGTCGACAATTTTTTCTTGGCCGACGATTACCTTGGCCACTTCTTGTCGCAACCGCCTAAAGTCACCGCGAAAATCGCTCAACTGATCGCGCAAATCCGGATCGATATTCGTCATCAGAATGGCCAAAAGAGGAAGAGGACCTGATGCATCAGCAATAAACGATTGATAACGCCTGGACGCGCGTCACGCAACAATCGACCTAGGCTTTTTTATTGTCTCGGCACGCCGGTTGTAATGCTTCCTCATCCGCGACATGATTTTGGGCTCTCATTTCTGAATCAATTACCGGAGCGTATACAATGTCCCAATCTTTGACCGACCCATCTGAATTGCCGCTTGCCGGCCAACGGGTTTTGATTTTCACTGGTGATATCTACGAAGATCTCGAACTGTGGTATCCCAAACTGCGGTTGGAAGAAGCCGGCGCGACGACTGTTTTGGCAGGGCCAGAGGCAAAAGCGAAATACGACGGCAAGAACGGCTACCCCTGCATTTCCGACGCCGCAATCGCCGACATGAACGAAAGCGACTTCGAAGCGCTTGTCGTTCCCGGCGGCTTCATGCCCGACAAACTGCGTCGTGACCCCAAAGTCTTACAACTCGTTCGCGACTTCCAGGAATCCGCAAAGCCGATCGCAGCTATCTGCCATGGCGGTTGGATTCCCATATCCGCTGGCGTTTATCGCGGCATTCGCGTCACCGGTTCGCCAGGAATCAAAGACGACCTGATCAACGCGGGCGGCTTGTACGAAGACGCCAGCGTCGTCGTTGACCGCAATCACATCTCCAGCCGTCGCCCCGAAGACCTGCCCGATTTCTGCCGCGAACTGATCCGCATGATGGCCAAAAAATGTCGTTGATCGCTCCGCCGATCAGTAAAAAACAAAGTCGCTGATCGCTCCGCCGATCAGCAAAAACAAAATCTACAACCCCACCTCAACGCCGCTTCGCCTTCGCCACCTTTCCCTTCGCCGATGCCGACTTCACTTCGCCACCTTGCCGAGTGATAAACACGGCCAGGATCAAACCGACCATCAAGCCAGCCAAAACGATCGCGCCCATTCGTGACCACTCGGCCGGCGACAAGTTCGCCATGTCGACCCCCATCACGCTGCTGATCGTCGCCAGCGGAAAGAAAAAGCCGGCCAGCACATTCAAGCGGTGAGCCGATCGGGCCATCGTGCGAGCCGCAACGGCTTCCTCCTCAGCGCGTTTGGCGATCTCGAAATCCAACCCGTTTTTCGCGCTGGTATAAAGCAAATCGACCGCACGCTCGAGTTCGTAAGCTTTGTCACGAGCATTGATTAAACCACGATCATCAGGGATCAACTTACGCGCCTCTTGCAAAACTTGATGCATATGCGCAGTCGATCGGATCAGCGGCAACAAACCTTCGATTACTAAAAAGTACTCCTCAGCCGAATTAGCCTCTTCTTCTTGCTGGTCAAATTTCGCAATCAACGCTGCGTATTCGCCGATGTGTTTCATCAGCACTGCGGGGCCGTCGCCGCCATCGCTTGCCGACCAAACACCATCAGCGGTTCGCCACAAAAAACGCCCTACACGATGTATGTCATCCGTCTCCGGTGCCTTGTGAAACACCAACAACAGATTCTCTTCTTCATAAATCACACGTTGGCGACCAGCGGTATCACCCACTCGCACTCGGATCGACTTCGGAATCTTCCACGTCAACGGCAGGGTGCCAGTGCTTTCCATGATGAACCTTCCTCCACAAATCGCCAAACAGAAATTGTCTTCAGCGGCAGTGTGTCAGAAAAAACCTTCGGCTAAAAGATGCCCATCGCCCCAGTTTTGTGTTCCCACTGGACGACTCAATCCGCAGGCACCTCAGCCAAGAAAGTCCGTAATCGATGGATATCGACCGGTTTGATCATGTGTTCGTCGAACCCCGCATTGAGTGCCTTTTCGCGGTCCGCCGCTTGGCCATAGCCGGTCATCGCTACCAAACGAACTTGCTCTGTCTCGGGCGTTCGGCGCAACCGTTTTGCCAATTCATAACCCGACATTCCTGGCATCGAGATATCTGAAAAAATGATCTCCGCCGGATAAGTCTTTAAAGCTTCAATTGCCGCTGCTCCGGAATCGACCACGCGAACCTCCTGCCCCAATTTGGTCAAAAGTCTGGCCATGATCATCGCCAAGGCACGCATGTCTTCGACTACCAAAATTTTGAATGACCGAATCGATTGTTCGTCTTCGTCCGCGGCGCTTGGTGTTTGTGGCAGTGGCGCCTCGATCGCAGCAGGCAAACGGACCACGAACTCACTTCCTTTTCCGATGCCCTCGCTGTGCGCGGTGACCGTGCCGCCATGCAACTCAACCAATGTTCGTACCAACATCAACCCGATACCGAGTCCCGCGCAGCCCCGTTCGACCGAATCGCCGGTCTGTGCGAACATCTCAAAAATATCGTTAATCCGATCGGGCGCGATTCCGTTACCGTTATCGATCACTCGAATCACGATCGTATTTTCCTCTCGAAAGGCGTTTAAGCGAATGGAACAATTCGCATCGCTATATTTCGAGGAATTATTGAGCAGGTTCGTGATCACTTGTGTGATTCGTGCCGGATCGACATCGACACACGTCGATGGTTCTTCGATAGAGACCTCAATCTCCTGATGGTTGTCATGGATCAATGCTTGTGACGCTTCGATCGCCGCATCGATCAGCGACTTAATATCAACAACCTGTCGTTTCAATTCAATTTTGCCATGACCGATTCTCGAAACGTCGGTCAAGTCCTCGATCAATCGAACCATCTGTTCGACCTGGCGAGCCATCGTTTTTCGCAAATCCTCAATATCCTTGCCCAAATCCATCATGCCCATCAACTGCACCGCAGTCTTGATCGGCGACAAGGGATTACGCAGCTCGTGGGCCAAGGTTGCCAAAAACTCGTTCTTGCGTCTGGACTCTTCCGACAACTCTGCCGCTAAACGACTCATTTCGTCACTGTTTTGCTTTTGCAACGTCATGTCGCGCATCACCTTACTGTAACCTACCAAATCGCCATTCTCATCGCGGATCGATGTGGTGATCCCCGACGCCCAAAACTGGGTTCCACCCTTTCGCATCATCCATCGGTCGTCACTGGCCGAGCCGTCCCGCTCCGCAAGGTCAAACTCAGGCTGAACCGTGCCCGCAAGATGTGATTCAGGGGTAAAGATTAGCGGCCGAATATCGCGACCCAAGAATTCTTGTTCGTCGTAGCCCAGTACCTGCAAAACGCCCGAATTCCAAGTGGTTGCACGACACTCGGTGTCCATCATAAAGATCGCATAGTCATGTATCTGTTCCAGAAACAACTGGATGTGCTTGTCCAGCTGTTTGTTTCTTGCTTCCAATGCTCGCTGTTTTGTTATGTCCGATATGATCAACAGCGTTAACGGGCCACCGTGCGAGTCGGCTGAAAACTGCCTTGCCCGTAATTTTAAGGTCCGTTGATCGGTGGATGCGAATCGATGCTTAACCTCAATCTCGTCACTCGTCGATTCAGCTGAATTAACTCTGTCGACCAATTCAGACAACCCTGTGAGGTTCAGCTGGCCATCAGCGACCTGGCAAAGCTTTTTGCCCACCACGTTCTGATGTTGAATGTCAAACAGATTCAAAATCGCTTCGTTAACGGTGACAATCGTTTGTTTGCGATCGAGGACAATTACATACTTTGCAAGTGCATCGAGCGTGCTTTGGCGGAGTCGTGATTCGCGTTCGACTAACTGGGCGTCGCGTTCGGCTTCAACGCGACGACGGTACACCGCCAGCATTACGCCTCCGACCAGTGCAAGTCCCGCAAGGGTTGAGATCAGGGTTGAGTAGCGTGCAATCTTGTAGGTCGCGACGGAGTCATCTTGTTGCAATGCCGCGTTCGTTTTCGCCATCGAACGCAAGGCAGATAATTCATCGGCAAGTTCAGAACGCAAGTTCGCCGATCGTTCCGCTTCCCCAATCGAGGTTTGCGTTGCTTCGTTATTGAATATAGCGATCTGCTTGAGTGTCTCGTCGTTCAAAAGCTTGACCAGCGCGAGCGACTTTTCTACCGATCTTTGATAGATATCATCTTCGTTGGAAATCTTGGCCAATCGTTGGAACTGCATGTCGAGGCTTGTTTTGGCAAGTCGATAAGGGGCCAATTGCTCTTGATCGCCAGTGGCAAGAAATGACCGATGACTCTTTTTCCATTCCGCAAGCGAATATTCGATTGATTCAACCGCGTTCATGACATCGTACGATCGTCCAACCTCAAGGCTGTCCGTCCACAACCTCCCGAGATTTCGCAACGTGATCGCGCCGGTTGTGATCAGCAGCGCGATCATCGCTGCCGTTGCTAAGGGTTCACCAAACTGGCGATGAAACGCATTCTTGTAATTGTCCCGCAACAGCGATTTCTCTGCGTCAGAGGTGATGGTCTGCAGTGATGCTACCGTTCAATTGTGAAACAAAAGGATCCGTTGCACACGGGGGGATTAAGGTTTTTCGGACACGCTTTGCAAAAGTTTCCTGATTTTCGCACGTAATAAACAGGAATCGCCTTTTCCGCAGCAGTTGGAACGGAGCCCACACTTCGTTTCTGGGCCAATTGGAATCGCCTCAGATTGGGGGCGATTGGTCAATTCAATCGATAAACCCCAAAATTGGTACGAACATTGCATGAAGCTATGCAATTCACAATTTGAGACTTCAGTTATCAACTTCCGTCGGGTGCATGCCTTGCACCAATCATAAGAAGCATGATCTTGCGACCGACCATTAGTGAAAGGGGCGGATCCAAATAAGCACTGTCTTTGACGACGGTAGATCGTATGCGCACGAAAGCAGGGTATCAATACATGCCGTAGCACTGTTGTCGTGTGGATTCAAGAATGTCTAGCGATTCAGAAGCAAGGTTCGCTACACAGTGGTTCAGACGTCAACTAACAATCCGCAATTAAGCGTTAAGGGTTGACCTTCGGTGGGCGATGCGGTTCCTTAGCTCGCAATCATTAAAACGCGTAAGGTGGATTCAAGTTTGTTGCGGGGCGTTGCATTTGTAGCAACCAAATGTCGCATCAGTGTGATGCGGGTTGCGCGATTGCGCTGCTTGCTGGCAGTCGATTGCAGTAACGTGTAGTGGCTGCATTTTTAAAAGCTTGGCTTTGAGAGTCAGGCGGAAGACGATGATTTCAAAACATTTCGGTAGCCGTCTCGCCGATGGCCGATTTAGGGCAATCGACTGATGACAAACGACTCATTGTTGAGTTCGCACGACAGTTCGACGCGGGGCAATCCGTTTCACATCGTTGGTGTGGGCGCATCCGCTGGTGGTCTTGAGGCGCTTGAATCGCTTTTTCGTGCCGTCCCATCCGACAGCGGGATGGCGTTTGTCGTGATTCAGCATCTATCGCCAGACTTTAAAAGTCATATGGCGGATTTGTTGGCCCGCCAGACGCCGATTCCGATCTGTCGCGTCGAAGACGCCATGGAAGTGGTGGCCAACGCCATCTATCTGATTCCCGCGAATAAGGAGATGGTGATCAGTAATGGCCGGTTGTTGCTGACCGAGCGTAGTGCCGATCGGTCATTGTCGCACCCGATTGACCAATTTTTTCGCTCCCTGGCTAGTGATCGCGGACGATTAGCGATCGGGGTGGTCCTTTCGGGTACAGGCAGCGATGGTTCGCGAGGCGCTCAAGAGATTCACGATGCAGGTGGCTTAGTGATCGCTCAGGACGAAACGAGCGCCAGGTTTGACGGTATGCCAGTCGCCGCGATAGCAACCGGCAAGGTTGATGTCGTCTTGCCCCCGCCGGCGATCGCCGAAGCGCTGCTTCGGCACACCAAGGATGGCGTGTCTCGCGAGAAGCTGGCGGAAGAAGATCTAGCATTTGGCAACATGGCGGGCACGGATCAAATTTTTCGTTTGCTTAATCGCAAGTTCGGACTCGATTTTTCACAATACAAACCCAGTACGGTTGGTCGGCGGATTTCTCGCCGGATCGAAATGCTGGGGATGGACTCTATCGACGCATACTCTGCCCATCTGGCAAAGGATGGATCTGCCGTCAATGATCTCTATCACGATTTACTGATCGGAGTCACCACGTTTTTCCGCGATCCCGACGGATTCGCGGTGTTGAAGTCCCAAGCGATTTCGGACCTATTTGACCGCCGCGCAGGAAGTGATCCGCTGCGGATTTGGGTTGCCGGATGCGCGACCGGCGAAGAGGCGTACAGTATCGCAATCCTTGCCGCCGAGGAAATGCGAAAACGGAACACGTTTATCGACCTAAAAATCTTTGCGAGCGATGCCCATGACGGTTCGTTGCAAATCGCTTCGAAGGGATGCTATGGAACCGAGTCCCTCAGTGAAATCCAGCAGGATCTGAAATCACGGTACTTTCGCGTTGCACGCGATGGTTACGAGGTTACTCGTGAACTTCGCAAGAGCATCCTTTTTGCTCAACACAACCTTATCAGTGATGCCCCGTTTACGCAGATGGACTTGGTCACTTGCCGCAATCTGCTGATTTATCTGCAACCGGCGGCACAGCGCAAGGCTCTTTCGCTGTTGCATTTCGCTTTGAAAGCCAGCGGTTTTCTGTTTCTGGGGCCAAGCGAATCGCCCGGCGAGTTGTCTGATGAGTTTAAGGTGGTCGATAGTCGCTGGAAAATATTTCAAAAGTTCCGCGACGGACGGTTGCCGATCGGAACCAAAATACCTGCCGGCACCCGCGTCGATCGCCCAAAGTCATTCGGCGGTGGAATGCTAATGATGAATCAAGTAAGTGAGGATCGGGAATTACAACGCACGTTCGAACTCATCCTCTCGAAGAAACTGGGGCCCAGCATCCTGGTTTCCGACAGTGGCGAAATGATCCACATTTTTGGCGGTGCGGAGCGTTTCTTAAAGCCGCGCGGCGGACGTCAATCGAGTCGCATTCACGATGTGATCCACGATTCCCTGCACGCGGCGGTGTCAATGGCGATTCACCACGCCGTTTCCGAAAACAAACCGGTATTGCGTATGGCGGCGATGTTTGGAGACGGACAGGTGCAAGAATCTATCAGCATTTCTGTCGAACCGATTGCTGATCCGGGGATGGCAAAGATTCATTTATTCATCGAATTTTCTGTCAATGATCTCGCATCATTGTCGAACGTGACGAACGAATGGGACAATGATCAAGTTTATGGATTGAACCAAGCTCGCGTTAAAAATCTTGAAATTGAGCTTCGATATTCGCACGAAAATTTACAAGCGACGATCGAGGAAATGGAAACGGCCAACGAGGAACTGCAGGCAACTAATGAGGAATTGCTGGCGTCAAACGAGCAGTTGCAGAGTACGAACGAAGAATTGCACAGCGTGAATGAGGAACTTTATACCGTCAATGCTGAACACCAGCGTCGTGTCGAAGAATTGGCGCAAGCCAACGACGACATGGACAACCTACTGGCAACGACGCGCGTCGGAGTAATCTTTCTGGACGACGGGCTTTACATTCGACGGTTTACTCCGGAAATCGCACGGGTGTTTCGATTGGAACCGCATGATTTGGGAAGATCGATTGAACAGTTCTCCAGCCGAATCAATCGCACCTGCTTGATTGACGATTTACAGGAAGTTCTAAACACGAATGCAAAGAAAGAACTGACGGTAGAGGATCGCCTTGGCAATCCCTATCTGCTGCGAATCATGCCCTACCAAAGCCTCGATTCTACCGGTGGGCTGGTGATGACCTTGGTTGATATCAAGAGTTTGGCTGACGCCGAAGCGGAGATCCGATTGCAACAATTGGCATTGGAAACGGCGGTAAATGGGATAATCATCACCGATCCCAAAGTTGATGGCAATCCGATCACCTATATCAACCAAGGCTTTCTCAAACTGACGGGCTATGAAAAGAGCGAGGTGCTAGGTCGCAATTGTAAGTTTTTACAAGGCAGTGGTACCGATGCACAGGCGGTGAAACAGATCAGCGACGCCGTAAGACGAGGTGTCGCTTACCGAACCACTCTGTTGAATTATCGCAAGAATGGCGAGCCGTTTTGGAACGACCTCCAGATCACACCCGTGCTCGATGCAATCGGTAATGTTACGCACTTTGTCGGGGTTCAGCATGATGTGACCGAGCAAATGCGCGCACAACAAGCTTTAAAGAACGCAAACGAAGCGGCTAGAGTTGCCAGCGAAGCGAAGAGTTCGTTCCTGGCTACGATGTCTCACGAACTGCGCACCCCAATGACCGCGGTGCTGGGGTTTGCCGAAATGTTGAAATCAGAGTCGAACGATCCTGAATACTTAGAAAAGGTCGACACAATCAAGCGAAACGGGACTTATTTGTTGGCACTCTTGAACGACATCCTCGATTTGTCAAAAATTGAAGCGGGGAAATTGCAATTCGTTCAGGAAGAGATCGATATCCGAGCGGTAGTTGCCGAAGTCGAATCATTGATGCAAATCCGAGCGCGTGAGACGAAGGTTCCTCTGCGGTTCGAGATATCGGGTCAACTGCCCACGAAGATCATCGCTGATACAACACGTGTTCGTCAAATCTTAGTTAACTTGATCAGCAATGCGTTAAAGTTCAGCGATTCGTCGGAGGTTGTCGTTTCGACATTCTCTGTTGTTGAAGAGGGCCAGAACGTGCTGAAGATATCAATTCGGGATTCGGGGATCGGGATATCGAAAGAACAACTTAGCGGATTATTTACGCCGTTTAATCAGTTGCCCAGGCCATCGACTCGAAGCGAAGGTGGGACCGGTTTGGGGCTAAGCATCAGCAAGCGTTTGGCCGAAGGTATCGGAGCGTCGATCGAGGTGGAGAGCGAGCTGGGTGTTGGCAGTTGCTTTACGCTTCGTTTGCCAATCAATACGTCAGGATCCAATCGGGACAGAACGCACACACAAGCGAGTTTTCGTCCCTTTCAGCGTAATGGCGATTCCAACAACCAAGCCCTTCCGTCGATCAACGGACGAGTCCTGTTGGCTGATGACCGGCGAGATGTTTGGCGTGTTGGCAAGTACTTCCTTGAGAAGTGTGGTGCCGATGTCACGATCGTCGAGAACGGCAAACAGGCTGTGGAAGCGGTGTCAGAAGCGGTGGAGCGTCAGAATCCGTTCTCGCTGGTTCTAATGGACATGCAGATGCCAGTAATGACTGGGCACGATGCCGTGAAAGAACTGCGAAAAAAAGGTTTCGATCTGCCGATTATCGCGCTGACGGCCGACGCCATGGAAGGCGAACGCGAAGCATGCATTGAAATGGGCTGCAACGAGTACTTCCCCAAACCGATCGACGGCCCGCGTCTGATGAACTCGATTGCCGAGTTGATTAATGGATATCATCGCAACGAATGAACTAGCTGGACAGCGCCAGGTTGGATTAATTTTTTAGCGTTTCGCAGTGTTAACCAATAGATCAGCCGCTTTGGCCTAGCCGCGGTTCTCCCCGCGAAAACCGTGGCTAACGCCATACCGGCTAATCCAACCTGGCGCTGTCCAGCTAGGCTCTGTTTGAAAATGGGTCTGAACATTTGTGGGCGTAACCATTATTCGGATTCTCTGGATTTTGCAGGATAGCAGCAGGCACGTTTTCACACGACATCTCGATTGCTTGCTTCATATTGTTTCATGACGTACTGTGTCATCGGGGGTGTTGTGGCTCCTGCTGACGTGGTTGCAGATTAGGTGACTCGATCATCAACTTAAATGAAGCAATTTGTTATGTTCCGATTACCGATGCGATTCACTGGCTGTCAGGACCGACGACGGAAAGTTCGCGGTGCGGCAACGGTGGAAACGGCAATCTGCTTACCGCTGTTTTTGGTTATTGTTTTCGGAACAATCGAATGCTGTGATCTTATGTTCTTGCGCCAGGGACTTTTGCAGGCGGCATACGAAGGTGCGCGAGTCGCAATTGTTCCCAAAGCGAAGCAAGAGAATGTGATTGAACAGGTCGATCGAATTCTGGTTCAGCGAGGAATTCAGTCCTCGGCCATTCGTATCCTGCCAGAAAACTTTGACACGGCGCCATTTGGTACGGAGGTAACTGTTGAAGTTGACGCAGACCCCGGGGCAAACGGAGGGCTCATTCGTTTGCTGCAAAGTGGCCCGATCTCCGGTCGGGCGACCATGATGGTCGAAACAGGCGTTAACGGAAGTTGAGACCCCACACAATTCGTTTTATCCGGAAGATCGATTCTGGCGAGGGGGTTTGGCTGATATGAATATGGAAATGCTTGGTTGTAGACAAAGTAGCTCGTTTTGAACTGAAAGAATCGGCGAACATGAGAAGGTTTATTTTTCATAGACTCAATGCCACAATGCGTTGTGCAAAAGTCTGTCGAAAGCGGGATTATGCGAGCCGTCTGGGCGTTGCGATCGTATTCATTCTGTTTGTTGTGATCGCGATGTTGATCTTATCGGCATTTGCGATTAATCTCGCGCATGTCCAACTAGTCCGAACAGAAATGCAGGTGGCTACTGATGCTTCGGCGCGGGCCGCAGCTAAGGTATATGCGAGCACGACTGATCTTAATGTTGCGATCGCGACAGCGCAGGCCTTGGCAAACCAGAACTTGGTCAATTCACAGCCTTTGCAGTTGCGAGCGAGTGACTTTCATTTTGGCACATCGACTCGTGAATCGCTCAACCAACGTTATCAATACCAGAGTGGTGGAACCGACCCGAACGCACTGCATTTGCGTGTTGAGAAAAAAGCTGGTTCGCCGTCAGGGCCCGTTATGCTTGCATTTCCAGGCTTTGGTTCATCTCAATTCTCCGAACTCGCGTCGGAAACAATCGTTACGCAGGTTGAGCTTGACGTAGCGTTAGTGGTCGACCGCTCGGGATCGATGGCATACGCCGCAGAAGAGCCTGCAGTCTATCCACCGAATCCACAGGCCGCTCCGGTTGGTTGGGACTTTGGCGATCCTGTACCATCGCCCTCGCGATGGCTTGATACTGTCAGTGCGGTTAACGTTTTTCTTGGTGAACTGGAGCAATCGCCCCAGCGGGAACGGGTTACCTTGGTCACCTACGCCGGTTCGGCGATAGTTGACCACGATTTAACGGAAGACTACGGCCAGCCTTTGCTCTCACTTGCCGGCTATTCAGCAAGCTTTGATAGCGGGACAACCGACATCAGCGCCGGGTTGCAACTAGCGGCAAACCAGTTGGCTAGCAGTCCGAATTCGCGACTTTGGGCGTCGAAGGTTATTGTTGTTCTGACCGATGGTATACATACAGCGGGAAATGATCCTAAACATACCGCCGAGTCAATAGCGCAAGACGGCGTGATGATCTTTGCCGTCACGTTTTCCGCCGAAGCGAATCAGGCTAATATGCAAGCAGTTGCTAAGGCGGGCGGTGGAAACCATTATCATGCAACAAATGCTACGGATCTTGCTAACGCTTTTCGTGAGATTGCGCGAAACATGCCAACATTGATTTCGCACTAAGAATGCATCGGATAGC
>DIUH01000239.1:13878-17104 GCA_002428205.1 Planctomycetaceae bacterium UBA6163
CCCTTTGGAGACGATACGATTTTCCTGGTACTTCGGGCCGCGCCGGAGAGGGGCAGCCCACTTTTCAAATAAAGCCAAACAGTATTGAAGTTTGAATTGTATGTTTTATCGATTGAAAACGAAAAATTGTCGATTTGGCGCAGCACGTGTTCGTTCAGCAACGATTGCGGTTGAGTTCGCTTTAGTCGCGCCGATTATTATTCTGATGTTTTTTGCGACGATCGATTTCGTCCGACACAATCTGTTGCGCCACACGGCGAACAATGCCGCGTATGAGGCGGCTAGGCACGTGATCGTTCCGGGGGCCAGTCGCGGCGAGGCTGAGGAGAGGGCGAGAAGCGTACTGGCTTTATTGGCAATTCAAGATGCCCAGATAACAATCATTCCCTCGGTCATCACTGAAGATACAGACACGGTTCAGGTGGAAATTGAGATACCAGTAGACAGCAATAGTTGGGGTGTTGCTCAGTATTTTTCCGGCCGTACGTTGCTGGTCACGTCGCTTCTTAGAACCGAGCGGGCTCCCATGGTTCAGGCTGGAACGCTGCCTGAACCACCGCCACCCCCGCCATCATCATCTCCGCCCCCGCCATCATCATCTCCGCCCCCGCCGTCATCTCCGCCCCCGCCATCCTCATCTCCGCCCCCGCCATCCTCTCCACCACCACCACCAACCGTTGGTCTATAGGGTTGTGAATGATTCGATCTGCTTTTGGGTCTTTGGGATTCGCAGAAGTCGTGAACTCGTTCAATCCCGACCTTAGGTGAAGTCTTCTTAGTCACGGCGGTAGAAATAGATCGGTTCAACGAGCACGAAACTCTCCCTTGGGAGAGGCGGCCTTTCAGGGCCTCAGAGGGCCCTCTCCGGCCCCGAAAGGCCAGCCCGCGCGACGCGGGCGGGTGCCTTCATCGGTCTTATACCGTCTTACTCGTGCAGGCCTGCTTAAATCCCATTGGCAAGGAGGTTTCGCCGGTGATGGTGGGAGTGCTGTCACTGAACCCGAATTCATACGATTCCGGTATTGTAGTTGACTCGAGGGCGGAGTGAAGTTTTCCTGGGGCCTGGCCAGATTCAGGTGCCTTCGTTTGTTGACAGCAGAGTCTTAAGCACGTTGGCAGTAATCTTTCTGTCTAATGACCTCGGCTTCAGCGGCGCGTCCATTTCACCCTCCCGCTTGCGGGCTCGTTGTGCTGCACAAGTTCCGATCGGCGGGCTGGGAGGGCTTCGGGGGCTAGCTTGCAAACCTCATTCACCCACGAGACGATCTGGAATGGCGTGGACTTAAGGAAAACTGATAGTGGAAGTCGCGTAGACTTCCCGTGATTTGCCAAGAAAACCGGAGCTCTTGGCGAGTTCCGCTACGCTAAGTCCACGCCATTTGAGACGAGCTGGTCGGGGGCAAAAGAGATGTGTGGAACAGCGCCCGCGACGTGGGAGGGTGTCTTATCGACTTTAACGGCTCTACCTACGCCGACCTGCTTATTTGCGACTTGGTTTTGCAGATTCGACCATCGATTCAAGTTCGTCATCGTCGTTTTTGTTGTTGTTTCGATATTCGGCTAACAGGTTGGCTGGGTCCAGCGTCCGGAACGCTGGGAAACTGGAGGCTAGCGTTGCCATCAGAGCTGCTCCACGCAGCGCCCAGAAGATGCTGCCCGCTGTTGCCGCCCCCAAGGTTGCGTTGGCAGTTGTGACGATGGCGGATTCAAGTTTGAGGTCCATCAGCTGCTGGACGATCGATTCATTTCCGGTCGGCATGATGGCCGCAATTAATTCCTCGCGTAGCGAGGTGAGGCGATCGGAGACGCCGAAACTGTCGCTGGCGGTATCGCGGTAATTCTCAGAGAATATCCAGCCCATGCTTTCGAGCAAAGTTTCGGAAGACTCTTTGCCATTGTTGGCGGTGGATCTAGCAACGGACTCCATCGCGACAGTTGTAGCCTCATCTACCGGTTCGGCTAACGCATTTGTTTGGATGGTCGCGTTCGATGGCGCGTCTATGTTTGGGACTTCGCGATTGGCTGCGTCAGTCGATCGAAGCGAATCTTGGTTAATGGCTTCCTGTACCGGTGGCGGCGTCACTTGTGGTGTGTGTGGCGAGGACGGTTCGGGGATCGTCACAGCCAAGGTTTGTATCCGCAGTTCAACGATCTCGCTGTATAAACGACCGTCGGTCACGCGGTAGCGAATCGTATCCACTGCCGTGTACAGTGCACCGGGGCGATAGACTAACGATCCATCAGCAGCAAAGGTCAACGTTCCCGATGTTGGGCCATCGACCAACACGAACTGAATCGCATCACCATCAGGATCGAAGTCGTTAAACAAGGGACCGGGAGCCGAAAGTGTCAGTTGGCCGTTCGGCAGAATCGTATAAGATTCGCCCTCCGCTATAGGCGCCTGGTTGTTTGTTGTGATGTGAACGTGCGCGTGGCGAATCGCGGACAACCCGTTGCTGTCCTGAACCGTTATCTCATACGAAAGATGAATCGCTTCGTCGGTCAGCAGGTAATCGAAAAACTCGTTCGCTGAATCAAAGAACCATTCCAGTGTGCCCGACTGGGTGGCCCCATCGATCACGGTCTGTGTGACCGAGAACATCGCTAGCACGTCGGCGGCGCTGGTTGACATTCCTGCGGCATCACCACTGATCGTAACNNCCCGTCACGGTCGCGATAACTACGTCGGTACGGTCGATGTCCGACACCGTCATCGTACCGGTTGTTGTCAATGTCGAGCGAGTTTCAACCAGATTTGCGGTGTCTCGATCGGTCTCACCAATCGTGATTACCGGCGCGTCATTGCTGCCGTGGATCGTGACCGCGATGGTTTGCTGATCGGTCGCACCCCGATGGTCCGTAACCTGATAGACGAAATTCACCACTCGCGATTCGCCGACCGCCAGGTCCTGAAAGTCATCGCCCGGTGAAAACTCAAACTCACCGTCATTCGATATCGATACACTGCCATCGGTCGGACCTGAAATCAATGAGTAAGTCAGTACATCGGTCGCGTCGATATCGCTGGCAACCAATTGCCCTGTGATCACCACATCGTCTTCGTTACCGATCGCAGACCCGGCGCTCGCAACCGGCGCGTCGTTGGTCCCTTGGATCGTAATGGTCACCTCTTGTGTAGCGCTGCCACCCGACGAGTCGATAACCGCAACCGTATAAATCAAAGCTAACGATTCGCCCTCAGCCAAATAGTCGAACGCTTCAGCGC
>DIUH01000151.1:0-8054 GCA_002428205.1 Planctomycetaceae bacterium UBA6163
TGCAACGGTTCGAAGACCTTACGACAGCCTCAACCGGAAGCGGTTGGAGTTGGGACCCGTTCGTGAGTGGTACCTCCGAGATATCGGCTTCCAGTGGTGGAAACTTGCGCCTCGGCGGAAATCTCACAACGACCCGAGTAAGCACGAGCCTGCTTTCGGATGCCCAGATCGACACCGAAAATCTCGAACTCGGTGTTGCCGCGACTCTGACAGGGACAGGGCAATTGACCGGGAAGACGCTGAACACCTTGGGTACGATTTCACCAACGGGAATTCTTAGGGTCTCAAGCTACCAACAATCCAGCGCAGGACGCTTGACGATTCGGGTCGGTGGAAACACCGCGGGGAGCGGCTTTGATCGTTTGGTCGTTGATGGTAACGCTGTTGTTGGTGGTACGCTCGAACTTGTACGGACCAACAATTTTGTGCCGACTCTGGGGGCGGAATTTCTTATTCTGTCGGCGGAGAACGTTTCTGGTGTCTTCAATGATGTGGTGGGCGCGGCATTTGGCAATAACATAAAACTGCAACCGGAAATTCGCGCAGATGGCGTTTACCTAAAAGCGGTAGCGGATCTAGGGCCGAAGGTGATCGGGACGAATCCGCAGGGCGAGGCTCGGCATGCATTGAGCTTCATCGATGTGGCTTTTGATGAACCGATTCTATGGAGTTCCGTCAATACGGGACAAATCGAACTCAGCGGCCCGTCGGGGGCTATTGACGTTGCCAATCTCACCCAGCCTACACCTTCCTCCATTCGGATTCATTTTGCTGCGCAAACGCAACCGGGTAACTACACGCTGAACGTCGGTCCGAATATCCAGGACTTGGCTGGAAACCCAATGGACCAGAACGGCAATGGTACAGGCGGAGAAGCGGAGGACGTGTACAGCACGACGATTGAATTGTTGGTGCCAGCGGAACCTGTGGTGTTGAGCCAAACTCCACGCGGTCTCGTCACCAGCAAACCGCAGAATATCACCTTGCAGTTCTCCGTTCCGCTCGATACCGATTCGGCCAGAGATCCAAACAATTTCATTCTGACTCACTTGGGAGCGAACCAAGTCTTGGGCGGGTCGGATGATCAGCAGTTCGCCGTGACGCCTGAGTACGTCGAGGGCTCACTGACGATTACGTTAACGCCAAACGGGTTTCCTCAGGGGCTGCCCGACGGGTTTTATCGGCTGCAAATACGCTCGGGTGAATCCGGGGTTCGAAATGTCATCGGTGGTCAACTGGACGGGAATGACGATGGGGTACCAGGCGATGATTATGTGGGTAGCTTCAGTGTCAGTACCGTTACGGCGGCTGTGTCGATTGGCCTGTCGCCCGATAGCGATTCTGGGATTTCAAGTACGGACCGCTTGACCAATGTTGCCACACCGACGTTTGTCATCAATGTCAATCAAATTGGCCTGCTCGAGTTTGATCCGCTGGGCAATGGTATCTTTACACAGTCGACCTACGCGGCTCAACCAGGACAATTTGCTTTCAGCCATCAGTACGCTAATGACGGCGGTTACTCTCCAGCAGTCCGGTTTCGACCGTCCTTCGGTAGCCTGCGTTCTTCAAGTACGTCTTTCACATTGGACCGAGTATCACCCACACTGCTGGTAGGAGCGGAGTCGGAACAAGCTCCAGTGCTGAGCCGATCCGTGCGGTTCAGTGAGCCGATTACGACGACGGATGGTTCAACCGATCCAGGCACGTTGTCAGCCGTGCTGGTCGGCCCAGGAAACCAGGAGATTTTTGTAAGAGGGGTGAGCGGCAGTGGCGCGAACTATGTGTTTACTTTTGATCCGCTGTTTGTTCCTGGGCAGTATGAACTGCGGTTTTCGGAACAGATTTTCGATATCGCAGGGAATCAAGTCGTATCCGCGCCCATCGATAGTTTCTTGGTGTTGCCAGACGTTACGGCTCCCTTCGTCACGGCGTTCGTTCCACTGGGGCCGACAAATCAGGACCGCGATCGATTGCTGATCACGTTCAACGAGCCGATGGATGCGGCCACATTCACGGCTGCTCAGGTCAGTGTGCAGGTGCCCGTTGGAGTTGATGCAATTGAAGTGTCTTCAGTGTCATTGATTCCAGGCAGCGACCAACAGTTTGAAATCCTGTTGGCTTCCAGCATTTCTGTTCCCGGTGAGTATACCGTGACGGTTGCCGCTTCGGTGGCCGATCTGTCTGGCAATACACTGGGATCACCCTACTCGGCCGGAATTACGATTGATAAAACTGGGCCTCGGATTATCTCGGCCATTCCCGTCGGAACCCTGCATCAGGTCATCACCTTTATCGATGTCACCTTTGACTCAGAAATTATCGAGTCCACTTTCCGCAACAACGACGTCACGTTAATCGGCCCCGCAGGGGCAGTCTCGGTTTCGCATCCATGGCGCGTTTCCGGTAACACTTTCCGGATTCCGATTACTCCCCAGCGCTCCAATGGCGTTTATCAATTGACGGTCGGTCCGAACATTTTGGACTTGGCCGGTAACCCCATGGATCAGAACGGAAATGGCATCAATGGCGAATCGGGAGTCGATGCTTTCGCGCATCAGTTCACGATCTCCCTGCCGAACCTGCAGGTAGAGGATTCGATCAGCGTCACCGATGGACAAGGCACAACTGTTTCGCAAATTGAGTTCGGCCAGCCCTTCCAGATTGACTGGACTACAGCGAATACCGGCACATTCTCTGCCATCGGCGCGGTCCAGGATCGGGTATGGTTGTCCAATAACGCGACGTTATCGAGCGAGGATTTGCTGTTGGGTTCATTCCAACTGCCAGCATCCAGCTCGATAGCAGCGGGAAGCAGTTTTGATGGCTCGCTTTCTACGCTTGTTCCCCTGGCACCGGGCAGTGTGTCGGGTACCTACTATCTGCTGATTCAGACCGATGCAACCGGTTCGATCGTCGAGTCGAATGAGAACGACAATCTTCGGGCGATTCCGATTGAAATCGTCCTTCCTCCACTGCCTGACTTGGTGGTCAGTGGCATTTTGGTGCCAGAATCCGTTAGTCCAGGTGCCAGCGCCCCGCTTTCCTGGAGCGTCGGAAATATTGGAGCTTCTGTGGCCACCGGGCCGTGGATTGAGCGGGTGTATTTGTCCANNTCCCGTGAATTCGCTGAACGGCAATGTCTATTTCTTGGTCGAAGTGGATGCCGGGAATGCCGTGTTCGAACTGGATGAACAGAACATGTTCGCAAGTGCGACAACGGTCAATATCCCGGCAATCCTGGGGATCAGTTTCACCGCGACGACGCTGAACGAAGGCGGTTCAGGGGCTCAAGGGGTGATTACTCGCAACGGTGACGCGCAGGCTCCACTGACGGTCAACCTGTCAGCATCTCCGAACGGTCGCTTGGTGTTGCCAGCCAGCGTCACGATCCCTGCGGGACAGTTTTCGCAGCGGTTTAACTTCTCCGCCCTGGATGACACGCTCTATCACGAAGAGACGACGGTTGTGGTAACCGCCACAGCGACTGGTTTTCCAGAGGTCTCGCGCGGAATTGAAGTGATCGACAATGACTTGCCAATCTTGAGCCTGTCTCTGTCGCAGGCGGTATTGGCCGAAGGGGATTCGATCGAAGTGACGGTGACGCGGAACTTTGTTTCCAACCAAGCTCGCGTGTTGACCATTACCGTTGACGATCCGCAACAGTTGTCGGCTCCGGCGTCGGTAATTCTTCCGGCCGGGGAAAGTTCCATCACGTTCACGCTGCAGGCAATCGATGACCTGCTGATTGAACCCGCACGGTCGCATACGATCTCGGTTGCCGCCGCTGGCAATGTCGGTGACTCGGCGACAGTGACGATTCTTGCCAGTGACATTCCCGCGCTGGGACTTGACCTGCCGACGGCACTGCCCGAAGGGGCGCAGGGGCCAAGTATTCTCGGTCGCGTGACGCGTGATCCGGCCACTGCGATCGCGGTCGATGTCCAGCTAACCTCGTCTGATCCCAGTCAATTGGTCGTGCCCGCGATCGTCCGCATTCCGGCTGGCCAGTCGTCGGTCTTCTTTCCGATCCAAGTGGGCGATGACGAGGTGGTTAACGGAGATCGATCGATCCAAGTTACCGCCCGCGTGTTGCCTTCCGCCGGCGGACCGGCGATCCAGGAGAGTGCGGTTAACCAGTCGATTATGATTCTGGATAACGATGGTTTGGCGCTGAGCGTGTCATTCGATCGCGCTTCGCTAGCTGAAGGTTTTACAGCCGTAGCAACCATCCGTCGCAACAGCGTCGATGTATCGCAACCGGTGACGGTCAACTTGAGTGCATCACCGGCCGGTGAGTTATCCTTCCCTGCTTCGGTCGTCATCCCCGCTGGGGCAACTTCGGTCAATGTCAGCGTGCTGGGAGTGGAAGACGGAATCACCGATGGTGACCAGATCGTGAGCTTGATTGCAACGGCTAGTGATCATTTGATGGGCAGCGGCACGATCATCGTCACTGATGTGAACCTGCCGGATTTGGACGTGATCTCGTTGCAACCATCCAAACTGACGGCGGTGACTGGTGAACTGCTGGACGTTTCGTGGGTGATCGCTAACAGTGGCAACGCAGTGGCACTGGGAACTTGGACGCAACGGATCTTCATTTCATCCGACGCCGTGATCGGCAATGATGTGCTGGCGGGCCAGTACACCTATTCCGGACCGCTGGCTCCAGGTGACAGTTACGATCGTACGGTCGGCGTGCGAATGCCTACGCAACCGGGCAATTACTGGCTGGTTTTGTCTGCGGATGTCAACGGTGTGGTGGACGAGTTACTGGAGTCCAACAACACGCGCATCACGGCCATTCCGGTCATGGTTACAGCGGCTTACACGGCCACAGCCAGCACCGAAGTTGTTTCCGCTCCAGCAAATACTCCCGTGTTGATTACGGGCACCGCGACAAGGTTGGACGGGACTCCAGCGGCGTTCAGTCAGGTCAACGTTCATTTAACGGTTCGCGGCACACGGCGAGTCTTCCCCACGATCACCGACGCGGCCGGCAATTACTCGTTGACCTTCAACCCGTTACCAGGTGAAGGAGGACGCTATACGATCGGTGCGGCTCATCCCGGCGAATCGGTCGCACCTGTTCAGGATGAGTTTCTACTGGTCGGGATGCGGGCCGAGCCACCGGCGCAGTCGATCAGCGTACGCGAAGGAGGAGCGGCGGTCAGTGGCTCGTTGACCATCCGCAATCTGGCCGATGTACCATTGACTGGGTTATCGCTAGAGGTTGTCGGAGCACCTGGGAACATCGAGGTGACCGCTCAAATCCGTGATGGCGCGACCAGCATTTCTGAACTGGGGACGGTGATCGTTGACTACACGGTCACGGCATTGGATGCCAGCATTCGCAATCCAAATTTCCAACTTCGGATCAATACGCTGGAGGCTCCGAGTGTCAGTTTCCCGCTGAGCGTGACGGTCGTACCGTTGGTGTCACGCTTGGTCGCCGACAAGGCACGACTGGATGCCGGGATGTTGGTCGGTAGCCAGACCTCCATAGAGTTCATGGTTACCAATGATGGTGGCATTGCTACAGGGTCGTTGCAGGTATTGCTCCCATCGGGAGCAAATTGGCTTACCTTAGCCACGCCCGCCAACATGCGATCACTGGAACCGGGTGAGTCAGCATCGGTGACCTTATTGTTGACACCACCGCAGGCACTCGAGCTGACCGCCTACAATGGCAGCTTGATTGTTCGCGGCAGCGATTCGGAAATCGTGATGCCTTTTACTTTCCGAGCGGTCGCCGAAACGGTTGGTGATTTACAAGTCACGGTCACTGATGAGTACTTCTATTTCACGGAAGAAAAGCCGCTGGTAACGACCGCTACGGTGCGGTTGTTGGATGCTCTCACCGGTGCAGAAATTGCCCGCAGTACGCCAAACATTGGCGGTTCAAACCTGACTCCTTTGTCCGGCTCGGACATCTTGGTCACTGTAGACTCAGAAGGTCGCGTGACATTTTCAGGTGTTCCTGAAGGTCCATACACGCTGGAGGTACGATCGGATCAACACGAGCCTTACAGCAACACGATTCGCGTCAATTCCGGTGATTTGAATGCGCGTCGAGTATTTATTTCTCGAAATCTCGTCGAGTATATCTGGACGGTTGAAGAGATCGAGATTGAGGATCGCACGAGGATTTCAATTGATGCGGTATTTGAGACCAATGTACCGGCACCTGTGGTTACGATCGAAGGACACATTGACTTAAAAGATCTTACAGTCCCAGGTCAGACGCAACAGTTCAACTTCAAGATTACGAACCATGGATTGATTCACGCAGAAGATGTCAGGCTTGAGTTCGGGTCGCATCCCTATTACCGCATCACACCGTTAGTCGACGTCATTGGCATTCTTCCCGCCAAGACCGAGATTATTGTGCCCGTCATCGTGGAGCGGTTGCCGGGCGGGATCAGTGGATTAGCAAGTGGCGGTTCCGATTTATTTGTGAGCAGTGGCGGCAATGTCCCATGTAGCATCTCTGCATGGATTGTCTGGTCGTATATCTGCGATGAAAAAGTCACTCGGAGTTCTCCCATTGCTATCCTCAATGTCCAAGGAAACTGCACTTCAGGGCCTCCGGGCACAATCACCGGCGGCGGTGGAGGAGGAGGAGGAAGGTCGGGGCCAGGTGGGGTCACGCCAATTCGAACTGAGGTAGCCCCTAACAACTGCGAATGCAATTACGAAGTCATTGATCTAAAAATCAGGCATTTTATACCATCACCAGCGGTGGCTATTATTCCAGGTCTAGCTCCTTTTTATTACGGAGGAGACGGTCGCTCATTTCAATATGATGGCGGCACATCACGAGGCGAACACCATCTTCGCGTTACGGTCAATCCTGTCATACCAAACGGCACTGTTTCTAAAGCGTCTTCTGTAAGCAGTACTACTCAGTACCTCAATGCGATTCGTGATCGCAGCAAACCTTGGTGGTGGCATTACGATCCAACCGGAGCGATAATTACCGCAACAACAAGTGCGAAGGGTATGAGTACCTTTGTAAGCCGACTGAGTGAAAACCAAATTAGCGTAACGGTAAAAACGTCAATTGCGAATCCGTTAACGCCAGGCGCTCCAGCAATTGACTTTATTTCGTCGTTCCTGGTAACACAACAATGCAACGAGCCAGTCAGCGTTCTATATGTTGGAACGCACGACGGATTCCCTGCGCACGAAGTTTACATCAATAAAGAACGTGTTCACGAGTACGACCCCACAGGCGTTGGAACACCCTTTGGGCTATTCCCCTTTAACCCAATATATTTTGACGGAATTTGGTACGCTAACAGACCGGCGATGCTAGAAAACGCGGCTAACTCAAGTCTTAATCAATTATCCAGCACTGAGAAAAAGTGCGACTTGGGCGACGTTGCGGGTAATCATTCACTATTATTGAACGATAATCAGAGTGGAGTTTGCGCGAGGGTATCATTGCGCATCGACCAAGCGGCAATGATGACACGAACTGCATTTAGAGCCTCGTTGACTGTAACGAATGGGTCAGATCTCGCGTCTTTGGAAGGCGTTAATGTAAAAGTCTTCGTAATTGACTCGGAAGGGAATATCGCCGATGAACACTTCTTGATTAGCTCAGAAACTCAGAACGATGGCGTAAGTATTGGGCCCAGGTCCTCCACCTCATTTGTATCTCAGCTTGTTCCCGCCTTGTCAGCGGCAACACAATCGGAAACTGAGTATTTCGTTGCCGGTGAATTAGAGTACGTGCTCGACGGAAAAATAATCACGGTGCCATTGGCGCCAACCAGAATCACCGTGCGACCTGACGCGGAACTCAGCTTGACCTACTTCCTCCAGCGAGATGTCATTGGTAATGATCCGCATACACCGGAGGTGGAACCTTCCGAGCCATTTGCGCTGGCAGTGATGGTGCGTAATGACGGTGCCGGGGCGGCACGCAACCTACGCATCGAATCGGCTCAGCCGAGGATTATTGAAAATGAAAAAGGACTGCTGATCGACTTTGAAATCACCGGTACTCGCGTCAATGGACAAGAACTAAATCCGACCCTGACAGC
>DIUH01000151.1:8059-18289 GCA_002428205.1 Planctomycetaceae bacterium UBA6163
GGATTGGGTGACAATCGTTTCAGCCTGATTAAAGACGTTCAAATCCGGGAGTTGATACGCACCGTCAATGCGGCGCAGGTCGATGGCGATGATGGATTGCCGGACTTCTTGGTGAATGATCTACCTGATCCGCAGTCGCTTCCAGATACGCTCTATTTGTCCGATGGAACCGTGGCGGAGGTCTCACTGGGAAGCAACGCCAATGCGGCTTCTGTGCCTAGCGTCAGCAATTTGCGGATCGATGTTACGGCTCAAATGGATGCTGGCTGGTCTTATATCCGAATGGATGACCCAAGTCTTGGTAATTTTGTTCTGTATGCTGTCGAGCGATCGGACGGGACTGTGCTGCCAGTGAAAAACTTCTGGCAGACTGATCGTACGTTTGTCGGTGGCGGACTGCGGCCGGTGCTGGAGAATAAGATTCACTTGCTGGACTATGACAGCACGGGCAGTTATACGTTTGTGTTCTCTAACGGCGACTTCGACGGTCCGGAAATCGTCTCCTTCGCGGGTGTCTCGCCCAATCCAACCACACAAACGATCAATGTCATTGATATCACGTTTAGCGAAACTCTGAATTTGGCCAGTTTCACCCCGGAAAGCTTGCAACTGACGAAAAATGCAGTAGTGCTCTCCACGCCAGGTTTGACAATCTCATCACTTGGCAACCACGTTTATCGCGTCAGTGGTTTGGGTGCATTTACTGGGGAAGATGCGGTTTACGAGCTTTTTGTTGACCTTACTCAATTGACGGATGTTGTCGGAAATCCAGGAGCCGCAATCGAGTCCTATCGCTGGGTTCGTGGCGAGACGTTGCCGACCATTCTGAACCTAAGTGGGGCTCCTGCGGGTTTAACAAACACAGTAATCGACCATGTGGATGTTGTTTTTTCAAAAGCTTTGATTCCCGCCAGCTTTGGTCTGGAGGATATCTCTCTGCTGCGTAACGGGGAGGAAGTTCTAGATGATGCAGTCACCATTGTACAACTCGGGCCTACCACGTATCGCATCGGCAACTTGGCTCGCTTGATCGGGAGTGACGCGGAGTACAGGTTAGTCGTCGACGCGGCTGGGGTGCAGGACACTGGTGGTTTCTTTGGTATCGGGGACGCTGTCGCACGCTGGACGTTGGACGCTACGGCACCAATACTGGTCCAGCTATTTGATCCGCCCACCAATCCCCGCAATATCGTCGTTCAACACATCGATGTGGAATTCAGTGAACCAATTGATGTGGCAACATTCGACGTCAATGATCTAACGCTCGTTCGTAACGGCGGAAACGAAAACCTGCTGGCAGGTGATCCCCGTGTTACGATCGAGTATCGAGGCAACAATCGCTATCGAATCGGAGGGATCAATTGGGTTCAGGCATTCGCTGCAAACCCGCAAATAGCGAACTTTACCCTATTGGTCGATGCGTCTGGAATTCGCGACTTGGCGGGTAATTCAGGGGTGGGCCTCCTTTCGTCCACTTGGACAATCGATCTTGAAAAGCCGCTTCCGCCGTCCGAACTGAAATTGTTTACGTTCAGCGGGCTGGTAACGGGAGGACGTTTGAATTCTCGTTTTGCCACCTTGACGGGACAGACCAGCGAGCCCGGCTTAACGATTTCGGTTGTGAATCCGAACACAAATCAGGAACTTGCAAGACAAAAGATCCCCGGGACAACGCTTAGCTTGCCGATCGAGTTCCCCTCGCCCGGAAATCAAAGTTTACGGGTTCGGGCTATCGATGACGCGGGGAATGTTGGCGATGCATGGCTAGAAGATTTATTTATCGAGGAGACTGCGCCGCTGCTTGAATCGGTCGCAGGAATGCCCGACGATTTTGCCAGCGATGCGATTGGGGACGTTACGATTCGATTCATCAATGCGATTCGACCTGAGACATTCACGACGGCTGCTATTTCGCTCGCACGCAACAGTGGCAGTAATTTGATCGACAGCCAAGTGACGTTGACTCCGCTCGCGGATGGACGGTCGTTTGTGCTGAGCGGACTTGATAGGCTTACCGAAAGTGAAGGCTTTTATGCTTTCCAATTGGATTTGTCGTCGGTGGTCAGCATGTCGGGTCTGAGCGGTTTCGGTCAGATCCAGCGCACCTGGATCACCGATCAGGTTGCTCCGCAGAGCCAAGTTGAACCACTGGCCGACGTTCAAATGCGGGCAACATTTGCCATCAGAGTTACCGGAGCGGATCCTGACATCTCCGCAACGCTAAGTGGTTCTGGAATTGTCAGTTATGATATTTATGTTGCTGAAGATGGCAGTGATTATGTTTTCTATAGGACGGTTCCAGTAGATGCTGCGAGTATCGCATTCACTGGGCAACCCGGTTCGGGATATCGTTTCTTCAGTATCGCACGAGATGCCGCTGGGAATGTTGAAGCAGCTCCGGCAGGGGCCGACACCGAGACAGTTATCTATCAGCCAAGCACCGATCCCGCAATTGTTGGTGACCGCGTGTGGCTTGATGCAAATGCCAATGGAATTCAGGATGAAGGTGAACTGGGAGCCGCTGGAATTCTCGTTCGTATCTATGAGAATGGTTCCGAGTCGCCGTTTCTGGAGGTGTTGACGAACGAAGTAGGCCTGTATCGCTTTGAAGAGCTAGACCCCACGAAGTTTTATTTCCTTGAGTTTTTCGCGCCGTCTGGGTTCGGATTCAGTCCTCAGAATGTCGGGGCAGACGGTTCCATCGACAGCGATGTCAATATCGTGTCGGGTAGGACACCTGTCTTCAGCGTCAGTGGAGGCGAAAACCTTCACTGGGATGCGGGCTTAATCGAACTCGGCTCGTTGTCGGGGATTGTGTGGAAAGATCGTAATGGGGATGGGGTGTTGGGCGAGCGAGAGTCAGTACTTTCTGGCCAGGTTGTTTATATCGACATCAATAACAATGGTCAGTTGGATGACGATGAACCGACAGCGGTGACCGATGATTTGGGAAGGTACACGTTCGTCGATGTTCGACCAGGACAGTATGTGATTCGCCAGGTGATTCCTGATGGATGGGAACAGACGTTTCCGGGGATTGCGGGTGCGGCGACGGGGGCGGCGGCGTTGACCCTGACCGGGTCGGATGCGGCCTTGCATTCGCCGGGGGTTGGAATGTTTGTCAGCCTCAATAACGACATGATTTCTTATCGAACAGACGTCAACGGTGATGGCGAAGTGACACCGCTGGATGCACTTGTGGTGCTCAACTCGCTGGCACACAGCCATCGCAACGGCTTATCGGTCTTGAGCGTTCCGTGGGGCGATTCTCGAGACGTGAACCTCGACGGTGTGGTTACGCCACTCGATGCACTGATCGTTCTGTACTCACTGTCGCGCAATAGCGGTTCTTCAACGGCACCGCTGGCGTCGTCAGCACCGCCTGCACAACCCGCCAACGACCTGATTGGCCTTGGGGCGCTGCGTTCGGATAGCCGCTTTTCGCATTTGGATGGCACCGGTATGTCGGTGGTCGTGATCGATACCGGATTGGATCTGAATCACCCCTTCTTTGGACCTGATTTGGATGGTGACGGCGTCGCGGATCGGATCGTCTATCAATACGACTTTGCCGATCGCGATTCCATCGCCCAAGATTTTTCGGGGCACGGTACCCATGTCACCAGCATCATTGCCTCGCAGGATGGTCGATACCCCGGCGTTGCTCCTGGGGTCGGAATCATCCACCTAAAAGTCTTTACGGATGCCGGGAATGGCCAATTCGCTTTCTTGGAACAGGCTCTGCAGTGGGTCGTTGATAACGTTAACCAGTATTCAATCGCAGCGGTCAATTTGTCGCTGGGCGATGGCGGCAATTGGGGACAATTGTCCAGCCGATATGGGATTGGTGATGAACTGGCCGCGCTCGATTCGCTGGGCGTGATCACAGTTGCCGCGGCGGGTAATGGTTTTGCGACATTCGCGAGTCGACAAGGGCTGGCTTATCCCGCCTCGGATAAAAACACCATTTCTGTCGGCGCGGTTTGGGACGCCGACTATGGCATGCAGGCGGCTGGGATTTACGGCGTCGACTATACGACCGGTGCTGACCGTATCACCAGTTTTTCACAGCGCCACGGAGACCACTTGGACATCTTTGCCCCTGGGGCCCTGATCACGGCAGGCCACCTTTCGGGCGGCATCGCGACCATGCGCGGAACCAGCATGGCTGCGCCGTTTATAACCGGTTCAGCGGTTCTGATGCAGCAGTTGTCTATGGAACAGCGCGGCGAAAGATTGAATAACCAACAATTCCGCGACTTGCTGCAAAGGGCAAGCGAAACGATTTACGACGGTGATGACGAGGACGACAACGTTTCCAACACGAACCTGTTTTTCGACCGTTTAAATATACTGGATCTTGCTGAATCGCTAATTGGCGACCAGTGGCAACCACCAAGCGATGACGGCGGCGATGTCCCCGGTGACGATGGCTCGGGCGATCTCGGGTCGCAAGGCGGATCGTCCGCGTACGTCATCGACCTAACGTCTGGCGAACACCGCGAGAACTTGGACTTTGGGGTTCGACCGATAGACACGACAGCACCGCAGGTTGAGCGAATCGTTATCGGTAACGGGGCCAGCCAGCGAAGCATGGTCCGGTCGCTGGAGGTTGAGTTTGATTCCGAAGTGGTCGTCGAACCGGGAGCCTTTGTTTTGACCAATCAAGGCAATGAGATTCCGCTGTCGTGGGAACATACCTACGAAGGAGAAAAATCTCGGCTGAGGATTACGTTTGGCCCCTCCGCTTTTGTCCACACCAGCGGTTCACTGGTCGACGGCCGGTACATTTTAACCGTCAATCATCCATTCATCACCGACCTTTCCGGCAACCCACTCGATGGCAACGGCGACGGGCAACCGGGGTCGTCCTATGTTGATGAATTCTTCCGTTTCTTTGGCGACAGCGACGGCGATGGCGACGTCGATTTGGCTGACTATGCGTTCTTCCGTCGTGCGCTTGGTAAGGCGTCGCCAGACCCTGGGTATGATTCCGTGTTTGATTTCAACACAGACTTAAAAGTTGATTTTACCGACCTGGCATTCTTCCGTCGAAACTTAGGGAAGACACTGCCGTGAAGTCGTGTTTACGAAAGTCTTTACTCTTTGGAAACAAAAGCATGTCGCGATTTATCCTTCTGCGAGCTGCGATCATTACGTTAGTTCTCGCGTTCTTGCCTGCCCTTTGCTCTGCGGCGATTGTGGTTGATTTTATAAGCAGACCCTTCGATCAAGTCGAAGGCTCTGATTTTGTGTTGGGGTCTGACCGCATAACCGGCAGGTTTTTCTTCGATGCGATTGGCGATACTCGAGCGACAAGTATTTCGTTATCGGCCACGTTGGGCGGCGCGAAATTACTGGTTTTCGATATACCGGATGTGACAGCGAATCCGCTGGACACCGGCATTACCGTCTCAACAAACCTATTTGGTGCATGGAGCGGTGGCTTGCCAACGCAATGGGATGTGACGGTCTTTGGAAACGTTTTTCGGGGCGGGGCCGAGGAGCAGATTTCGATTCACAGCAGCCTCGGTGATCTTGCCGCTGTCGATCTTGGCGGCCCACTCGGCTCGACGGCAATCACACTGTTTCCCGGAACGGTAACTGCGGTCCCAGAACCGTCTTCGCTTGTGGCAATTTGCGTGCTGCTTGCCGGTGTTTCTTACCGACACCGAAAATCGCTTCGGCTCGGTATTCACCAGAAACTGGCTCGGTTCGTTTCATCAACCCAGCATCCCCTATAACCCAATTGATTGGGCCAGAATCTTGAGTAACTTAACGATTGCCAATGGATGTTAACTATTTCGCCTTGGCCTTGACGATTGGGCATTCAGGTTTGCTATGATTCAAGAGTTGTTTGCGAAATGCTTGACGTTACCTGCGGAACAATGGGAAGGGGTGCTGCTGCAGCGGTGTCCCGAGGATGCGACTGTGCGCCAGCAGGTGTTGGATTTGCTGGTCGCCGATGCCGAAAATCAAGCATCGGGATTTCTGAATGAGCCGTGGCAAACCGACGCGACGCACCCGAGCCAAGCCGAACCGCCACCATTTCAACAGTTGGGCGAATATCAGATCATTCGTCAAATTGGCCATGGCAGTTTCGGTGTGGTCTACCTGGCGCGAAGGCGATCGTTTTCCGACCTGCTTGCAGCGAGTGAACTGGAATCGCCTCCTGCAGATGTTGAGACCAAACACTTGTTTGCGATCAAAGTCTTGCACCCATGGTTGAGGGATAAACGGAGTTTGGGTCGGTTTGCTGCCGAAGCTCAGGCGCTTCGTTTCCTGGATGATCCTCATGTCGCAACGTTCGTCGAAGCGGGATCCGATGGTGAGGTGCGTTATTTGGTGATGGAGTATGTTGATGGGCGTGGGATGAACGAGTACCTGCGCACTTCCAAAGGTGATTATAACGTTTCGCTGGTTCCGTTGCCGACACGAATCGAATGGTTCCGAATGGTCTGCCAGGGAGTCGCTGCGGCACATCAGCGTTTGATTCTGCATCGTGACCTCAAACCTTCGAATGTATTAATTGATGATGCGGGGAAAGCGATCGTTACCGATTTCGGATTGGCGAAGTTTCTTGACCCCGATCATCAGGCTGCTTCGGGGGTGCTGGCGTCGATGACTGGTACCGGACAATCGCCCGGAACTTTGCTGTTCATGGCACCCGAGCAAATGGATGGAAGTGGTGAGCTTTGCTTGGCCACCGATGTTTATGGGCTGGGTGCGACGTTGTACTTCCTGCTGACCGGACGGCCACCTTATGCCGGCAGGTCTTCAGTAGAACTGTGTCATGCGATTCGACTGGGGCCGCCGGCGGCGATTGCGCGAGACGATCTGAATGTTTCGAAGGACTTAGAAGCGATCTGCTTTAAATGCCTGTGTGCCGAACCGAGGCGGCGCTATCAGACGGCACAGGCTTTGGGTGACGACATTTCGCGGTACCAAGCCGGCGAGCCGATCAGTGCTCGACGGATCGGTCGACTAGAAACGACCACTTATTGGATTCGGCGAAATCCAGTAACGTCGCTGTTAGCGACCGGATGGCTGGTAAGTATTTCGGTGGGTTTGGCTGTCGCATTATTCTTGTGGATGAAAGCCGAACGCAACTTTGATGTTGCCCAAGCCAGTCGCACAGACCTGTTGGAAACGATCAAAGAGGTAACTGGTCACCTAAAAATTGTTGAAGCCGATCCCAAGACACTGGCTCTGCAGCGAGAGATGTTGCTGTCAATCGCTAAGGGATACGACCGTTTGGCAACCTATTCCGAGCTTGAACCCAGACAAGCCAATAATCGTGGTGTCGCCTGGTTCAAGCTTGGCAGGGTTGAGAACCAGCTAGGTGATTTGCAGGCAAAAATGATGGCGTATTCGAATGCGGAGAAGGTCTTTCGCAGCCAAGTAGAACTCGACCCGACAAATGTGGAGTGGTTGTTCGATCACTTTCATGCACACACCTCGCTGGGGCGGTCAGAAGACGCTTTGATCGCAATTGAGAAGGTTGTTGCCTTCGACAAGTCTGGAAATGCCGATTATCAAAATGCCTACAGTAATGCCCTGCTGGAGTTGGCTTTGAAGAAGCTGACAGAGGATGAAGTCAGTCAAGCAGTCTCGTTAGCGCAGCGCGGCTTTGAGATCGCGATGCAACTAAACAATCGATTTCCTAACGACAATCGCTTTTTACGTAAGTTGGCTCAGCACTATTTTTTACAGTACGAGATTGCGGTTCGGCACCGCGATCTCGAACAAATGATTGACCATTTAAAGTCCGCTAATGACTTGATCCGCCAATCCCATCAGCTTGACGTTACCGATGCGGGCGTACGAATAGAAGTTATTAAATACAGCAATTCGATGGCATTGTTACATTCGATGCTTGGCAATGAAAGTGAAGCGGCACAGTATTTTGACATTGCAGACCAAGCGTCGGAACAGTTTTACCGAGACTTCCCGACATTTATTGACGCTTGGGGATGCAGGGCTGTAGTATTGCTGAGGCGGGTAGCGTTTTTTCATGTATTCGGAGATGAAACCGCAAGCGCATTAGCAAAAAAACAGTTTGAAGATTTTGTTGACGCTCGGATGTCCGAAAAATCACATTGCTACATCGCCAACACTTTTCTCGCATTGTACGTTGCGAATCCAACGTTACGAGCCTCGCCAGACTTTTTGAGGGCGCGAGAATTGATTCGGGTTGCCAGGCAAGACCCGTTGGTTCGTCCTCTTGATAATGCGGAACAGGTGCTAAATCTATGGCAGGGCGAGGTCGAAAAAGTAACGCCATCGGCCCCGGCTTATCCTCTATTTAAGCATTACCTGCAAGCAATCGAGGTTGCCAATTTTCAACCGCCGGCCGACCCTGACCGTTTCCCTCCTGCGGTGGACAAGCACATGCTATTCGACTTTTTGACTTACGACCCATCGCTGATCCCGCATGGATTTTACCGCGACGTGACTTTCGCGAGAGGGCAACGTATGGCGAGAGACGCTGGTAAGAAAGTGAATTCGCCGTAAGTGTCGTGGTAAATGGGGTGCCACTTTTGCTGGCGTCGGCTCACGCATTGCCGGGAGGGCTGGTTGTGGTGTCGGAAGGTTTCCAATTTGGCCTTTTGGCGGCAAACAGAAAACGCTGCCATCCCCGTCACAAACTCTTTGTCGGAATGTCAACGGAGGGCCAGATTCTGCGTGCCAACGCATTTTGGCGGCAGTTGCGGTGGTTTGTGCCTTGTCGGCGTCGATAGCTACGCTGCACAAGAGATTATCGCATTTACTTGATTCGATGTAGCGTTTTGCTTTGTATTCTTCCCTGCCTTCGTCTCGTACGTTTCGTCTCGCAGCGACGATTGGCTTGCAAAAAGCGTTTGGCCAAAGATTGAGTTAGCTGAAATACCGGGGACGCGTTTGCGGTTGGGGCAACGACAAAGTCAGTGTGAACCTATCGGTGTGTTTGTAGGTGAACATGTGATTAGTTTTCAAAAGTTCCAGCTGGCAATCGGCAGCAGGATGCGGTTTTGGTAATTTGTTGTCGCTAGATAGATTCTGCGAAACAAGTTTTGCGATCCGATGGGTCGCAGCGATCCGATCATGGAGTACACACAATGGGACGGAAGCCGAAACGCAGACGTTCGGATGGCCGACTTGACCCGCTTCAAGCGATTCGCCTGGCCCTGGCGAAGCAGCGTGTGGCAAGGGCACAAATCGATCATGAAGATAACGACCCGGACGATATCGAGGAGGACGCGATTTTGGGGCCGCCGATTTTGGTCGAGCCGATGCGGCCGGTCGTGCCGGATTCGCTTGTCAGGAAACCGTCTCGCTTAGAAGCCTGGACTCGCGGCGTGGAAGCGTTGGAGCGGATGATCCCGCAATCATGCGTCAGTTACCCGGTCAACAATCGGGCAAAGTTCACGATCGACCGCGTTTATGAGTGTGGTGAGGTCCACGCAACCTGCAGGTTCGACAACCAGCGATATGGTCTGTTCGTCGACTTTAATTGCGGACGCCCGCCGGCGGGTTGCTCTTGCGACCACTCCGACGGCGAATATCCGTGTGAACATGTCTACGCGTTCACCAAGGATTTGCTCAGGCAGTTGCGCGACAAAAGTTCGCCACTGGTGGCGACGATCCAAAACGCCGACTTCGCAATCGGTAACCCCGACCGTTCGTTCCTTAAGCCCGACCCCGAATTACTGATCCTCGATCGGTTGGACGGAATCATTTCCGTCGACTCACCGACGTTTGAATCTGCCGACGAATTGCCTCCGGTCGCCCCCCGCGCCGTCGAGCGTTTGGTTTGGAACTTGATCGTCGGCGAGCGAACGATCGTGATCAAGGCGATGACGGAAAAGGAGAACAAACGAGGCACGGGATTTAACAAACCCAAAGAGATCAGTCTTGAAAGTTTGTTGATCGCTAAGGATCTTGTGTTATTGCCCAGCGACCAGCAAGTGATCGATGCGATGACTCGAAAACGTGAAAGTTTCGGTTATGCGCCGATGCTTCATCTGGACATACCTAAGACGCTGCGATTGCTAGAAAAAGCCCCCAATGTTTTAATCAATCATATTCCTGGAGCCATCGAATCTCATACATTTCTGGTCGGATTGCATTCTAGTAAAAATACAAACGGAACGTTTTCTTGGCAATTCCGAATCGAAGACGCGGCGGGCGAACGAATCACTCATAGTGCCTTGTTAGTAAATAACGAACTGATTGTTCATGACCCAAAAT
>DIUH01000002.1:0-4887 GCA_002428205.1 Planctomycetaceae bacterium UBA6163
CTAGTCGCTTGGCGGATGACGCCTTCTCCACGATATCTTATGGATTTCCATCGCAAAGAAAATGGTTGATGCAAGCCCGGCCAGAACTGCCCATGTCTGTAAGCTGACAGGTTCGGTTTTTAACACTTGCTGCAGCAACGGCAGGTTCATCGCCAAGATATGGATCGACAGTGCACCCAATACGCCCGCTAAAAGGTAAGGACTGCGCAGTGGCGAAAAGGCAAGGGCAGATTTAGTCTCCGATCGGTTATTGCCGACGTGGACGTTTTCAAACAAAACCATCACCAGCAGCAACAGGTTGCTTGCCGCGGCAACTTCCATCCCCTGCCACAAGGCCCAGAAAAACAATCCGAAACTAACAAACGCCATCACGCATGCGGCCACCAATGTCCGTTCAATCATCAATCGATTGAAAACCGGCTCCTCCGGCGGTCGCGGCTTGCGAGTCAACGCGTCGCCTTCGTTCGGTTCAAAGGCCAGGGCAACACCTTGAATCCCATTGGTTACAAGATTCAACCACAACAACTGTACCGGCAACAACGGCAACAGGATCGCGCCATCGGTCATAAAACGATCGAAGTCCAACAACATCATGACCCCGCCGGCGGCCAGCGTCATGCAGACCAAAATCACTTCGGCCGTTCCGGTCGCGGTCAACTGTGCGACCACTTTGCGAACGTTATCGTATGCGACGCGGCCCTCTTCGATGCCGTTTACGATGCTGGAAAAATCGTCATCGCTGACCACCAATTCAGCCGCCTCGCGGGCCACGTCCGTCCCCTCCTTGCCCATTGCGACGCCGATATTCGCAGCCCGCAGCGCCGGTGCATCGTTGACCCCATCGCCCGTCACCGCGACAAAATGCCCGATCGACTGGGCCGCACGAACCAAATCAAGTTTTTGTTGGGGTGCAACGCGGGCAAACACGGTGTAACGTCCAACGGCATCATTCAACGCTGCTTCGTCTAAACCTTCTAATTCCACCCCGGTGATCGCGCAATTATCCTGATCGGCGATTCCCAATTGTCTCGCTATCGCCGATGCGGTAACCGGGTGATCGCCCGTTACCATACAAACACGAATCCCCGCTCGATGACAGGCGGCGATCGAATCGACCACGCCAGGACGCAGCGGATCGATCATTCCGATAAAACCGTGAAACTGCAAGTCATGCAATTCTTCCACTGGCGAATCGGGATCGACATCACCGACCACCGTTCCCGATGCGAATGCCAATACGCGAAATCCGTCTTTCGCCAAATATTCCGTCGTCTGCGAAAGCTCCGCACGACGCTGTGGCGACAACTCGCTCATTTCCAATACCCGTTCCGCCGCCCCTTTCACGAACAGCCGAGTTTGACCACCGTCGCGGTGATAGGTCGCGGCATATCGATGCTCTGCTTCGAAAGGGATCTGATGCACCAGCGGAAACTCACGCAGTCGTCTGTCGCGCGACTCGCCGAGTTTTTCGCCGAGTGCCAGTAACGCAATATCAGTCGCGTCGCCTCGCCACTTCCATTTATCTTCGTGGCGATACAAATCGGCTTCATTGCAAAGCACGCCTGCGAGCACCAGTTTGCCCAGGTCGTCTTGGTTGTTTAACGAAACGACTTGACCGTCGATGGTTACTTCGCCAATCGGTTCGAACCCTTCGCCAGAAACTTCAACCCGCGTGTCATCGGGCAAGACGACAACGCGAATCGTCAACTCATTGCAAGTTAAGGTTCCGGTCTTATCGCTGGCGATCAAAGTGCAACTGCCCAAACCTTCAACAGCGGCCAGTCGCCGAACGATCACGCCACGCTTGGCCATCCGCGCCGTCGCGATCGAAAGTGCAACAGTCAATGCCGCAGGCAATCCTTCGGGAATCGCCGCAACGGCGAGTGCGACGGTAAACAAAAAGATATTCTTAAGTTCACCAACGCCATGAATCACAACGCCAGCGCCGCCAATCACTGCCGCAACAATGAGCACAATAATGGCAATCAAACGCGCGAAGCCCTCCATGCGTTCCAGCAGCGGCGCGGTGCCCGTTTCGGCGCCCGCCACCGACTCGGCCAATTGGCCGACCAAAGTGCTTGCGCCGGTCTGAACCACCACACCCTTGCCGCGACCACGGGTCACTACCGCACCGGCATAAGCCATATTCTGATGATCGCCGACGCTCGCACCGAGTGGTCCGATCCAGGTTGAATCTTTGGTGACAGCAACCGATTCGCCGGTCAAAAACGATTCATCGATCTGCAGAGATTGGGTGGTCATCAACCGTGCGTCCGCTGGCACACGATTACCCGACTCCAACAACACCACGTCACCGGGCACAACCAACTCGGCATCCATTTCGCGGGTCGTTCCGTCGCGGAGCACGGTTGCGCGAACGTGCAACATTTTTTGCAATGCACGACTGCTTTGCTCAGCACGCCATTCCTGATAACCGCCAATCGCGGAGTTCAGTAGAAGCACAGCAGCGATAAACCCGGCATCGGTCCAGTCACCGATGGCAATGGCGACCATTGCCGCGGCACCCAAGACAAAAATTAACGGGTTATAGAACTGCCGCAAAAAAATCATCCACCATGTCGGCGGTCGTTGCTCAGGCAATACATTGGCACCGAACCGATCAAGCCGCGATTGAGATTCCCGCTGCGACAATCCTTCCCGCTGGCTCTGCAGCCTTACGAAAACGCTGTCGATTTGCTCAGTATGCCAATCGCTTTTTTCCAACCGCTGCTCAGTGGTCATGTTTGTTGCGAGTTTCGGGAAGACTTCCTGCGGCAGTGGGCAGAATCGTACTGCCATCACGTGTCTATGTTATAAACTGCAACCCATTCGCAGGCCACCCGTCATCGCCCGAAATCTCAAGCAGTGGAGCGCGACCCAATCATCAATACTCCCGGTTTCGGGGGCGATCAGTAAGCCGTAGTGAACGAGAAGCGACGGTGGTGGAAATGCGAGTCCGGCGACGGTTGGGCTCTGGCGTCTTTGCGGTGACGCCGTATCAATGGGAGGTCAATAGCGATTTGCGCTGGATGCCAGTGCTTGCCTTGGGGGTCATCCACTTTCACCAGGCGCAATCAAGTCACTAAAGCGGCAACTTTGGCTTGTGTGGTAAGCGGGCGCTGGTGCCCACGTTCGCTTGTTCAATTCCTGGCTTGCGCGACCAAGAGATTGAACACCAATTTAACCATGAATCGCTTGGGCCTTAAGCGAGGAATTTAACCTGCAGATCGGGTTATCTGTAGTTCGCACGTCTAATGTTTTAACCGTGACCTTTAATATTTCCTGGCGTCGGTATCGTGTTAGTGCATACTCTTGGGTTGACTGTGACCGCATCCGTAAAACTATAAACCTGTCCGAAAATTTTTAATGGCATCCGAGTTCCGAAGTGAGCCGCGGTTGGTGCCGAAAGGGGTTGATATCAAAGCGGCTAATGACCTGCGAATAGACTCCAAGCAATCGCAGTATCATTCGCTGTGCCGGCTCTACGTTCCATGAATTGCCACCCCTTGGCGGCGGATTGCATGTCGGGTGCCATTATCCAGAGTTCGGCAAGTAGTCATGATCTAGGCCGATTGGCAGTGCTATTTTGTCTTTGGCATTTTTGCAATCCAGCCGCCAGTTTCCGGCCCAGCATTTGCAATATCGGTTCTACGCAACGTTTGAGTTGCAAGATGTTTGTTTAGCCGACAAGGCACGTCATGTGGCGGACGCCTGTTGGGGAACTTCACGTGGGAGCTAAATCATGGCCGCAAATATGAACAGTACAATTGTTGGAGTTTTTGAAACCCCCGAAGACGCCCAAGGGGCGGTCAAGGAACTCGCGAAACGTGGGCTCACTGACGCTCAAATCGGTGTTGCGGGGCACGATTATTCACAAAAAACGGATGGTCGGGCACATCGAATCGATGACGAGGAATCGGAGTCGTATGCCGGTGAGGGTGCCGCAACCGGCTTGGCTGCCGGGGCGGGAGTTGGTGCGCTCTGGGGTTTGGGGATCGTTGCCGGAGCGATCCCAGCGATCGGTCCAGCGATCGCTGGTGGTACACTCGCAGCAATTCTTTCCAGTGCCGCAGCCGGCGCTGCTGCCGCTGGTGTTGCAGGTGGTTTGATCGGACTGGGCATTTCAAAGGATGAAGCGGAGTTTTATGAAAGCGAATATCGCGCTGGAAAAACCATTGTGACCGCAACGGCAATGGGCCGCGAAGACGAGGTGCGTCAGGTGTTTAAAGAGTGGGGTGCGTATGATATGCATTCGCAACCAACCAGCACTTCAACCACCGCGACAACTGGACGGGTTCGTGGGCAAGCCCCTGGAGTGTCGACTGCGGATGTATCCTCTGCGGATACCGATCCGTACGTGAAAGCGCAACAGACCAAGACGACGCGCCGCACTTGAGATGGCGTCATTCTCGTTTGGGAGAGTTGACCCATAGGCGAGCAGAGCGTTGGTCCACTGCCAATCTTCTCTGAATGCGATGCCACAAAAAAATCAACAAAATCACAAATGCGGTTCCACCTTGGGACCGTTAGCCAGCCTGGTCAGCATTTAATGATTACGTTTAATGATTAAATGTGTAGTATCAAAACGGGCCCGATAGTGCGATAGGCACTTGGGCCGTTCGGTGCCCGTTTGTGCAATCGCGTGTCCAGTCGTGATGCCACTCGGCTTTGGTTGCGTAAAGTCGGCACAATAAATTTTTCGCTACATGCGCCCTGCAAACCGGTTGGTCCGCAACAACACATCACGCCATTGGCCCCGCACAACAATGGCGTTTAAGGCGCTCGCGGCAGGGCTTGGTTGGCGATCTTTTCAGTCGGGTTGAGATCGTTCGTCCGCAAAAATTGTTCTGGGAATGAATGGTACGTCTCCAAAGACCTTTGTATGCT
>DIUH01000002.1:4894-5599 GCA_002428205.1 Planctomycetaceae bacterium UBA6163
CTAACGCGATGCGGCTAATTTTGTTTTGCCGAAGTTTTTGTGCCGACCTGCTTATCTAACCAGTCAATGCATACACAACCTCGCGGGTGTTTTGGAGACACCAATGACCACCTTCACAACTTCCAGTGCGACGCAAGGCTGGTCCAACGGCGTTCTGCAATCGCCAATTTCAACGCTCACCCAGAATGGGTTCGCAATCACTCATCGGAATACGACTTCGGTTTCATTGACTGGCCCGGGGTTAAACAGTACGCGGCAAAACCCGCTCCTGGGCGCGTCGAAAATCACGTTGCACCTCACCGATGACACGATCAATACACACGCCGAACTTGGCGGTGTCGATTCGATGCAGCGGTGTTTGGTGCGTTATCCGTTGCTGCTTGGCTTGGGGCTTGGTCTCTTTTTTAGTATCGTTGGCGGTCTGCTTATTGGCCAGCAGTCTGGCGTCGGCTTTGGTATCGGTGCAATCCAAGGCTGGAAATGGATGTTGCTGGTGCTCGGAGGATCGATGTTGCCTGTCGCGCCTTGGCTTGTCCTTTCGCCACTGATCGCAAAGTCGATTCGTAAGCGAACGCAAGACGCGGTCGAAATCCTGATTAGGAATGCCGTGTTTAGTGGGAAAGCGGTATAACGATTCGATTTACACGATATCAACCGCTGGTTGCTGCAAAGGTTTTTTGTGGTTGCTGAACTAATCGCGTCGCT
>DIUH01000317.1 GCA_002428205.1 Planctomycetaceae bacterium UBA6163
GTCGGGACCGATACGTCGGCTGCCCCATTGGAACGGACGGTCGTAGATCGACTCGCCCGGTTTGCTGTATTCGCCATACCGTTTGGTCTCAGCGACAATGGGGCGAATCATTTGCGAATGGCAGTTGTAGCAACCTTCGGCAACATAAATGTCGCGTCCAGCCAACTCCAACGGCGTGTAAGGCTTGACCGAAGCGATCGTCGGAACGTTGCTGCGGATCAAGAACGTCGGAATCATCTCGAACAAGCTGGCGATGACAACGGCGGCGAGTGTCAGCACCGTAAACTTCACCGGCATTCGTTCCCATTGGCGGTGCCAATCCATCCGCGCCCACACATCCAATTTCTTGCCGACTTCCAGTACCGGCGCGTCCTTCAGGTGGCTGGCCGCAACCGTTGCTCGCGGTTCCACATAGGGACCCAATCGCGGTGCAGAGTAAACCGGATCCTCATACGTCTTAGGACGAGACATCCAAGTCATCAGGAAGTTGATCGCCAACATGACCATGCCGGCAAAAAAGACCGCGCCGCCAACGACTCGGAATCGCCAGTGGGGAACAATTTTTTGTACCGTCAGAATGAAGTCCGAATAGACCAAGCGACCCATTTCGTCCATTTCTCGCCACATCAAACCTTGGGTCAAACCGGCGGCATAGATCGGAACGATGTACAACAAGATACCGATGGTAGCGAGCCAGAAGTGCCATGTCGCCAATCGTGTGCTCCACAGCGGCGTCTGGAACAACCGAGGCAGCAACCAGTACAACATCCCGAAGGTCATCATGCCATTCCAGCCCAATGCGCCGGAGTGAACGTGAGCGATCGTCCAGTCGGTGTAGTGCGACAGCGCGTTGACGCTCTTGATACTCAGCAGTGGCCCTTCGAATGTCGCCATACCATAAAACGTGATCCCGACAACAAAGAACTTCAGCACCGGATCGGTGGTCACTTTGTGCCAAGCACCGCGTAGCGTCAGCAGGCCGTTGATCATCCCGCCCCATGACGGCATCCACAGGATCAGACTAAACAGCATCCCCATCGTGCTAGCCCATTCGGGCAGCGCGGTGAAGTGCAGGTGGTGGGGGCCAGCCCAGATGTAGATAAACACTAAGGACCAGAAGTGCAAAATACTGAGCTTATAACTAAAGACCGGTCGTTCGGCCGCCTTGGGCAGAAAGTAATACATCAACCCTAAGAAGGGTGTCGTTAAGAAAAACGCAACGGCGTTGTGGCCATACCACCACTGCATGAACGCATCTTGGACACCCGCATAAATCGAATAACTTTTAAACAAACCGATCGGGACGACCAAGTTGTTGAAAACATGCAGGAGCGCTACGGTGACGATGGTGGCGATATAAAACCAAAGTGCCACGTACATATGACGTTCGCGCCGGGTGACTAACGTCATCAGAAAGTTGACACCAAAGAATCCGACCCAGACGACCGCGATCGCGATATCGATCGGCCACTCCAGTTCGGCATATTCTTTACTTTGAGTGATCCCCAGCGGCAACGTGACGGCGGCAGCGACGATGATCAGTTGCCACCCCCAAAAGTGCAGCACGCCGAGCGTGTCGCTCCACATCCGGCACTTACACAGCCGCTGGGTGCTGTAATAAATCGCGGCAAAGATCGCGTTGCCCGCGAACGCGAAAATGGCGGCGTTGGTGTGCAGCGGACGCAACCGACCAAACGTCAGCACTTCGGCGTACGGCCCGAGTTCGAAGAAAAGTTTGGGCAACACCATCAATAAGGCGACGATAATGCCGACCAACATCGCCACAACACCCCACAACACGGTCGCCGAAGCAAACATTCGTGTAATCGAATCGTTGTATTGATAAGTCTCCAGTTCACCGATGCTCTGGTGGCTGGGTACGTCCAGCTCATTTGCCTCTTTGACGGCAGTAGCCATCTGTATCGATCTCCGAAAAAATGCGTATGTCGGAGGAGTTCCACCGAGGAATCTCGGACGCTTCTCCCCTAGCCGATTGATCCTACACCATCATCGACATTCTGTGATCAGCAACGGGCAGCGGTATCTTGACGCAGGCATGCACATTGACCTGTTTGACGCTGCCAACGGGTATCTCCGATTGATGTCGCCCGCCACTGGGAACGTTCTAAAAAATTAAAGCCTGAGCGTCAAACCATAATCATTAGAGACGAGTGTCGCTTGCCGCGATGAGACACGCCAGCGAGTTTTCGGCGAGCAGCACTTGTGACCAGTAGCCATCAGCCAGCGTAGCGATCAGCGGTTACAGTGCTTCTTTTCATCGTGCGAATTTGCGAAAGGCACTTAGCATTCAACCAGATTGGTGGGTCGGCAAAATGCCCGACAGGCTCGTTGTCTCTGCACACACGGTTCCCCCAGGCTGGCGAATCCACTCTCCGCGTATTAGACGAAACCTGGGGCGCGAGCGCAGACGGGAACCGGCCTGGCGCAACCGGATTGCAACCCGCTCACTCAATGCAAATCGATCTGTTTTTCCCTTCCACAACAACCAAGACACCTAACCAGCGGAAGCCGCAGCGGTCTGCCACCGACCTGGCGGCTACCGACCTGACACCTAACATTAGCGGGTAAGCATTGGACCGCGAATCGGTAATCCCCCAAGGGGGGACATGGCCCCCAATCACCCAGCCCTTGGCCCTAGTGGGATCTACTTGGGAACGATCTCTAGTTCCCCCAAAGGAACCTCTTGGCATTTCGGGAGTGTGGCAGCATTTTGCCGGTTGCGGGCTTTGCCTGGACCACATTCGTCTTGCAACTATTGGCTCTTAAATCGTATCCACGGGTTATAGCCGGCGGTTGGATTTCGGCGGAGCCGCTATCGTTCCGCACCGCTGGCGTCGGAATTGTTTCTTTTGACGGCTAAAGACAGTGACAAAACCTGCCAAGCTCACGCGATTTCACCGCACGATTTCCGAAACGACCCGCGTGTTCGATTGCTCTACCAATCACGACACAGTGGCGTCCAATCGCCTACAGCGACGTGCTTTTGTCACTCTACTAATCACCGCAACGCTAAGCGGCGGGTTGGTTTCCACGGGCTGCAACGTGATGAATCCGTGGAAGGACAAGGAAGACACCAACTCGAATCTCGACAAATTACTCAAAGTTCCTGACATGCCCGACTTGGTTCGCCAAGCCGTAGTGCCTCATGGGTTGACATTCGTTTCGGTCGAAGGTGTGGCAGCAATCAATCGCTTGGCGGGTACCGGTGGCAGCGTACCACCGTCGGGGCTGCGCGACGAATTGATCGACGAGATGAAGAAGCACGAGGTGCCGGACCCGAACCAGTTTTTAGAACTGCCCGAGACCGCACTGGTGCGCGTCCAGGCAATTATTCCGCCGGGGGTGCGACGCGGCGACCCGATCGATCTGCGAATCATCAGCCCGCCCCAAACCAGTGCCACCGACTTGCACGGCGGCTGGTTAATGGACACACGTTTGCGCCAGCAACAAACCTTGTCGGGCATGGTGCGTCGCAGCGACGTGCTGGTCGTTGGTACCGGACAAGTTTTCACGCGTGCCGATTCCGAAGGCGGCGAGGACATGAGCCTGAAGATCGAGGGTGTGGTGCTAGCCGGTGGCCGGATTCAACAAGATCGAAAATTGGGACTGGTAATCCGCCCCGAATACCAGCACGTCAAACTTTCAGCCAAATTGGCTGAAGCGATCAATCAACGGTTTTACTATTTCGACGGGGCGACCCGCGGTGGAATTGCCACCGCTCGTGAAGATGACTTTATTGAAATCGGAGTTCATCCCCGCTATCGACGCAACATTCACCGGATGATGGCAGTGATCGGAAATGTAGTCGCGGCCGGACTTGCCACTGATACTCAACATCGGTTGATCGATCTGGGCAAGAAGATGAGCGAACCGACTACAGCGGCCGATGCTGCGATGCAGCTCGAGGCGCTGGGCGAACCGGCGGTCCCAACGCTGCTGGAGGCGTTAAAAAACCCTGATGCAGAGATCCGTTTTTACGCTGCCGAAGCGCTGGCCTATCTGGATCGCAACGAAGCGATTGAACCGCTTGAGCGTGCCGCAGCAGACCAAGCCGCGTTTCGCCATTCATCGCTGATCGCTTTGGAAGCAATGGATGGCCGAGCGTCGCTTGATGCATTGCAACGCCTTACAAATCAGATAAGTATTGAAACACGCTATGGTGCCCTTCGATCGATCCGACGCCGCCCCGATGGCCAAGTTGTTATGCGACCGGTGAAAATGGGCAGCGTCGATTTCTATAACATCGCATCAGAAGGGCCAGCGTTTATTGCGGTTTCGACCGCCGATCGTCCAGAAATCGCCTGCTTTGGCGAAGACGCACCAATTCAAATAGCAGACTTCTTAATGGGGCCCGGCGGTTTGATCGTCCGCCCCGAAAAAGACGACCCGACCAAAATTCGCGTCAGCCGCTTTCGTCCCGGCCACGAAGATAAGCGTGCGATCGTGCCGGCAACGGTCAGCGGTTTGATTGCTGGCGTCGGGCTGACCGGTGGCGATTACGGCGCATGCGTCTCGCTGCTCAGAGCCGCCAAGTCAAGCCAGTTCATTACCTGCGGCTTGGCGATCGACCCGCTGCCCAAAGCGATGCGAACTTATTATCGCGACGACAAGCTTGCGCCAAGCGATCCTGCCGAACTGCCGCCCAACAACTTTACCCCGGCGGAACCTGTCGAGCCGGAGTCGCCGTGGTGGGCGTGGTGGAAACGCGCCAATGCCTAAAGCTTGAACCGAAGCATTGTCGCACTGGCGCGGCTAAGCGATTATCTTGGGTGAACTTTGCCAAAAGTTCCTACCAGTGATTTTCAACTTGTCCATCGCCGGAGCCTGTCCCACCATGCGTTTGTTCTCACATCGTTTTTCAACCTTGCTTTTGCTGGCCTCAGTCATCGCAAGCGCCACAGCCATCGGTGCGGCCGAAGTCGAAGTCCTAATCGGCCCGCCCGAACCGGTGCCTCCCAGTTCAGCCAAAAGCGTTTTGGTCGAACCGTTTGCGATGGAGTTCGATGCCCAAGGGACGATGGTGATCGTCGAGTATACCGGTGGTCGAGTGCTGACTTGGTCCGAAGGCACCGGATTGCAGCATGTCGCTGGCGGCCCCGAACAAGGCTATATCGACGGCAAGGCGATGGATGCGCGGTTCAACAAGTTGCACAATTTGGTGATCCTGCCGAGCGGGAAAATCATTTTGTCAGAGCATTTGAATCACACGATTCGTCAATACGATCCGCTGGAAAAGACGATTTCGACCTTTTCGGGTAACGGGAAACAGGGGCCAGCCGCACCCAAGGTTTCCGTTGATGTGGCGACTTTCAATCAGCCCATTTGCGTGATGGCTTCGCCGGGATATACCTCGCTGCTGGTCGCCGACATCGGCAACCATGTCATTCGCCGGATCGACCTCGCCAGTGGCTTGGTCACCATCGTCGCCGGTAACGGAAAACGCGGTACGCCCGTCGATGGTGCACTGGCGAGCGAATCGCCGTTGGTCGATCCCCGTGGCGCGATCGAAAACGCCGAAGGCGAGATGTATGTAATCTCGCGCGGCGGCCACATGCTATGGAAGATCGATCGCGAAGGCAAAATCGTTCGCGTGGCCGGAAATGGTAAAGCGGGATTGGTCGACGGCGGGGTCAATGATTCGCAACTCAATGGCCCCAAGCACCTCTGCTTTGGCCCATCAGGCGAGATTTATTTGGCCGATGACGTCAACGATGCAGTGCGAAAGTTTGATCCCAAAACCGGTCTGTTATCGACGGTCGATTTAGGTGAATACAAAATCAAGCGACC
>DIUH01000275.1 GCA_002428205.1 Planctomycetaceae bacterium UBA6163
CGCGGTGGCGAATCTCAGCGACAAGATTGCCGAGTCGCCGGGGCTGACCTTGATTCGCAAGAGTGATTGTTTGAATTGCCACGCGACCAACCGACGTTTGGTTGGCCCCAGCTTTGTCGAAATCGCTGACAAGTATCGCGACCAACCGCATCAGTTGGAAAAGTCGGCCCAGCGAGTTCGTGACGGATCGACGGGCGTGTGGGGCAAGATCGGTATGTTGCCGCACCAACAACACACCGAATCCGAAGTGATGCAAATGGTCGAGTATGTATTTTCGGTGACGGCCGACAAATCAAACCCCAGCGGTCAAGGATTTACCAATCTGCTTGCGATTGGCGATGTCGGCGGCAGCCTAAAGCTGGAGGCGAATTACACCGATTTGGGGCGTGGTGAGATTCCCGCCTTGATCGGCACCGGTTCGGTGATGCTGCGCAGTCGCCATGTCCAGGCCGAAGCGGCGGATCAGATTCAAGGAACACAACCGCTCGGTTCAGCCAAGGCCGAAGGGGGCAAGTTCATGGGTGCGATCAATCATGATGCCTTCTTGAAGTTTGATGGAATCACGCTCGACGGCTTGAAAGCGATTGTCGCGCGGGTGACCAGTGCGGGTGCCGGAGGCGTGATTGAGATTCGGCGTGGCAAGCCCGATGGCCAGTTGATCGGATCGGGCGAAGTGAAGGTGAATGGCAGTTGGGACGATTTCTTCGAACTGGAGATTCCGTTGGTAGAGACGACGGGCCGTGACGCGTTGTTCTTGGTGTTTAAGAACGAGAAAAATCGAGGCGGTTTGATGAATATCGATTCGATCAAGTTTCGCTGATAGCCAGGCAGTTTTTCTATTGACTACCGACACGCTACCCGGGGGGCGCGTTACAATTCTCCGCAGTCTCGACGCGTTATCGAAGACGTCGACTATTTGAATCATCTTGCACCTCCTCAAGATCACAAATGAGTAATTCCCCCTGGTCCGATTTTCCCGACACTTCGGCAGCGTCACAGAATCCGTATGCACCGACGGAGTTTACAACGAACCTGCCGATGGGCAGCGCTTCTGACGTCGAAACACGCAACAAGTACCTCAGTCATGAAGCGTCGATTCAGGGAATTGGTGCACTTTATTTGATTGGTGCCTTTTTCGGTTTTTTCGGATGCTTTTTGTTGATCGGAATCAGCATTGTCTCGATGATACAAGGCAACGCTAACGATGCGTCAAGTCTTTTTATTGGTTTATTGGGTCTGGCGATTAGCTATCTTCAATACTGGATGGGGCGAGGATTACGTTTGTTGAATCCTGCTGTGCGAACTGTCGCGATTGTCTTTTCAGTGATCGGATTGCTGGGTATTCCCATTGGCACAATCATCAGTGCGTACTTCCTTTACTTGCTGGCCAGTAAAAAGGGCGAGTTTGTCTTTTCGGCGGAGTATGCACGAGTGCGTGCAGCAACACCGGATATCAAGTATCGCACATCGTGGGTCGTTTGGGCTTTCCTGATCGCATTGATTGTGCTGATTGTCATGGGGATCGTGGCTGCGATCGCAAACGGATAGGCCGGTCGACCGGCAGGTGATCGATTGGACGCGTCAGCAATTAGAGCGTAGGCTAGGTGAAGCGCATCGTTTTTTGACGGGTGTGACTTAACAGACCGTTTACGCATGAGAGCTGAACATGAGCCGCGGGCCGCGAGACAATAATCCGATTGAAGAATGGGTATCGCAGATCGATTGGAAGAACACGAATTGGAAAGGTGGACTCGGGTCCATCATCGTGTTTGGGGTATTTTTGCTGTTGGTTTGGGGAGCGATGACCTCTTACTACACCGTCCAGCCTGAAGGCCAAGCGGTGGTAAAGCGGTTTGGCCGCGTCGTTGCGGTTAAGCCGCCGGGGTTGCACTTTAAGCTGCCGTTCGGAATTGATCAGCAAACGTTTGTGCCAACGGCGCGGGTGTTGAAGCAGGAATTCGGCTTTCGCACCGTTGGCGGTTCGCGAAACTCGGCGACCGAATACGACAAGGGTTTCAGTCGCCAAGAAGAATCGTTGATGTTGACTGGCGACTTGAAGGTTGTCGACGTCGAATGGGTCGTCCAATATCGCGTTGATGATCCCAACAAATACCTTCACCAGGTTCGCGACATCGAACAGACGATTCGCGATGCTTCCGAAGCGGTGATGCGACGGATCGTCGGCAACTCGCTCGGATCGGACGTGTTGACCATCAAACGCGTACAGATCGCGACAACCGCGAAGGAAGAATTGCAAGAGATTTTGACTTCGTTCGACATGGGGATCACGATCGGCACGGTTGAATTGCAAGACGTGACGCCACCAGACCCCGTCAAGCCGGCATTTAACGAGGTGAATCAAGCCGAACAGGAAAAGGAACGGATGATCAACGAGGCCGAAAAGCGACGTAATCAAATGGTTCCTCGCGCCAGCGGCGAAGCCAAACAGTTGATCGAAGCGGCCGAAGGGTATCGGGCCCAGCGGGTCAATCGAGCAACCGGTGAAGTCGCTCGATTCAAGGCGATTGCCGACGAATATCGCAATTCGCCAGAAGTAACGCGGCGCCGTATGCATTTGGAAATGATCGATTCGGTCATGCCCAGCTTGGGGCGAGTGATCGTTGTTGAACCGGGGCAAACCAGTCCCATCCCGCTAATGAACTTGGACGCCAACGTGCCATCGCCTGCGGTCCTGGCGCCACAGGCGACGCCTCAATCGCCGGCGTCTGCTTCATCAACCGGCGGCCAGATGTCGAGGCCGCGAACCGCAGGTCAACGATGAAACCAATCGCTCCCATCCGGGCTTCACAGCACTTACCGACTCAATCGATCAACCCATTTATCAGTACCGATAGCATGACCCTTGAGAATACGAATTCCAGCGGTGCGAACCTTCGTTCTGGCCAAGCAAAGGCGGCGCTGATCGTCTTGGCGACCTTGGTCCTCGCGATTCTGTTGTTCGCATCGATCTATACCGTCGACGAAGCGGAGCAAGCGATCGTCGTTCAGTTTGGCGCGCCCGTGGGCGAACCGGTGACCGAACCAGGCCTGCACTTCCGCATCCCCTTCATCCAAGAAATCCGTCGTTTCGATAAACGATTGCTTTCATGGGATGGCGATCCCAATCAAATCCCAACGGTCGAAGAGCAATTCATTTCGGTCGATACGACAGCTAGGTGGCGTATCGTCGACCCGCTGAAGTATCTGCAGAGTGTCCAAAACGAGTTTGGTGCGCAGAGTCGCTTGAACGACATCCTCGATTCGGTCGTTCGTGACAAGATCGCGTCAAGCTCGCTGGTTGATATCGTTCGTTCGAAAGACTGGAAGGTTTCGCAGGAGGACCTGCGCCGAGCGATGGCCGCCGAGGCTGATGAGGAAATCTTATTGCAGAAGGTCGAAGCCGGTCGCGAGGAATTGGTCCAGTCGATCCTTGAAACCGCGCAAAAGCAGATGCCTCAGTACGGAATCGAATTGGTTGACATTCGCATCAAACGGATCAACTATGTGGAACTGGTTCAACAACAAGTTTTTGAACGTATGATCGCCGAACGTCAGCGAATCGCCGAACAGTTCCGCAGCGAAGGCCAGGGACGATCGGCCGAGATCGAAGGCGAAACCGACCGTTTGCTGCTGGAAATCAAATCCGAGGCGGAACGCGATGCCGATGTCATTCGCGGGATGGCGGATGCCGAGGCGACCAAGATTTACAATGAGGCTTATGGTGCCGACCCAGAGTTTTATGCGTTCTATCGAACCTTAGAAAGTTATTCCAAAGCACTCGGTCGCGGCACCACGATGATGCTGGGCGGCGATTCGGAATATTTTAAGTATTTCCAGTCCAGCGGAAGTGCGGTATTGCCTGCAGCACGGCCCGAGGTGAACGCTGTGGAGGGTGTCGGTGATCAGCCCGTCAGCGAACCGGTGTCCGAAACGCCGAGCCAAACGCAACCTGAGTAGGGTTGTGAGTTCGCTGGTTGTCACTGGCTCTTACTGAACCGGCGATCGGCCTTTTCTACCCGAGATCTTTTTTGACCCCCACGAGCTCGTCTCGTGGGTGAATGTGCCTAGCTTGCCAAGCTTGGCTTCCTGCCAGACGAGCTGGCAGGGGAGCGATACATGATGACTTGTGGGGTATGAAAAGGCAGTCGGCCTGCGGTTAAACAGTAACGCATTTGTCGTTATGACTGATGCGATCCGCAGCGACGGGAAGCGGTTCCTTGTTCCGCATTGCTAAATCGATTCCATCGCTGGGATCGTAAGCCACATTTTGTGATTGAGATCGGTTCGATATCCAACAGGTCGTTGAGTTGGCGGGTGTTGTGATGTTTCATCACAACCCGTTGACGTCCCCACAGGTCAGTACTCTAGCCTTACTTCATGCATTCGTCTCAGACTGAACCGGAATCGTCATTCGTCGCTGACTCGCTTGCCAGCGGCATGTTGATGATGCTGGGATTGACATTAATCCAACGCGCCCTCGGCTTTTTTCGCGGCATTTGGTTTTGCCGGATGATGGACGACACGAGCGTCGGCCAATGGGCGATGGCTTTCGGCTTTCTGATCCTGATCGCGCCGGTGATGATGCTCGGGTTGTCCGGTGCGATGCCACGGTTTGTGGAGCGGTATCGCCAGGCCGGACAACTACCGGCGTTCATCAAACGTGTCGTCTGGGGTGTCTCGATCGGCGGCGGATTAGTATTTATATCGATGGCGATCGCCCCGCAAGCGTTCGGATGGCTGGTATTCCGCAGCCCTTCGGATAACCTGTTGATCGCCGCCTTAGCGTTCGCAATCCTCACGTTATTCGCGTTTAACTTTACGCTCGACCTAGTCTCATCGCTGCGGCAAGTGCGTCTGAACTCGATCATGCAGTTCATCCAAGGTGTTGGGTTCACCGCATCGTCGATCGTTGCACTCGCCTACGGTGGCGGTGTTGTCAGTCTGTTGGTCTGCTTTGGGGGCTCGACGATCGTCGGCATGTTGCCCGGTTTGTGGGTTCTTCGCGAAGGTTGGGGCGGGCTGCCGGTTGGTAACGTCTCATTTGATTCGCGTTCGATGTGGAAGAGCCTGATTCCCTATGCGATCGCGCTGTGGACGATCAATCTGTTGACCAACCTGTTTGAGTTGGCGGATCGATACATGATCCTGCATTACACCGCTGGAGGTGAAGCGATCGCACAAGCGGCAGTGGGCCAGTACCACAGCGGCCGGTTGGTGCCGACTTTGATCGGTAACGTCGCGTTGATGTATGCGGGGATCCTGATGCCGTATTTGGCAGCCGATTGGGAAGCGGGACGTCAGCGCGAGTCGGTGAACTCGCTGCGTCGAACTTTAATGATTGCCACGATTTTTTTCACCGCGGGAGCCGCGATCACGCTGATGTTCGCTCCTTGGATCTTCGGCACGTTGCTGCAGGGGCGGTATGGTGAAGGCTTGCGATTGATGCCCCACGCGTTCGTGATCTGTATTTGGGGATCGCTGATTTCGCTGGGCCAATTGCACGTCTGGTTGAATGAACGGGGCAAGTGGGTCGGATATGCTTTGGCCGTCGGTATCGCGTTGAATCTGGTTTTAAACTATCTGTGGCTGCCTTCGTTCGGACTTCATGGGGCGGTTTGGGCGACCGTTGTTTCGACCGGAGTCGTACTGGTCGGTGTTTTGGGCGTGATGCGTCGGTTGGACTTTCCGATCGACTCGCAACTGGTCGGCGTCTCTATTTTGCCGCTAGCGTTGTTCCTACCGCCCTGGACTTCGATGATCGTATCGATCTTGATCGTTGTCGTGATGCCAGAGGTGCGAAGCGGGCTGGTGCAAATCTGTCGCGACCAACTTGCTGGGCGTCGCTTGGGTTTGGCAAAGTCTGCGGCCTGATCGAGCCTTGCGAAGTCGTACTGGCGGGTGTCAACGCCAATATCGCGGTGGAGTCAAACAGAATTGTGAAATTTTTTTCCGTACCTTCTGGAACCCGATGCGTCGGCCAGAGCGTATCACTGAGTAGGCCACGAGCGCACCAGAAATGCAAATTTCCCGTGTAAATGGGGTTTTCTCGGTAAACGCCCCCGGTCTTTGGACGTCAATGGACGAGGAAATCTTGTTAGAGAAGATGAAATTCAGCGGTCCCAGTAGCCTGGAAAGACGTGAATCGCGGATTTGCGGCTTGTTCTCGTTCAAACGCACTAAAGATTTCGACCGATTTTTCTCGACATAGTATCTCGGGTAACCATCTGTCGCTCGTATCGAATCTCCGGTGGGATTTTCGTATTCGCGGCGTTTGGCTGCTCATGTTGGGGGGATTTTCTGGGAATCGCTTCTTTGGCCGTAACGGACACCTCTGTGTTGCGTTTGGCGAAAGTGGGCGACCGTCGCAAGCAACGGCTCAATATCCGACGTAAGGGATTGCGTGGGGTATTGGATGTGTTGCGATACGGCGGTTCGCAGTTCTTCCTCCCATCCGGCCGAAGTATTTTCGGTCGGCAATCAGTATCGCACCGGCAAACGTGACGTTCACCTAACTGACGATTTATGGCTCCGATTTTCCAACCGAATATCGAAACGCCCATTGCGAGCGGCAGACCCACTGCCAACCGTAATGCGATCGTACATCAAGCGAAAGTTGCTAAGCCGTTTACTATTTTTCTTCATCGCGAGGATTCCAAACCGGATCGCGTTGCATTACGCAACCGGCTGGCCCCGACCCAGTCGTTCTCGTCACTCACGTACTCTTGGAATCGTCCCACCGATTTCCAAGCGGACCGTTCGTTCAGGAGCGGACCGGAAACTCTTGTCGTCCAAGTGTCAACCATCGCTGCATCTCGGTGCGGCTTTGCGAGACGGTCGATCGGGTTTCTGGGGAGTAACCAAAAACGAGGACAAGCAGGGGGCCTACAGGCTGATGGGTTCCGACGCACCATCGGCTATGATAAGAATCAACGAGGCGTTTGGGAGCACCTGATATGAAGGTCTTCACAACTGGACAGGTCGCTAAGATCTGTAAAGTGGCCCCGAGAACCGTTAGCAAATGGTTTGACTCGGGGCGTTTGAAAGGGTATCGCATTCCGGGGTCGCAAGACCGCCGGATCCCGCGCGATTACCTCATTAAGTTCCTTAAAGAACATGGTATGCCTTTAGGCGACCTGGAAGACGAAGCGATGGCTAAATGCCTGATCGTCGCCCAGGACCAGGTTCTGATCGAGAACCTGAAGCGAGAATTGCCGCCCGAAAAATCGTTCAAAGTGGCTGTGGCCGCTAGCGGTTTCGAAGCCGGTATTCAAGCCGAAAGTTTCAGCCCAGACTGCATCATCGTCGACTTCTCCATCGGAAAAGTCGAATCGGTGCAGATCTGCCAAAACCTGCGTAAGAACGTCGATTTCTCCGAAGTGATTCTCATCGCCCTGCTGCCAGATGATGGCCAGCCGATGAGCTTTGACCGATCGGCGATCAACGAAACGTTCAAGAAGCCGTTTGATGCACACCTGTTGGCCGAAAGGCTCCGGACGCTGATCGGCGTCAAAAAAGAATTGGTCTGATCCGGTTCTCCGATCGACAGGTTCCCAAACGTGCCTCGACCGTTAAAAACGTCGTGAGTTGCTTCGCAAGAAGCGACTCGCGACGTTTTTTCGTTTCTTACAGGCCCTTTGAACTCGCCAGACCATGGATCCCAGCAAGCCACAATCGAACCACTTCGACCCCGGCGGAAATGCCCGTATGGTCGATGTCACCGCCAAACCGATCACCACGCGAACCGCAACGGCGAAGGGCTGCGTCATGATGCGGCCAGAAACCGCCGCGATGATCCGCGCCGGCACCGCCAAAAAAGGTGATGTCCTGACCATCGCACGGATCGCCGCTATCTCAGCGACGAAGCTGACCCCGATGCTGATTCCGCTGTGCCACGGCATTTCAGTCGAAGCGGTCGATGTGCGGTTCGATTTTGAAGCTGACAACGTGGACGGGGCGAAGGTTGTCGCGATGGACGGCAACGATGTCACGCTGTGCTGCGAAGTCGATGTGCGGTCCAGCGGAAAAACCGGTGTTGAGATGGAAGCGCTGACCGCCGTCATGGCCGGTTGCTTGACGGTTTACGACATGTGCAAATCAGTCGATCGCGGGATGACGATTCAAAACGTCCGCGTGATCGCCAAATCAGGCGGCGCCAGCGGCGATTTTTTCGCACCGTAACGACGTCCATCGGCTCGTGATCACGTCCGTCGCGCAACTCAACCCAACAGGCCAAACTTGCCAGCCGTGACATAACATCGCGACGATTCTGGATCATCCAGTCCATTTCCGACCTTTCAGCGATTCAGTTGCCACGCCAGAATAGTCACTTTGCCGGTGATGACGGTTGAACGCATTGCCAATGCCGCCATGATTACACCGATTGTACTTACCGATTGTTATTGACCGCACATCCAGCCAGGGTCCTTGTGAGTCGTCCATTTCCGCCACCACCGATCCACATCGGCGACCTCGTTGTCGATCCGCCGATTCTGCAAGCTCCGATGGCCGGGTTCACCAACGCGGCGTTTCGGCAAATCGTTCGTGGATACGGCGGTGCCGGTTTGCTGGCAACCGAAATGGTCAACGCCCGCGGATTCGTTTGGCTGGACGAACACGAAGCCGAACATCCCGACCGATTGTGGGGCGTTGCCGAAGAGGCTCGCCCCCTGGCGGTTCAGATCTGGGATAACGATCCCGAAACGATGGCCAAAGTTGGTCGTCGTTTGGCCCACGAGTATCGCGTCAGCGTCGTTGACATCAACTTCGGTTGCCCGGTTAAACAAGTGACCGAAAAGGCACACAGCGGCAGTTACTTGTTGCGCGAGCCCAATCGCATGTCGGCGATCATCTCGCGTTTGGTCGAAGCTTGTCACCCGACTCCGGTTACCGCAAAGATTCGACTGGGTTGTTCGCCGGAATCGATCAACTGCAACGAAATCGCCAAAGTGGTCGAAGAGGCGGGTGCGTCGGCGCTAACCGTGCACGGCCGCACCGCCAAAGACTTCTTTCGTGGCAACGCCGATTGGGATCGCATCTCGGGAATCAAACAACATTTAAAGAAGATTCCACTGATCGGAAATGGCGATCTTGATTCAGCGGACAAAGTCGTCGCCGCCTTCAAAAACTATGACGTTGACGCAGTGATGATCGCCCGCGCGTCGCTGGGGCGGCCATGGCTGTTTTCCCAAGCGGCTGCGGCCCTTCGCGGTGAAACCGTTCCATCGGAACCCGACTTGGAAACGCAGCGTGATTGCATGCTGAACCACTATCGCTTGGTCGTGGAACGATTTGGCGAGCAAAAGGGAACCGTGTTGATGCGCAAGTTTGCCTGCTGTTATGCCCAAGGAAAACCAGGCGCACGCCACTTCCGCACGCACGTCGCTCATGTGAGCACACCCGAAGATTTCTTGCACGTGGTCGACGAATACTTTCCGCGGGGACAAGACATGGTGGTATCAAATGAAATGGCCGAAAACGAATTGGCCGCAGTTGATTCTGAAAACCTTTCATGAACTTCATCCGTTTCGCGATCAATTGCGAATCACAAAATCTCATAACATTTTTCGAAACCTTGTGGTGTCCCATTGAATAAACTGGCACAAGTCGTGAGCACCGATCAGTCGTGTCTTTTTCCGCCCGGCTATCGTGCATCGGGCGTTCTGCTGCACGTGACATCACTGCCGTCGCGTTTCGGAATCGGCGATTTTGGTCCCGAAGCGATTCGCTGGATCGATACCTTGGCCGATGGTGGTCAATCGTGGTGGCAAATCCTGCCGATCGGTCCGACCGGTGCGGGCAATTCGCCCTACACGCCGCTTTCGACCTTCGCATGCAATCCCCTTTTGATCAGCCCCGAAGGGTTGATCGATGAAGGGCTGTTGCGTGAAGACGAATGCCTGTCACTGCACTTCCCCGAAGGTCACGTCGATTTTGCCGGCGTGATTCCCTATAAGAAAGTGTTGTTGGATATTGCCTGGAAACGTTTCACCGAAGGCGGTTTTCCGGCGCTTACTGCGGCGATGAATGCGTTCAGCAAATCGGAATCGCGTTGGTTAGATGATTTCGCTTTGTTCGTCGTTCTTAAGCAACGCTTTGGCGGTGTCAGCTATGTCGATTGGCCGATCGAATATGTCAAACGCGACGTCGCGGCGCTCGATCACATCCGACTCGAATTGAACGAAGAGATCGGCCGGGTGAAGTGGGAACAATTGATGTGCTTTCGCCAATTGAGCCGACTTCGCCAACACGCTGCCCGTCGCGGTGTGAGACTTTTTGGCGACATACCGATCTTCGTTTCCGCCGATTCGGCTGATGTGTGGGCTCATCCAAACATCTTCCAACTTGACGAAAACCGTCGACCAAGATTGGTCGCCGGAGTGCCGCCCGATTACTTCAGCGCCACCGGCCAACTTTGGGGCAACCCGGTTTACGATTGGGCCGAACTGAAGCGAACCGGCTACGATTGGTGGATCGACCGTTTGCGTTCTTTGCTCGGTCATCACGACGTCATCCGGCTCGATCACTTCCGTGGCTTCTCGGCCGCATGGCATGTGCCGGCCGGAGCGCCGACGGCTGAGACCGGCGAGTGGATTGAAGGCCCAGGCGCCGACTTCTTTACGGAACTGCGACAACAATTGGGCGGACTCCCCTTCGTCGCCGAAGACTTGGGAACGATCACCGACGACGTGCGGCAACTGTTAGCCGATTTCCGCTTCCCGAAGATGAGTGTTTTGCAATTCGCGTTCGATCAAGACGAACAAAACGCGTTCCTGCCACACAACACGGTCGAAAACATGATCGCCTATACCGGCACGCATGATAACGACACATCACGCGGCTGGTATCACGAACTGTCGCCCGAAAACCGCGCGTACTTCTGGCGTTATATCGGTTGTGAAGAACGCTCTGAGTCGGAAGTTGCCGAAATCATGATCGATATGGCATGGTCCAGCCGTGCTGCGGTCGCGATCGCACCGATGCAAGACCTGCTCAATCTCGACAGCAAATCGCGAATGAACATTCCTGGCATCGCCGACGGAAATTGGTCGTGGCGTTGCACACTCGAACAGATGAGTCGTATCACGTGGGAGCATTTTCGTAACCTCACCCATCGCACGAATCGATTCCTACACAAACCATAAACCTGGCTTCGCCAGGGTAATGCTTGGGATTCGGGATTCATTCTTCTAAGCACTCCAAGCCGGTTGACACGTTGTTGGGGCAAGCCCAAAGGGCATGGACCTAGCGTAGCGGAACTCGCCAAGAGTTTCGGTGTTGTCATATCACCGAAAGTCTACGCGACTTCCGCTACAAATTTCCCTGAAATCCATGCTATTCTGGGCAATCCCAATCGTCGCCGAACGAAGGTGGGTCTCGGTTGTGACCTCGGTCGGCCTGTGCCCCGACCGTCGCTGCTTTGCCAATGGCGTCGATACCGTGTACTATAGGCTGACACGACGGCGACCGATCCCCTTAGGAACGAGCAAAATTTAAGTGGCGGGAATGGTAGTGGACGAGGTAACGAGTCCCCATAGTTTGTGGACTCGTTACTACGCCAGAAATTGATTGGTCATTCCGTAGTCTATGACTGCTAGTCGAACCCTGGAGTGACAATGAGTTTCGGTAAGTTGATTCTAATCATTTGCTTGTTTACGCCATCGGTGGTGGTCTGGGCCGATGGACCGATTACGAGCTTAGATTCGTCCGGCGTCCCTGCGGGGAAAGCGTTCATCTACAAAGAGTCGGCAGGCAAACCGCGTCGTATGGAAATCTATTTCCCACCCGGCCACGATACAAAAACCGCACGTGTTCCGGGGATGATTCTATTTCATGGTGGTGGCTGGAGCGGCGGCAGCTTGAAACAGTTTCAAGCCGCATGTCATTACTTTGCCAGTCGGGGACTCGTTTGCGCCACCGCCGAGTATCAAATGCTCAGCAAAGCGGACGCGGCCAAGTTGCCCAAAGGCGAAACGAAAAAGCGAGTCTGCATTACTGACGCCAAGAGTGCGATTGGGTGGTTCAAGCAGAACGCAGATGAGCTTGGGATCGACCCGAAGCGAATCATCACTGGGGGCGGTTCAGCTGGTGGCCACATCTCGGCACTTGCAACGATGAATCCGGGATTGAACGATCCGGCCGACCCTTCCGATTTCGATACATCCGTTGTTGCATACCTATGGTTCAACCCTGCATTTTCGCCGGATGATTCGGCCGACCAGGAAGTCGATGCTGGTCGCTTTATCCATGATAAGCTGCCGCCGGCGATTGCTTTCTTTGGTACCAAGGATACTTGGTTAGCAGGCTGGGATGCGGTGCATAAAAAAGTCGAAAGTGCGGGTAATAAAAATATCGAAGTTTATTTCGCGCCAGACCAAGCCCACAGTTTCTTCAATAAAGAACCGTGGCGAACGCAAACCTTGATCCAGGCAGATCGTTTCTTAATAAAGCATCAATTACTCAGTGGCGAACCAACGCTTATCGCCCCTGCCGATGCAACGAAACTAATTCTATCACGTGAGTAACACAGTCATCATCATGTTATTGAAAGCCTTTTTATACAGCCTGTGCGTGGCATTGGTCGTGCCGGTTGCCACTGGGCCTCTGCACGCTGCGGATAAGCCGAACATTGTGTTCATCATCACCGACGACCAGGGGTACGGCGACCTTGGCTATACAGGCAATCCGATTATCAAGACGCCAAACATCGATCGCTTGGCCAGCGAATCATCTCAATTGACCGATTACCACGTCGCCCCCACTTGTTCGCCAACGCGTGCGGCACTGCTGACCGGTCACTGGACAGACCGCACCGGAGTTTGGCATACGGTCAATGGTCGATCGATGTTGCGCGAAAACGAAGTCACGATCGCTCAATTATTGAAGGATCATGGTTATGCGACCGGCATGTTTGGGAAGTGGCATTTAGGCGACAACTTTCCCTATCGCGCCGAGGATCGCGGATTTACGCACGTCTATCGCCATGGCGGAGGCGGTGTCGGGCAAACGCCGGATGTCTGGGACAACGCATACTTTGACGGAAGCTATTTTTTCAACGGCGAAATCGTTCCGGCCAAAGGTTTTTGTACGGACGTATTTTTCGATCAAGCCAATCAATTCATTCGGTCAAAAGCCGAAAAGCGTGAACCGTTTTTCGCTTACATCAGCCTCAACGCGCCACACGGCCCGCTGCACGCGCCCCAGCAGTATATGGACATGTATGCTGACCAAGCCCCCGCGATCGCCGCATTTTTCGGGATGATCACCAACATCGATGATAACGTCGGAAAGACACGACAACTGTTACAAGAATTAGGGATCGCGGAAAACACGCTGGTGATTTTCACAACCGACAATGGCACAGCGACGGGGGCTAAGATCTTTAATGCCGGAATGCGTGGTGCAAAAGGGAGCGAATACGATGGCGGGCATCGGGTGCCGTTGATCGCGCATTGGCCTGCAAAGGGTTGGAACAAACAACATCAAAGCAACATTCTATGCCACGCCGTTGATATTGTGCCGACACTACTGGAACTGGTTGGTGCGCCTTCGCCCAGCGAAATCAAGTTTGACGGCCAGTCGATTCGCGCGCTGTTAGATCCGACCGCAAAAACCGATTCGTGGCCCGATCGTTTCTTGGTGACTGATTCCCAGCGAGTTCGCGACCCGATCAAATGGAAACAAACTGCGGTGATGTCCCAACGCTGGCGGCTGATCAACGGCAAGGAGTTGTATGATATGCAAGCCGACCCGGGCCAGCAGCAAAACGTCGCTGGCCAGCATCCGCAGCAGTTCAAAAAAATGGTTGAGTTCTATGATCGGTGGTGGGACGAGCTAGAACCGACTTTCGCTCAGACGACCGAAATTTACCTCGGCCACTTTGACCACCCCACCGTCATGCTAACCGGTCACGATTGGATTCAATCGGATTTGCCGCCTTGGAACCAACAGCACATTCGTGGTGCCGAGGGTTTCCAATCACGAACCAAGAGTCCCGAAGCGAGCAAAAATCCGAAACAAAAATCGGCTGCGGAATCCGTTGACAATGTAAAAGTTCACGACGGCCACTGGGCTGTTAAAGTTGTGAATCCGGGAGAGTATCGGATTGGTGTTCGGCGATGGCCCGTTGAAGCGGATCATCCTATCAATGCCGGTTTACCGGCGGGTGAGAACGTTCCCGGAGCATCGCGGGCATTTCGCACGGCAAAAGGCGTCGCCCTGCCGGTAAAAAATGCGGTATTGCGTATCAATGGCACCGATTTAGAGTCCAGACCAGTTGGGGACGATGATGTCGAAGTCAGTTTTAACGTCAAGCTAGAGGCTGGTTCCCACCAGTTATCACCTATCTTTACAACAAGTGATGGAGACCAAATGGGTGCCTACTATGCAGTGATCACATTTCTACAATAGACCGTGTTGACTATCGAATAAAGCGTTCGCGTTGGCGAGGGCATCCTATCGATACGATCAGCGGATATAAAAATGAAATACATGCTGCTGAGCTATAGCGTTGAAGAGGATTGGGATGACGAGCAGCGCAAGGCTTGTGTGATCCAGTCGGTTGAGATTTGCCGCCAATTGAGCGACCAAGAAAAGCTGGTCAACGCTGCCCCTTTGCAACCGGTGACGAAAGCGACCAGTTTGCGTGAGCGTCACGACGACACGCTTTTGACGAATGGGCCGTTCGCAGAGACCGAGGAGCAGCTTGTCGGTTGCTATGTCATTGATGTGAAAGATTTGGACGAAGCGGTATCGATCGCCAAGCTGTTTCCAACTGCGAAACTTGGAACGGTCGAGATCCGTCCTGTTTTTGATGCTTCGGCCTTTGCCGAAGCGGTATCCGGTGTCGTGGTGAAAGCTGGTGGCGAAAGTTTGGTGGCAACCGAATCACCATTTGAAATGTCGATTCAATGCCAGACTTCCACCGGAGACGTATTTGAATGCTTAACATCGGGGCTAAGTCGCTGGTGGTCCGACCGTATCGAGGGCGATACACGTGCCATCGGTGACATATTCAAAGTCCGTTTTGAAGACAGCCACAAAACGTTTTGCGTCGAAGACCTGGCGCCCGGTGAACGTGTGATTTGGAAGTGCATCGACAGTCACCTGGCGTTGGCAGAACTGAAAAATCCGTCGGAGTGGAACGGAACGAACCTGCGATGGGAAATCGAACGCCGCGATGACCGAACAAGCCTCAAGCTTTCGCATGAAGGCCTTTCACCCAAGCTCGAATGTTTTGAAGCCTGCAAAGCCGGTTGGGCTCAATACATCAACGGCAGTCTGTTGGCACTTCTAAATGGAAAGCCAGGCAAACCGTTCGTCAACAAAACGTAATCCAACTTGCTGCGTTGGACTGATTCGATCCAATCGTCGATTCCGACCCTTTTCAATTGCCGCCTTCGAGTGTTTGGCGAATGTAGGCTGGGCGATTGGTGGTGATGCCGCTGGCACCGAGGTCTTTAAAGTACTGTGCATCGGCGGGTGAATCGATCGTCCAAACGTGAAAATCGTTGACACCACCAGACGCCAATTTTTCAATAAACGACTGATCGACAACAGCTCGCTCGCCTCTTAGGCCGACACCATCTGCGCCGGTCTTTTCGACCGTATCGATGATCTGTTTCGCCGCTGGGGTCCATGGCCCGATCCCATTGGACCTTTTAAAGCTGGTCAACCAGTGAGCTTTGATTTCGGGAAAAGCTTTTTTACACGCGGCGATCGTTTCGGCGTTGAATGCGATGATCAATAGCGACGACGGATCGGGTTGCAGACGCTTCAGTTCTTTTTCCAGGACAGGAACGATCGCTGGGTCAGTCTTTAATTCGATCACGAACGTCTTTCCCGCTGGAATGCATTGCATCACTTCGGCGAACGTTGGGATCCTTTCACCCTTAAAGCGAGGGTTCTTCCAGGCGCCGGCATCGAGTTGTCGCAATTCTTCAAGCGTCGTTTTGGCGACGATCTTCTTGATGCCAGCGGTGCGTAAGGTATCGGCATCATGAATGCAGACGATATGAGAATCAGCCGTCAGATAAAAATCGCCTTCAACCGCATCGGCACCTTGTTCCCAAGCGAGCTGAAAAGCCGCGAGGGTATTTTCGGGGGCATCATGCGAAGCACCGCGGTGTCCGGTAATCATTTGTCCTAATCCAATTTGCGAAAAAGCACAAATGAACAGCAACCCCACAACGCTTTGGAAAACAAAACCTTTCATCGATCACTTTGCCCTTATGGAGACGAACGCCATCCGCATCGCATGCAGCGTTTCGGAGATCATTTTCGATTCATCGTCTGTTAAGTTACCCTTGGTTTTTTCACCTAACATTTCTAGCGAGTCGATGAAGTATTTGGCGAAAGGCTTGTTGACCGGGCCTGGCTTTCCGTCCGCACCAGGCAATTGCCCCAGTGCAGCCAACGCCTGAGTGAACAGCATTGAAACGAGCGTTTCCATGGTTGCCGGGGGTGGCACGTCGAGCATCTCTGCGGCTCGATCGTCTACCGCCTGCTCGGGCTCGTTTGCCGAGATCGCGTCGTCCGGTTGGACGACCGATTTTCCTGCGGCCATCGTTTTTTCTTTCTCGACTTGCGCCTTCCAGTCGTCATCGACAATGATTTTGGGTTCTTCGCTGGACATGTTGCAACCCGTTATGACGGCTCCTGATTGAGGAATGAGGAGAGTTTAATGAAATCCTAATCAAGGAATCGGATAGCAACTTGACGCTACGAAAAAAACTTGATGTCGGATTGATAGTGGTCCACTAGATATTTGCCGATCGCTCAAAGTCACCGCGATTCAAGTGTCGCTCGACTGCCGCGCCAACAAATCCGGCGAACAGCGGATGCGCCTTCAGCGGTTTGCTTTTGAACTCTGGGTGATATTGTACAGCAACAAACCAAGGATGGCCTGGCAATTCGATCACTTCGACCAATTGGCCATCGGGGCTAGTTCCCGAAAACTGCATCCCAGACGCGACAAACTGCTCGCGATAAATATTGTTGAACTCGTAGCGGTGGCGATGACGTTCGTGAATGTCGTCTTGATTGTAGGCGATCGCCGCGCGGCTGCCCGGGGCTAAAACAGTCGGCTGGCTGCCCAGTCGCATCGTGCCGCCAACTTCGGTCACGTTGCGTTGTTCGTCCAGCAAGCAGATCACTGGGTGAGGCGTATTTTTGTCGAACTCCGTCGAGTGCGCGCCGCCTAAACCGACGATCCGTCGACCGAAGTCGATGACGGCACACTGCATCCCCAAGCAGATGCCAAAGAACGGAATGCCGCGTTCGCGTGCGAATTGAATCGCTTGCACTTTGCCTTCGATACCGCGTTCACCGAAACCACCGGGGACGAGGATTCCGTGGTATCCGGCCAGCAACCGCTCGGCCCCTTCGCGTTCGATATCCGACGACTGAACGCGTCCGACGCGAATCTGTGTTTTGTGCTGGATGCCAGCATGGTCGATGGCTTCGTAAATCGACTTGTAAGCGTCTTTGTGCTCGGCGTACTTTCCGACAACAGCGATCGAAATCTCGTGCTTGGGGTGACGCAGATTGTGCAGCAGATCGGTCCACGGAGTGATATCGAGCGTCTTGGCGGTGGTCAGGCCGAGTCGATTGACGATCAATTCGTCCAGCCCGTTGTCGACCAATGACAGCGGTACTTCGTAAATCGAAAAATCTTTATCCTTCTCTTCGATCACAGCGGCGGGAGGTACATTGCAAAACAGCGCGATTTTTTCGCGGTCGTCGCGGCTGATGCTGTGTTCGCAGCGGCAAACAAGCACATCGGGCTGGATACCGATTTCTCGCAATTGCCCCACCGAGTGTTGAGTCGGTTTGGTTTTCAGTTCGTCGGCCGCCTTCAGGTAAGGGACCAGCGTTAGGTGCATGTAGAGGCAGTTTTCGCGTCCGATGTCGATCGCGTATTGGCGGATCGCTTCCAGAAACGGCAAACTTTCAATATCACCGACGGTTCCACCGATTTCGGTGATCACGACATCGACATCCGGACCACCCATTCGCCGGATCACCGACTTGATTTCGTTGGTGATGTGCGGAATGACCTGAACGGTCTTGCCCAGAAACTGGCCCTTGCGTTCCTTTTCGATCACCGACAAGTAAATCTGGCCGGTCGTATAATTGCAGTCGCGGGTCAGCAGACCAGACGTGAAACGCTCGTAGTGTCCCAAGTCAAGGTCCGTCTCGCTGCCGTCGTCCAACACGTACACTTCACCGTGTTGATACGGGCTCATCGTACCCGGATCGACATTGATGTACGGATCGAGTTTCTGCATTCGGACCCGAAGGCCCCGGCTTTCCAGCAGCATGCCGATCGAAGCGCTAGTCAGCCCCTTGCCAAGAGAACTGACCACCCCGCCGGTAACAAATATGTGTTTCGTCATGGGCATGAATCTTACCGCCGATCGCAAAGTGAACGAGGGGACTTTACACAGATTCGCGATTAAGGCTCCACTGCCACTCCACTTAACCGTTTCTGCATCGAGAATT
>DIUH01000346.1:0-9894 GCA_002428205.1 Planctomycetaceae bacterium UBA6163
ACAACTTTGGTGCGACCTTTCGCGGCCGCTAGCGACATCAAAACCGCTTCGACGGTTGCCGAACCGCCGTCATAAAGACTCGCGTTGCTGACCGCCAAACCGGTCAATTGCGTTACCAACGTTTCATATTCAAACATTACCTGCAGGTTCCCTTGGCTGACCTCTGCTTGGTAAGGCGTATAGGAAGTGTAGAACTCGCCACGCGAAGCGATTTCGTCGACGGCCGCCGGGATGAAGTGGTCATAAGCACCACCGCCGAGGAAACACGTGTGTGACGCCGCCGAAGCGTTTTTCGCGGCCAGCGAACGCATCAACGATTCCAAGGACATCTCATCTAGTCCGTCAGCGATCGCCAATGGCACTTTCATTTGAACATCAGCCGGAACCTGTGCGTCGATGATTTCTTGGACCGACGCCGCGCCGATCGCTTCTAACATTTCACGACGGTCTTGGTCGGTATGAAACAGATAACCGGTCATATACTTTGGAACCTAAAGATGAAAACTATAAACGCATCGCTGGTGTAAAGGCTTTAGCCGGCTTCGAGGCTAAGTCCGAAGCGCTGGTGTAAAGGCTTTAGCCGGCTGAAGAAATCCGAATGCAGCCTAAAGGCTGTACACCAACATTCACCTTAGCCTGCTTCGGAACACTGCTTTTCATAAGCCGCGTGATCCATCAACTTGCTCAAGCAACTCTCGTCACTTAGTTTGACCTTAATGATCCAACCGAACTCATAAGGATCCTCTTTCAAATCATCCAACTGGTTCGGAAGATCCGCATGCACCGAGACGACTTCGCCGGTCACTGGGCTGTACAAGGGACTAACCGCTTTTACCGACTCGACTTCACCGAACTCTTCGCCAGCGACCACCTTTTTGCCAGCTTTTGGCAAGTCCATATAAACCAAGTCGGTCAATTGTTCGATCGCGAACGCGGATATGCCGATTGTTGCGATTTTATCGCCGCCTACTTCTTCCACGTCCGCCCACTCATGCGACGATGCATACAGCAGGTTTGAAGGTTTGCGTGCCATGGTGACTAATCTCCTAAAGAAAAAATGATGCCGCTTGGGCGTTGCCGACGAAACCACGAAATTGCAACGCCAAGACAAAAAAACTGTTTTAAAACCCAACCGCTGACAACGAACAACTAAACCCAATCAATCACTCCGAACGCTTAGGCTCTTTCGGCTGATAGAAAGGCAACTGGGTGACCGTTGCGGGTTGCAAATTGCCACGATTGTCGATTTGCAATTCGGCCGCTTGCCAATCGGCTTTGGTTGCCCCGACATTCGCGTTGACCATCGCCATTGCGATCGGCATGCCAAGCGTTGGCGANNNNGCAATCTTGCCGATCGCTTGTGAACCGATGAAGGACCGGCCTTCTAAATTGCAGGCAAAACCCAGTCCGGCCGAAATCGGATCGATCTGCTCAGTCAATTCGTGACCATACAGCGGCATCGCGGCCTCGAGCCGCAGCGTGTCGCGTGCGCCAAGCCCGGCGGCACAGAAACCGGCCGCTCGCCCAGCCAACATCACGTTTTCCCAAACCTGCTTGGCCTCTTCGGCTCGCACGATCAACTCGAAGCCGTCTTCGCCGGTGTATCCGGTGCGGCTGACAATCACCGGTTTTTGGAACTGGTCGGTAATCACCGCGCGATAACGCTTCAGCGAATCGACGTTCGCACGAAACAACCGCGACGTCACATCGACCGCACGCGGCCCCTGAATCGCGATCATCGCCGTCAGCGCCGTTCGGTCGGTCATCGTCACTTTCGGAAAGTCGGCCAAATGCGGCATGATCCAGCGCGTGATCTTATCGCGATTAGACGCGTTGACGACCAACAGGTGGTATTGCGATCCGCTGGGCGTTTGCAGATGGCTGACCAGAACGTCGTCCAAAACGCCGCCTTCCTCGTTGCACATCAGCGCATACTTCACCGCGCCGATCGGCATCCCGACGACGCGGCGGGTCAGCAAATGATCGAGCAAATCTTCTGCACCCTCGCCATCAAATCGCAATCGCCCCATATGCGAAACGTCGAACAAGGCGGCCGAAGTGCGACAGGCCTGGTGTTCGGCGACAATTCCCTGGTACTGAATCGGCATCTCGAACCCCGCAAACGGGGCCATTCGAGCGCCTTGGGCAACGTGCCAGGCGTGCAACGGGGTAACTGCGAGCGTGGATTCGTTCACGGGGCGATTCACTGCGGCTGCTGGCGCGAAAAAACAGCCACTACCATCGACTTGGGCGGCTTTCTCAGCCACTCCAGTAAACGGTAACAGCGGTCAGGGATAGGATGTCAGAGATCAATCAGGAACGGCAAAGTGGCGTCTTCATCGCAATAACAGTGCATTGCGACCAAAGACCGCCCGGCGGATCCATGCCCTCATCATAGCCAACTCATTGTTCGTGAAAACCCCCGAAAAAAACCGTGGCCGATCGAAGGCAAGTCGTTCGACTTTGGCTGGGCCTGACTGCAATTTGGTGCCACGCTACGCCATGCAATGATTCCTTTTGGAGCAAAAACTGTGAACCGCGAAGCCATCATCGGTTGCATCTTGGGAACGGCCGTCGGTGACGCGCTCGGCTTGCCTTATGAAGGTGTTTCGCCAAGGCGGGCAACACGAGTGCTCGGGCCGCCGGATCGGTATCGATTCTGCTTTCGCCGCGGCATGATCTCCGACGACACCGAACATACCTGCATGGTGGCACAGTCGTTAATCGAAGCGGGCGGCGATGTCGATGTGTTTACAAGACAACTGGCCAAGCGGTTGCGATGGTGGATCGTCGCCTTGCCCGCCGGCGTCGGCAAAGCGACCGCGCGGAGCTGCATTCGTCTTTGGCTGGGATTCCATCCAAGCAACGCCGGTGTTCATTCCGCAGGCAATGGCCCGGCGATGCGAGCAGCGATTTTTGGTGCCGCGATCGACGATCTGCCGCTGATGTTAAAGCTGGTGCGAGCTTCCTCGCATCTAACGCACACAGACCCCAAAGCGGAACAGGGCGCCATCGCCGTTGCCTTGGCGGCCAAGCAATCGAGAGACCATCGGTCGGTTGATGCAAACGCTTGGCTGACGCAGGTCGCCGATGCCTTAAGCAAAGACGGAGCGGAGTGTATCGACCTGCTTCGCCAAGTCATTACAAGTGTCCAAGCAAAACAATCGACGCGGGCGTTTGCAGAATCTTTAGGACTAGCGAAAGGTGTCACAGGCTATACCTTTCATACCGTTCCGCTTGCCATCCATGCTTGGTTGTCGTTTCCAAACGACTATCAACGAGCGGTGACCGAGATCATTGGTTGTGGTGGCGATGCAGACACGACCGCTGCGATCGTTGGTGGGATTGTCGGCGCGGGAGTCGGGCGTCAAGGGATTCCTGATCCGTGGATCGACGGAATCTGGGATTGGCCACGAAGTGTGTCGTGGATGCAAAATCTTGGCGACTCTCTCGCGGAATCGATGTCAACCAACCAACCGACCTGCGCACCGACCATTCATCCGCTAGCCGTACTGATCCGCAATCTGTTTTTCCTGGTCGTCGTGCTATTCCACGGCTTCCGCCGCCTAGCACCTCCCTTCTGACCCTCAGAACATCGTCGCTCAATCTGTGTTCCAAGCCTATGCGTGAAGCGTGGGAACAAGACCCGGTTTTGTTCGGCGACGGCCGGGCTTGTCCCGACAACGTTGCAACAGGCTTGGCGTGCTAGATTGTGACTAAGGGTGACTGACCGACGGAGCGGTCAGCGACGATAGCAGACGCGGGATTCGGGATTGGTTGGCTCTGAAAGCCGCGAAGCTAGCGAAAGATTGTAGCCCCGGGTGGAGCGATGACGTAACGAACTGCGCGAGTCAAGCGTAACCCGGGGGTTACTGTTTCTTCCCTGCTGATTACCAGGCGATCCTCATTCCCATTCGATTGTCGCTGGCGGTTTGCTGCTGATGTCATAACAGACACGGTTTACACCAGCGACTTCATTAATGATTCGTGTGCTGATCCTAGCCAACAACTCATAAGGCAAACGGCTCCAATCCGCCGTCATAAAGTCATCCGTGTTGACGCTGCGGATAGCGATCGTTTCCTCATAAGTTCTCGCGTCGCCCATCACACCAACACTCTGCACCGGCAACAACACGGCAAACGACTGGCTGGTTTGTCGATACAAACCCGCCGACTTGATCTCGTTAACAACGATCGAGTCAGCGTCGCGAAGTTTGGCCAAGCGTGGCGCTGTGACTTCGCCCAAACATCGCACCGCCAAACCGGGACCGGGGAACGGATGCCGCCAAACGAGCGTCTCGGGCAAACCGAGTTCGCACCCCAACCGACGCACTTCGTCTTTGAATAAATCTCGTAGCGGTTCGATCAGTTCAAAACCTAACTCTTCGGGCAACCCGCCGACGTTGTGATGCAGTTTGATCGTCGCTGCCGGACCGTCAATAGCGGCGCCACTTTCAATCACGTCGGGATAGAGGGTTCCTTGGGCCAGAAAGTGAGCGTCGTCGATCTTCATCGCTTCGGCTTTGAAACAATCGATGAACGCGTGGCCGATCCGACGACGTTTCTCTTGCGGGTCGGTTACTCCGGCCAACACGCCTAAAAACATTTCTTCCGCGTCGACAACATGCAAATCGGCCTTGAAGTGAGTTGTAAACTCGCTGATCACCGCTGCCTGTTCGTCCTTTCTCAGCAGTCCGTTATTGACCAAAATGCATGACAACTGGGAACCAATCGCCTTGTACAGCAGCGCCGCGACGACCGCCGAATCGACGCCTCCGGACAAACCGCAAATCACACGTCGATTCCCAACTCGCTGGCGCAAGTCTCGAATCGCGGCATCGGCAAAATCGCCCAAGTGCCACGTCTCGGCGCATCCGCAAACGCCGATCACAAAGTTGTGCAACACTTGTCCGCCCAACGGCGTGTGCGTCACTTCGGGATGAAACTGCATCCCGTAAACCGGTAATTCGCGGTGGCGAATCGCCGCGTACGGACAGGTCGACGTCTTGGCCAAAACCGAAAAATCGTTCCCGATACCCGATACCTGATCACCGTGGCTCATCCATACGTCGGTCGAATCGGGTAAGCCGGCGAACAGGTCGCTGCCATCGTTGATATGACACGTCGCGCGGCCATACTCACGACTCGGAGTGTGCTCGACACGGCCACCCAACGCATCGCAAGCGAGTTGCATGCCGTAACAAATCCCCAAAACCGGAATCCCCAAGCGAAACAGCGCAGGATCGCAGCGTGGCGCACCGGCTTCGTAAACACTCGAGGGGCCGCCCGATAAAATGATGCCGCGCGGCGCAATCTCGCTCAGTCGCTCGGCCGAAATATCGTGCCGCAGGATTTCGCAATAAACGTTCTGCTCTCGCACCCGCCGAGCGATCAGTTGAGCGTACTGCGAACCGAAGTCCAGCACCACGATTCGCTGGTCAGTCAACGAGCCAGCGGCAGGAGAGGCCGCGATCGATGTGTGAGCGGATGAATCGTGTGCTGATTGCGAGGCGCTTGACATGAGTGTTTCGTTGCTGGCGTTTGTTTGGGACCGGACACTTGGATCGCGTCCAAAAAGGGGGCTGACCCTTCGGCCAGGGTTAGCCCCCTTTTCGGACTGGCGATCATTTCCCGTTGATCGACGAATCAAATGCGATCAGCGAAACGCGGGATTTTAGGAACCCGATCGACTTAACCCAAGGGGTTCGACCACAAACCTTACAACGAACCGATCGCCGGTGTTAGAATCGATGCCGGGGTGGCACCAGGCGGCCGAACCCGCCACTCGCTTTTCCCCGCCTTTTCCGCCACAACGGCGATCCGCAACGCCAACCGTTTCGAACGTCATGATCGAAAACTTGCCCTCCTTAACCAAATTATGCGCCACCTTATCGGCCACTCTCTTGGCGCTGTCGGTGGAAACCCGATCGGTGGCTGAAAATCCGACTGCCGTTCCAGTGCCCGCCCAAATCGCATCATTTCTGGACCAGTACTGCTCACAATGCCATGGGGCAGGCACCGACACGGGGCTGGACCTGTCATCGATCGATGGAAACTTAAGCCACGAAGATACGCTCCGCCTCTGGACCGCCATCCATGACCAACTGGCCGGTGGCCAGATGCCGCCACAGAACGCCAATCAACCGCCAGGCCAATCACGAAACGCGATCACCAGCGAATTAGCCGACCGTTTGACCCAAGCCGATCGCCGGCGTGGTCAAGTTTCGGTACGCCGATTGAATCGTTATGAGTATGAGAAATCGGTTCGTGACCTGTTTGATATTTATATCGATGTTAAGGAAATCTTGCCGCCAGACTCGTCGATCGACGGTTTCGATAACGTCGGCGAAGCGTTGGCAGTATCGCCCGAAGCGGCACTCGCTTACCTGAACGCAGCCGATGCGGTGGTCGATACGATTATCGGGCCATCCAAACCGCCCGCGAAAATCTTCCATCAAACAAATTTGTTGGATCAAAAAACTCATGACGGGAAACCGGCGATGCAAAGCCAAATCGGCAAAATGTTTCGCCAGACGGATGACGGGTTAATCATCTTCCAATCAGGATACTGTCCAACGAATCTTGTCAACTTCGCACGCCTACGCGCACCGGCGGGCACCTACCGGGGTACGTTTCGTGTCCGTGCCGTCCAAAGCGATAAACCGGTGACATTGCGAGTCTATGGCGGCGACACGATTGTCGGACGACGCGAACAACATGTCGTCGGATATTACGATATCCCGCCCGGCGACTGGACCACGGTCGAGTTTGTCGATCGATTGTTTGAACCCGGCGGGACTTTCTTGCCCAAATGTTACGGCACAATCGATACTCGTAAGGATGCGGACACTTATCCCGAACCGGGCATCGAAATCGGAGACATCACAATCGAAGGACCGTTGGAACCGTGGCCCCCCCACAGCCGCACGAAGCTGCTGAGCGACGTCGATCTCGAATCCGCCACAATGGACGACCTGCGAAAGATCGTTACTGAAATCCTGCCGCAAGTCTTTCGTCGCCCAGTCGATAAAAGCGAAGCCGACGCCTACCTTTCGATCGGTCAAGCCACTTTCGATCGCGGTGACACGTTTGAATCGGCGCTGCGAAATACTTTAAAAGCAATGCTCTGTTCACCATCGTTTCTGTTCTTTGACGAAAGACTCGACCCACGGTCCAGCCTCTTCGCACTCGCGTCGCGACTGTCCTACTTTTTTTGGTCGTCTGTTCCTGACGCGGAGCTTTCGAGATTGGCCGCGTCCGGAGAATTAGCCAACCCCAAAGTGCTTGCGGTACAAGTGGAACGGATGCTGGTCGATCCCAAATCAGTTTCCTTAAACGAAAACTTCGTCGGCCAGTGGTTACGACTGAGAGAAATCGACGCGACATCGCCGGATGAAACCTTGTATCCCGAATATGACGAATTGTTGCGTATTTCCATGGTTGAAGAAACTCGACGATTTTTCGCCGAATTGATCAACCAAGATCTCAGCATCATGAACCTGATCGACAGCGATTTCGCGATCCTGAATGAACGGTTGGCCAAGCATTATCAGATCGACGGAGTTTATGGCCAAGCGTTTCGACCGGTGACGCTGCCTCAGGACAGCGTTCGCGGCGGCATGCTGACTCAGGCCAGCGTCTTGAAGGTTACCGCCAATGGCACGTCGACGTCGCCCGTGGTCCGCGGCACCTGGGTGCTGGAAAATATTCTCGGTCGGCCCGTTCCGCCGCCGCCTGATGGGGTCGCCGCGGTCGAACCCGATATTCGCGGTGCGACAACACTGCGCGAAGAATTGCAGAAACATCGCGACGTAGAATCTTGCAACAGTTGCCATCGAAAAATCGATCCGCCCGGTTTTGCTCTCGAATCGTTTGATGTGATTGGCGGTTATCGTGACCGATACCGTTCGATTGGCGAAGGGGAACGACCGGGATTCTCGCGTGATCCGATCACGGCCAACTGGATTCGTTATCGGATCGCTTTGCCGGTTGATTGCAGTGGCGAACTCGTTGACGGACGGGCCTTTGCCGATATCCGCGAGTTCAAGAACCTGTTATTAGAAAACGAAAGAGATTTTGCGATCGCGATGACGCGAAAACTGGCGACGTATGCACTCGGCCGACGGATCGGATTTTCGGACCGACCTGAAATTGAAAAAATTGTCGACGCGGCCCAGCAACGCAAACTCGGATTGCGTTCGTTGATTCATGAATTGGTTCAAAGTGAAATGTTTCGGAGTCTACCATGATGCGATTTTTATCCCGACGCCAAATCCTGAAAGGTTCCGGTGTCGCGGTCGCGCTGCCGTTAATGGAAGCCTTGCAACCGCGTCCGCAGTTGCGCGCCAATGCCCATGCCGATGCCCCCAAACGACGGATGGTTGCCATCAACATCGGTCTGGGACTGCATGGCCCCAACATCATCCCGGAAACATCGGGGCCCGAGTATGAATTGTCGCCCTACTTGAAGGTAATTGAACCGTATCGAGACCAGTTCACGTTCATTTCGGGCGTTTCTCACCCCAGCGTTGGTGGCGGGCACCAATCGGCAAAGTCATTTTTAACCGCCGCGCCACATCCCAGCAGTGCCGGCTTTCGCAATTCGATTTCGATCGACCAATTGGCTGCCGAACAACTCGGCAGCCAAACGCGTTTTGCGTCGCTGTCGTTGACCAGTTCCGGGCCCGGGCTGTCGTGGTCGCGATCGGGTGTCGAAGTGCCAGCGGAATCGCGCCCCTCGGCGGTTTTCAAAAAGCTGTTCCTTAGCGGAAAACAGAGTGAGCAAGCCGCACAGATTCAACGCCTGCGGGATGGCCAAAGCGTTTTGGATCTTGTTGCACAGCAAGCTAGCGCGATGCAGGGGCGCTTAAGCGGCCCCGACCGCCATAAAATGGAAGAGTATTTCTCGGCGGTTCGCGAAGCAGAAAAACGATTGGTAAAGGCCGAACAGTGGGAAGAAAAACCGAAGCCCAAGCCGGATATTGTCGAGCCGAAGGATGAATCGGATCGGACGAAAATCACTCAGCGTCTTGAAGCGATGTTCGACATGATGCATTTAGCACTGGAGACTGATTCGACTCGCTTCATCACTTTTTTTGAAACCGGATTCAACGCGGTGCCGACCATTGCTGGCGTTGACACCGATTACCACATGCTTTCGCATCACGGCAAGGACCCGGCGAAAATCTCACAACTGACGATTGTCGAAATCGAGCTAATGAAAGTCTTTGGAAGGTTTTTACAAAAACTGGACCAGTCACACCAAACCGGGTCGACATTGCTAGATCAAACGATGGTATTGTTGGGGTCAAACTTAGGGAATGCCAGCAGTCACGACACTCGCAACATGCCCATATTGCTAGCCGGCGGCGGGTTCAAACACGGTCAACACCTCGCATTTGACCGTGACAACAATCAACCGTTACCCCAGTTGTATGTATCGATGTTGCAAAGACTGGGTATCGAAACCGACACCTTTGCCGCGACAACCGGCACCCTGCCAGGCCTAAATGTGGCGTAGACTCTCCAGCCTGCGAAGCAGAACAAGACTCCCCAAGCTCTTTAGACGCCAGAAAAGGCGTCGGCCCCTTTCCCCACCCCGGGAACCGCCAAGCGGTGAAAGGTTGTAGCCCCGGGTGAGCGAAGACGAGCTTCGCGAGTCGAGCGTAACCCGGGGTTTACGAGTACGACCGAACCGGCGACGAGCGGTTGATATGCTAACCTTAGGAATCACACCGAGTCGCAACCGATTGGAATGCCGGCATGACCAAACGGCGCCGGTTCGCCTGTCCATCGCGTCAACCGATTCGGTGGTTGCGACTCGGCATCAATTGTTGGATTGGCAAATCGATTGCTCGTCGCCCGACGCAGTTGCTCGGTTGTCCCCGGGTTACG
>DIUH01000346.1:9975-11460 GCA_002428205.1 Planctomycetaceae bacterium UBA6163
CCCGCCAGAGGCGGGCGGAGAGAAGCGTAGGGCGTCGGAAATGGTCTCGGAAACCTTTTCCCTTTCCGCCTATCGACAGACGAAGCAGATCAGGAGAGATATCTTGGTGAACGATAATTGAATCGCTTTCACCACGGTCCTATGAAGCGCCACCCTCCCGCTTGCGGGAGGGTGAAATGGACGCTGTGTTGGTAGCCACCTTCTTTTACGCAGTGACTAGCGCCAACGTACTTAGCTGCAACCCATGCTGTTGCCACAGTTATGACAGAGGTAGCAGTTGCCGTTGCGAACGGTGATGCTGCCGCAATTATCACATCCTGGGGCATCAGACTGGAAGCGGGCAAACTGGTCCATCGGTCCGTTCAATTGGGCCTTGCCACCGCCGTAGCCGTTGGAATCCTTACTGCCGGGGTTTGCCGCTGCCNNACTACCGGCACGACCAGCGTCGTTCCGACCGCAACCGGAGCCGCTGCGGCCACCGGTACCGAAGGGCCGTTGCCAACCGAATCGATGTCGGTCGATGAATTGCGACCACCGAACTCGGGATGGTTCGACATGAAGGTCAATCCGAGCCAACGTGCGATGTAATCGACCACGCTCTTGGCGATACGAATGTCTTTGTTGGTGGTATGGCCCATCGGTTCAAACCGCGTGTGGCTGAACTTATTGACCAACACTTCCAAAGGCACACCGTACTGCAACGCGATCGACAGCGACGTGCCGAAGCTGTCCATGATGCCGCCGATCGTCGATCCTTCTTTCGCCATCGTGATGAAAATCTCACCAGGGCGACCGTCTGGATACAAACCGACACACAGGTAACCTTCGTGCCCAGCAATGCTGAACTTGTGCGTGATGCTTTGACGCGTGTCTTCCAACCGTTCACGGCGTGGTCGATAGACAATCTTTTCGACCGTCTTGACCTCGGTAACCGTTTTGCCTGTCGCGTCGGACTTCGAATCGTCCTTCTTGGTGTTCAGCGGTTGAGACTGCTTTGATCCGTCGCGATAGATCGCGATCGCCTTCAGCCCCAATTCCCAACCCCAATAGTACGCGTCGGAGATATCCTTCGGAGTAACGTCGGACGGCATGTTGACCGTCTTGCTGATCGCACCCGACAAGAACGGTTGGGCAGCGGCCATCATCGTCACGTGAGCTTGCCAAGCGATGCTGCGAACGCCATTGGCCGGCTTGAACGCACAGTCGAAGACTGTCAGGTGTTCATCGGCCAATTCCGGCGCGCCTTCGATCGTATCGTTCTCATCAATGAACTTGATGATCGCTGCGATCTGCGGTTCGCTGTAGCCCAGCTTTCGCAAACCGGCGGCAACCGTGTTGTTGACGATCTTCAACATCCCGCCACCGGCAAGTTGCTTGTACTTCACCAGCGCGATATCTGGTTCGATGCCGGTCGTATCGCAATCCATCATAAAGCTGATCGTGCCGGTCGGTGCCAAGACGGTCGCTTGGGCGTTGCGGAATCCG
>DIUH01000346.1:11604-11882 GCA_002428205.1 Planctomycetaceae bacterium UBA6163
GGCAAGCCCGACGACATGATGACGCTGCCCAGGTTGCTGTACCCGAGCCCCAGCGGACGATATTTGTGGCTGTTTTCAGCGATCGTATCGGTCGGATAGCTGGCGTGATCGACCAGGATTTCTTGGGCGATCAAGAAGACTCGGCAAGCAGCCTGGTATCGCTGGTGATCAAACGTGCCGTCGGTGCGAACGAACTTCATCAAGTTGATCGACGCCAAATTACACGCCGTATCATCCAAGAACATGTATTCGCTGCACGGATTGCTGGCGTTGATGCG
>DIUH01000189.1:0-2809 GCA_002428205.1 Planctomycetaceae bacterium UBA6163
ACATTTCGATGGTTTGTCCGACCTGTAAAGGTTCACGCTATCGCGAAGAGATCTTACAGATCAAGTATCGCGACCGCTCAATCGCCGACGTGCTTGCGATGTCCGTTCGCGCGGCGTTTGCGTTCTTTCGCGGTCACGACAAGGTGCGAGAAAAGCTGCAACGCTTGATCGACGTCGGGCTCGACTACATCGCGCTGGGGCAAAGCGCCACGACGCTTTCCAGTGGCGAAGCGCAACGATTAAAGCTGGCCGGTTTCCTTGCCGGTGCGTCACGTCGTCCGACGCTGTTCATTCTGGATGAGCCGACGACCGGGTTGCACATGGCGGACATTGTAAGGTTATATGATTGCTTTGATGCCTTGATCGCTGACGGGCATTCGTTGATCGTGGTCGAGCACAATTTGCAATTGATACAAGCGGCTGATTACATCATCGATCTCGGGCCAGGCGCGGCCGACGAAGGAGGTCGCGTCGTAGCAACGGGAACGCCCGCAGAAGTCGCCGCGATCGCCGAGTCAAAGACAGGTCAGGCGTTGGTGAGTGTCGCGGATCGCTCCGTCGATCCGTAAATAACAACCGATAAAATCGTCGGTAAGACGATAGTTGGATGGATAAGAATGATATAAAAGTGGGTTGGCGTTTTTTCGGGTCACGGCAATTGTTGATGTTGATTGCAACTCTCAGTAGACTAAATAAGTTCGTCAGGCCATTCCGAATGAGAATAAACAATGAATATCGAACAAACCATTTCGGAAATTACAATGCTTTCCGTCGGTGATCGCCTTCGTTTGGTTCACGCGATTTGGGACACTCTGCCCGAAGATGCAGCTTTGGTTCCCACGCCAGGACAACAGGCGGAACTTGATCGACGACTTGCGGCCCATCAAGCCAACCCAGAAACCGCCATTTCGCATGATGAACTGATGCGACGAGTTGGCAGTGGACGGTAATGTGGCAACTTCACTGCGTCATTAATTTCAAATTCGTGACTAAACAGAACGCTATTGTCGCAGCTTATCGGCCGCGTCTATTCTAGTTCCGGATTACGTTGGTTTTGAACTCAACGCATAGCATGTTAGATCATTGATGATTAAACGCATTTCGTTATAAGTCGCTTCGCCATAAGGTGACAAAAGATGAGACCTATTTATTGCCCCGATTGCCCGAAGTGCGGGAATGCGAACGTCCTACTGCACGACACTCCAAGAGTGACATGCCGTCGATGTGATTTCGACTATGCACATCGGGGCTTCGTTTTGCGTCAAGTCATTAATTGCATTAAAGGCATGGCACTTTTAGCGATTGCAGCATCATGGCTGTTCTTGCTTGTTTCCATGGGGGCATTATTCGTCCGTTGGATGCATAAGTAACGTTGCATGACCGACGAATCGGGCTTTCCAACTTAGCGCTATTAAGTCGTCACTGTTGCAATTTTTGCTGACGGCACTCGGAGAGTGCCTGCTACCTTTGCTGACGGCACTCGGAGAGTGCCTGCTACCTTGGCCTGCTACCTTGTTGTCCACTCGCCGTCGATGCAGCGCCAGGTTTTGCCGGTTGGGTTCTTGTCTTGCAATAGCCACGGCAATCGCGAATCACGCACGTTGTCGTAACAGGTCAACTTCGCAAATCGGATCATCGACGCCGGAATGCCGACCGCCGTGAATCCAGGATGCCCCGTCGCCGGATAAGGTCCGCCATGATTCATCGCTGGCGAAACCGCAACGCCTGTCGGCATTTTGTCATTGAGCAACCGGCCGACTTTCGGAGCTAACGCAAACGCGATCGGGTCGTAATCGCTGTCGTCGCCATCCGTCTTCGAGTAGATGCATCCGGTCAAATTGCCTTCCAGCGAATCGATGATCGCGACCAGTTGGTCGACGTCATCTGCGACCACGACCAGCGAGGCGTTACCAAACGCTTCGGTTTGAAAAATCTCGGGGTCGGCCAAGAACTGCTTGCCGCTGGCCGACATCCACGTGTTCGCTCGGGCACATCGACCAGGCAAGGGTTCGCCGCCGCCGGTCAACAGCTTCGCGCCGGCACCGACCAGCGTTTCGATCGCTCGGCCGAGCGATTTCGTGACCGCTGGAGATAGCAGCGTTCCGGGTGTCGCTGCGGCGAATTTCTCAGCGACCGAAGCAACAAACTTGTCGCTCGCTTCGCCTTTGACGACCAGCACCAAGCCGGGATTGGTGCAAAATTGTCCTGCGCCCATCAACACGCTGCCGACAAACTCGTCGACCAGCTTTTCACCACGCTCGGCGAGTGCGGCGGGAGTCAGCACGACAGGGTTGACGCTGGAAAGTTCCAGATAAATCGGCTTGCCAGCGGCATCGGCGGCGGCTTTGAGTGCCAAACCGGCCGAGCGGCTGCCGGTGTATCCGGTCGCTCCGCAACGATGATCGCTGACCATCCGCTCGCCATCTTCATGCGTCGTGCGATAGATCAACTGCACGGTCGCAGCCGGCAAACCGGTCTGCTCGATCGCTTCCATCGCCAGTGCCGCAAACCGCCGAGTCGTTTCGGGGTGCGAGCTGTTGGCTTTGGCGATGACCGGATTTCCTGCCGCGATCGCCGCCGCGAAATCGCCGCCGCTGGCGCTGTTGAACGCGAACGGAAAGTTGTTCGGGCCGAACACGCAAACTGGTCCTAGCGGTTCGTAACACGATCGGATCGACGCTTTGGAATCGATCACCGGCATTGCCCAACTGCCGGTCCGCGCGGCACCAGCGGCCAATCGCAACTGATTGATCGTTCGTGGCAATTCGACATCGGCCAACCGCGGGCTCTTGGGCAGCCCGGTTTCCTG
>DIUH01000189.1:2936-7701 GCA_002428205.1 Planctomycetaceae bacterium UBA6163
TCCGGCGATTAGGACAGGCTGGCAAGTGGTCGTGGGTGCGGATGACATGATCGGTGAACCTCCAAAGCAAGTGTCGAAAATAATGGGATAACATCAGAATCGACAATCGCCAATCACGCAATCGGCGGATGTTCTTAACCAGGAATCTGATTGGTCGCAACGGCCGATGGGCTTGCCGCCGGATGCACCAATTGCGAGTAACGATCGAGCACTTCGGGGACTTGTGTGACCGGCAAATCGTCTAACAAGCCAGCCGTCAATTGGTCCGCCATCGCAACGATTCGCGGCCCTACAGGAATGCGATCGACTGGCAGAGGCGGCGCGGCCCAGTGCAACAGTTCCAGTCGTCCATCGACATGTTCGACCAGCGCCGAAGCGTTCTCGATCCAATCGCCCAAGTTGATGTAGCGAGTCGCGTTGATCATGCGATCTTGGGGCCGATGCAAGTGGCCACACACCACGCCGCTGCAATCGCTCACCTTGGCATGTTCGACCAGTCGGCGTTCAAAACCGCTGACCCGCTGGACNNATAACCGACGGTCCGACAGGCGCGGCCGATGACACGATCGCCAAACAGCATCGCTTCGTAGATTTTCGCTCCGACACGCGACAACCACTGAGCCCGTGATTCGACGTCATCGAATTGGTCGCCATGAATCACCAGCAAACGACGTCCATCGACACAGGTGTGTACAAACTGGTCGCGGATCAGGATCGATTGCCGCCATCCCATATTCTGTCGCAGATAATCGTCGTGATTGCCCGGCGTGTAATGAACCCGCGTGCCTCGATCGGCCAGTTGGGCGATCCGTTGCAGCAGCGGCCGGTAGATCTCTGGCCAATGCCACTGCCGCTGCAGTGCCCAACCATCGATGAAGTCGCCGACCAAAAACAAGTTTTCCGGTTGATGATTTGACAAAAACGCCGTCAACTGCTCGCACCGACAAAAATGGCTGCCCAAATGCAGGTCGCTGATAAANNATCGACCTCACTGGCATGCCCGGCTCGAATGGAGTGTTTGCAGTACCAGGCATTTTCGATGGGGTGGCGGTTGTATACATCTCTGGCGACTTTCTTGACGCACAGTTTAAACTTAAACAAGTGTCAAGAAATCAACGGTTCACCATTTATTTACGTAATGATCACGGTAACAACCGCTTAACTGGCGGCAAACGAACGGAAGTCGTTTGTCGGTCGATACTAAGCGTCGGGAAAAGGATCGACTGGGCGTTTGGCCACTATCGTGCTTAGCCCTCCGGATCGTCCAGCAGTTGTTGCAGCCGCTGTGCAAGTTGTGAAGGAAAGCGGCTTGGCCATGTCGTGTCCAGCAGGCCCACCTGCAACATGTCGCGTAGATGAGTCCGATCTTTGTCACGGAAGCTATTTAGCTTCATCTCGACCAAGGCTTCCAGTTCTACGATCCGTTTATCGTTGATTTCGACCGCTCGGTGAACCGAAGGCGTTGCACTGACATATTCCGGCTTGACTTTCCGCTCAGCCATTAGGATGTGGAGGCCTTGGCTGGGTTTCCCCAAAGGGCCATCGAGGAATACGATCGTGCCCAGCACCTGGTCACGAACAAAGCCGGCCGCTTGCAGGGCGTCAGTCGCTCGCACCAGATCCTCTTCAGCCAAGAGCAAGTCGACCTCGCGAGTGTTGCGAACGGCGCCGTCGTCGATCGTAGCCACCCAGGCGGCCACTGCGTTGCCGCCAATCACGGCGTAAGGAACATTTGTCTCACGCAATGCCTGGCATGCGCGATTTAATCGCTGCTGGACTAATTCCACGGCGCGGAACATCCTTTCAAAAACATCGAATGATTGTTCGCGAATCATGTCGGTCGGTTGTTTAGGGCCCATGGCACGAATTATAGTTTAAAGCGGACGCACCGAGCGAAGCGGTATTGTCGTGTGATCAAATGGAACGCAAAAAGTGAACCGAGTCACTCGCGAAAAAAATCTGAGCTCCGCAGAGGTCGCGAGCGACGAGTCGATTCGAAGCAAAGATTTCTTGCCGGCGAGCGTGATATCCGCCTTGCGACGGCGGATCGTTCGGCGAAAGCTCTCGGAATCGAAGTTGTAAGTCACCAGTAATCTACGACAGGCCACCGCGGGCCCCAGGCGAATGAATCGCCGCCGATCGACCGCTGCTCTCGCAATCCCTAAACCGCGAAATTGCATTCGACTGCCCGTTGGGGTATTCTAAGGGCGGTTATCGTCACCCATTTCTAACCAAACATCCTTTCGTCTAACCCGCCTTTTGAGACTTCCAAACATGGAAAAGCAACCTTCCCGCCGCACGTTTCTGAAAAGCTCGTCGACCGCTGCCGCTGGTGCCGCACTGCTTTCAAGCACTATCGCTCGTACCGCTCACGCCGCCGGTGACGACCAAATCAAGTTCGTGGTCGTTGGCTGTGGCGGTCGTGGGACCGGTGCCGCCGACCAAATCATGAACACCAAGGGAAACACAAAATTGGTGGCCGTCGCTGATGCTTTCCAGCAGAACGCTGAAATGACGATCAAGTCGATGAGCGGCCGGCACAAGGACAAGGTCGACGTGCCACAAGATCGCATTTTCACCGGCTTGGACGCTTACAAGAAAGCGATCGATGTCGACTGCGATCTCGTCGTCATCGCCACGCCGCCCGGCTTCAAACCACAGCAGTTTGAATACGCGGTCAACAAAGGCAAGCACGTCTTCATGGAAAAGCCAGTCGCCTCGGACGCACCCGGCGTGCGCCGCGTCTTGGCCGCTGTGGAAGAATCCAAAAAGAAGAACTTGACGGTCGCGATCGGTCTGCAGCGCCGTCACGAACCGCAATACATGGAAACCATCCAGCGGATTCACGATGGCGCGATCGGCGACATCATCGCGATGCGAGTCTATTGGAACGGCGGCGGCATTTGGTATCGCAACCGTCAACCTAGCCAGTCCGAAATGGCTTTCCAAACCAACAACTGGTACCACTTCAACTGGCTAAGCGGCGACCAAATCTGTGAACAACACATTCACAACATTGACGTCGGTTGCTGGGTCAAGGGTGCCTACCCCGTCGAGTGCAACGGCATGGGCGGCCGCGAAATGCGAGAAAACGGCGACGCAACCAAGTCGCAAATTTTCGACCACACGTTCTGTGAGTTTACGTTCCCCGACGGAACGAAGATGTTCAGCCAAGGACGTCACCTCAAGGGCGGCTGGAACCAGGTCAGCGAGTTCGCTCACGGGACCAAAGGCACGGCTGATCCGAGCGGTCAGATCTTCGGCGAAAACGCTTGGAAGTTCGATGGCAAACGGCTCAACGGCCACCAGCAAGAACAGCACGATTTGATCGAAGCGATGATGCGCGGCGAAGTCTACAACGAAGGCGAGTTCGGTGCGAAGTCGACCTTCGCGGCGATCCTTGGCCGCGAAGCTTGCTACTCGGGCAAGGTTTTGAAGTGGGACGATTTGCTCGCCAAGGGCAAGGACCTCGCACCCGGCATCGATCACTACACGCTCGATTCCGTGCCGCCGGTCACCCCAGGCGAAGACGGCAAATATCCGGTTCCGGTTCCAGGCGAATACGACCCGTTTGCGTGATCGCCGCTGCCAGCTTGCACGCGCAAAGTAATCCTGGCTCCCCTCTCCCCCGATCGCTGGCGAGCTTAAGCGAGTCAGCGTTCGGGGGAGAGGGGCTGGGGGTGAGGGGGCCAAGTCCGAGAAACCCCATGGATTGAAAGATTGAACTCGATCGCAATCAATCGGCCAACCAACTCAGAACTTTTTGATTGACGCAATTGCCAGCGTCGTTAGATTAGACCACGGGGCACTTGTTGCCCCACAACCCGCCTGCCCACGCTGGGCTACCGTGTGTCCGTTTCATCGCGGATGCACCGGATCGGTGGTGTCAGAATCATACCGCCAGAGTGAACGCCAACGATCGTTTGGCTTGATCTAGTGAATCGGTTCCGATTTGCCCGGTCTTCACATTGGCGATACTGCCATCGCACATTGATTGTAGAGGACAACGGCCAATGCCCACGTTTCATGTGGCGTCTGTGAACGCATCGTCAGTCGTTTCGAAATCGGATTTCCACGCCAAACGCTCCAATCGGTCTCGGCGACGACTGATCGCAACGCTCGCGACGCTTGTTGCTGCGACGCTGCTTGTTCCCACTGCGTTTGCCGATGACGCGGCCGAGAAAACGGCTGCGAGCGAACCTGCGGCAAAGATGATCAGCTACGACGCCGACGTCCTGCCGATTTTCCGCAAGGCCTGTCTCGGATGCCACCAAAGCGGCAAACGGATGGGCGAATACTTGATGACCGATTTCGCGGCGTTGATGCGTGGCGGTGAAACCGGCCAAGCGGCAATCGTTGCCGGCGATCCCGATGCCAGTTATTTGATCCAACAAATCACGCCGCACGACGGCAAGGCCGAAATGCCCAAAGCGCCTTGGCCGGCGCTGTTGCCGGTCGAAGTAGAAACGATTCGCACCTGGATCTCGCAAGGTGCCGTCAACGATTCGCCGACCGACCTTGGCCCCACCTTCGACGCCGAAAATCCGCCGGTTTACATCAACGCTCCCGTCGTCACATCGGTTGCCGTCTCGCCCGATTCCAAATGGATCGCCGCTGCGGGGCATCACGAAGTGATTTTGATCGATGCCGCGACCGGCGAAACGGCTGGACGACTGGTCGGCATGAGCCCCAGGATCAACACGGTGCGGTTCTCGCCCGATTCGACACGCTTGGCCGTTGCCGCGGGCACTCCAGCGGAACTGGG
>DIUH01000249.1 GCA_002428205.1 Planctomycetaceae bacterium UBA6163
CGCGAACGAGCTGCAGGATGACCTCGCCGGCTCGACTGCGACCGATGTCGAGGTGGACGTTTGCGGAAAGAACCAGCGTTTCCGCCGACGGATAGGTTGGCTGAGCGACAAACCTGACGCATGCGACCGGACGCGGATCGAGTGACGGCGTCGCTTGTGACATGTTGTCACTAACTTTTCTTTGATCGCACCGAAGTCGATCGGGCGCAGTGCATCGAGACGACAATCGGCACCAGCAATGACAATCAATCGCCGAATGCTCTTGGTGTACTCGGTTGATGTGCGAGGGGGCAACTCACCCGCATCGATCGCACGGCGCATGTAGTCGGCGTAAACGTTGCCAAGCTCGGCAAGTGTAGGACACGATCCAATGCTAGCGGTGGTAGTTGTTTTTGGTAGTAGTCGGGTCGAAAAGCAGCTGCCCGACTAGGACTTGAACCTAGAATAACAGAGTCAGAATCTGTCGTGTTGCCAATTACACTATCGGGCAGTCAGCTTTAGGGGGGGCTGGGCGATCGACTCGGCGGGCGGGCTCGGGTCAACTGACTGAACAAACGTAGGCGGCGCTTCTGCTGGCGTCAAGCGTTCTGGATGTGGTTTTGTCGCCGCTTGTGAGTTTTTAAGCGATTGGTTTTCAATCGAATTGTTTTCGTGCTGCGATTGAGCTTAAACGCAGTGGGTTCTACAATCGAGGGGCTGTTGCCCCACAGGCGACAGGTCTGTGTCTGAGCGGCTTGGGGCGATTCATGGGATTGCCGTTGCTGCTCCCACTCCATGCAATCGCAACCCCGCTTTTCAGGCTGCCACACCTATGGCGTTCATGTCGACGCTCGATCCATCCGGAGAGACAAATCGGTTTGATTTAAAGGATGGCGAGACGGTCATCGGTCGTCATCCCGACTGCGACATCGTGGTCGAAGTCGGCGCGGTGAGCCGATTTCATGCGAAAGTCGTTCGTCGCGGCACCGACTTCGTGCTCGAAGACCAGGGCAGCCGGAACGGCACGTTCCTCAATGGGCAATTAATCAGTGGCGGCCAGACGCTTCGCGAAGGCGACCGGGTTCGCATTTGCGAAGTCGAGCTCGTTTATCACTCCGACGAGATTCCGGAGTTCTTGTCGGGGCCGGAAATGACGTTCGCCGGCTCGACGTTCGGTGTCACCATGATCGATGACGAAGCGGGCGAAAGTTCCTCCGTTTCGAAAGTCGAGTTCCGCAGCAGCATCGACGGGCTGAAGATATCCGCAACGCCCGAAGCCAAACTTGCGGCATTGATGAAGATTAACTCGAATCTTGGCGAAGCGCTCTCGATCGATGCCGTCCTGCCAAAGGTCCTGACCAGCCTGTTCGAGATCTTCCCGCAAGCCGACCGTGGCTTCGTCGTCATGAAGGACGCTCAGGGGCAGTTGATCCCGCGATGGGTGAAAATGCGTCGGGCGAACGACGAGACGCAATCGGTTCGCATCAGCCGCACGATCATCCGCGAAGCGATGACAACCAAGGCAGCGATCCTGTCGTTGGACGCCTCGAATGACCAACGTTTCGACTCCAGCCAATCGATCGCCGATTTCAGCATCAAGAGCATGATCTGTGCACCGCTGGTGGGTGCCGACGGCGAATCGTTTGGTGCCCTGCAGGTCGATTCGACCGAGGGACGCGGGCAATTTCGCGAAGACGATGTCGACCTGCTGGCGGGCGTCGCAGGTCAAGCGGCGATCGTCATTCGCAACGCCCAATTGCACGAACAGGCGCTGAAAAACCAAGAGGTCGAACAGGATTTGCGTCTGGCGACTGAAGTGCAAGCGGCGTTTTTGCCCAAACATCCGCCGACTATCAACGGTTACAGCGTTTGCAGTTATTACCAAGCGGCCCAGTACATTGGCGGCGATTATTTCGACTATATCCCGCTTCCCGATGGACGCTACGGAGTCGTCGCCGCTGACGTCGTCGGCCATGGAGTGGCGGCGGCGATGTTTATGGCAAAGCTGTCTGCCGAAACACGATTTTGTTTGGCGGCCGATCAAAACGTGGCTGCGGCGATCGAGCGGTTGAACGATCGCATGAGCGAACTGGGGCTGGAGCGTTTCGTCACCTTCCTGTTGATGGTGCTGGATCCGAGCGGCGAAAAGATCCAGATCGTCAACGCCGGCCATANNTGGTCTATCACACCGCCAGCGGCGAGACGACCGAACCGGGCGAAGATGAATCGGGGCTGCCGATCGGGATCGACAGCGGGATGAGTTACCAAGCGACCGATTTGGTGATGAAGCCCGGCGACGTGGCGGTGATGTACACCGACGGCATCAACGAAGCGATGGACGCGACAGACGAACAGTTTTCGATCGAGCGAGTGCGGCAGTGTGTGGCTCAGGGCGGTGGTGCCGAAGCGATCCTCAATCGACTGGTCCTTGCGGTCCGATCGTTTATCGGCGACGGTGACCAGGACGACGACATGTGTGTGGTCGTGATTGAACGCGTTGCCGAATGATGCAACGATTTGATCGCTGGGTGTTGTGCCGGGAGGGACTTGCTTGAGCTATTTGACCGACTTGACGTTGCGACTGGCCGCCGGTGCATCGTTGATCGAACCGGCTACGCGAGATTGCCATCGCGATTGGTTGCAGCGTCAACAGCGCAGCGACGGCGGGTTTGCCGGTCGTGAAGGCGAAAGCGACCCGTATTACACCGCGTTTGGGCTGCGCGGCTTGTTGGTCGTCGACGGCATCACCGACGAAATCGCCGAGCGTTCGGCGAAGTTCCTGCACGAGCGTTTTCCTGCCGACCTGGGCGTCGTCGATTTGGTGTCGCTGGTCATGGCCGCGTCGATCATCGAGATGACTCACGGCCACGAAGTGCTGGCAAACATCCCGGGTTCGCACCAGCGGATTATCGACACGCTGGAATCGTTACGCGGTACCGACGGCGGTTATAACAAAACAGCCGGCGGTAACGCGGGCAGCACCTATCAAACGTTCCTGAATCTGTTGTGTTTCGAGTTGATCGGTTACCAACCGCCCGACGCCGAAGCGATTATAAGATTCTTAAACTCGCAACGCGTCGTCGATGGCGGTTTTCGCGAGATTCGCGTGGCCAAGCGAGCCGGTGTGAACCCGACTGCGGCGGGCATCGGTGCGCTCAAAACGCTCGGACAACTGGTCCCATCGAATGAAGAAGCGACGATCGATTTTTTGGCCGATATGCGGACCGACGAGGGCGGACTGTCGGCCAACGACCGCATTTCGCTAGCCGACCTGTTGAGCAGTTGCACCGGCATGGTGACGATGTGCGATCTGGAAGCAACCGGCGAGCTGCATTTACACGGGCTGAGGCAATATGCATTGTCGATGCAGCGTAGTGATAACGGAAATCCGATCGGTGGCTTTCACGGATTCGCATTCGATCAAGAGGTCGATGTCGAATATACCTTTTATGGTTTGGCGCTCTTAGCACTTTGCCAAGCTTATCTTCAGCCGGAATAACGGAGCGACGCGATGACAAGTTTAACGGTTCAAGCGTTATGCAAAACTTATCATAGTGGTGAAGACCGCTTGGAAGTTTTGAAAGACCTATCGTTGAGAATGACGTCGGGGGAATCGCTGGCCGTGGTTGGCCCCAGCGGCAGCGGCAAGAGCACGCTGTTGCAAAT
>DIUH01000034.1:0-2575 GCA_002428205.1 Planctomycetaceae bacterium UBA6163
CTGGTGGCGGAATGGTCGTCGGCGGCCCAGGAAATGACCAGATCTGGGGTTCCGCCGGTAACGACATCCTGATCGGCGGCGGAGGCGACAATACGATTCGCGGTATCGGTGGCAGTAACTTGATCATCGGTACCGCGGCTTCCGTCACGGGGCAGTGGAGCGGCAACCCGCTGGCACCGGGTGTCACCATTGCGTTGGAGCAGAAGCCTGGAAGAAATCGGATCGTTGGTGGTGACGGTGCCGATTTGATCTATGGCGGCTATGGCGATGATACAATCGATGGTGGCGATGGGAACGATTGGATCGAAGGTGTTGCCGGCAACAACTCACTCCGCGGTGGCTATGGTCATGACATTATCATCGGCGGTGCGGGCAACAACGTGATCGACGGCGGGCCCGGCAACGATGTTCTGGTCGGCGATACGGCCAACGTCGTCGTAGCGGCAAATTGGAACGGACAAATCGATCTGGTCACCGTGACCCAAGAGTCCGGCAACGGCAACGATATCCTGCTCGGTGGCCGCGGTAGCGATCTGATTTACACCGGCGGCGGAAACGACTCGGTCGACGCGGGCTCGGGTGACGATCGCGTCTTTGCCCGCAGCGGAACGAACTCGATCACACTCGGGGCCGGCGACGATTTCGCTCGCGGCGGCACCGGCAACGACACGATCTTTGGTACCAGCGGCAGCAATGTGATCCTCGGCGGAACCGACGGACACAACACGTTGGTTGCGGGTTCGCAAGTCGGTGATTGGGGAGCGATCGGTTTTGACAATGTGTTGATCGGCGGGCCCAACAGCGACCGAATTTATGGTGGCGATGGCTCCGACCTGATCATCGCGAATCTGGTAACCGGGCTCGATTGGTGGCAGTGGTCAGGTAACCCCGCGCTTCCGGGTTTGGATCTGGCTTCACTTGTGCTGGTGGGCGACAGCGATAACCGAATCTATGGCGGCGGCGGCAGCGACCTGATTTTGGGTGGCCGCGGCGGTGACACGATCCATGCCGGTAGGTCGATCGATGATGGTGGCAATTCGTCGGATCGTAATCTTATCTATGGTGATTTTAATCGTCGCGTGGATGGACGCGGGAACAGGATCTACGGCGGCCTTGGCGATGATACGATTTTTGGCGGTGGCGGCGCGGACGCGGTTGTCATCCTCGAAGGCAACGACCAGGTGTATCTCGGCCCCGGCGACAATCGTGTCACTGCGGGGGCCAATGAAAATCTGATCTCCACTCGCTGGTTTGCCGGCGAGACCAGTGCACCGCTGCACGATGGCAACAACACGATTGACATCTTAGACGCGGCGCAGCCGATCGATGGCAACGATCCGCTGGACCCAATGCATGTGCTGCAGTGGCATGTGCAGATCGAAACCGGCGAAGGCAACGATGTGATTACCGCCGGCAGTGGTTTCACCAAACGCGTTCACAGTCGCGGCGGCAACAATCGGATCCGAATCGGTGACGGAAACAGCGAGATCTTTTCGGGACAGGGTGACGATACGATTTTTACCGGAAACGGACATCATCGCATCCTGGTCTTGGGCGGCGACAATGAGATCGAAACGGGGATCGGGAATGACTTTATTCAAACCGGCGCCGGTCACGACACGATTCGCGTTCGCGGCGGTGATAATCTGATTTTCGCTGGTGGCGGTGACGATCGGGTCTGGGGCAGCGACGGACGGGACGTGATCATCGGCGGCGGTGGTGATGACACGTTGCGGGGTGTCGGGAACTCCAATGTGATTTTTGGCGGCATGCCACCGCTGGCCCAATTGGGCTGGGGGACCGGAGAGTTTAGTGGTCTTCAATCGGGCAACAGTCATCTGCCCAGTTGGACAGAAATCCGATCGGCATACGGATGGTTGACGCATTTCAATCCCATGCTCGACGCACAGGGTAATAACGTCAGCGGTTTTTCATCGTTCAACTGGATGAGTGTCGACCAGCGGGAGATCTGGGGCGTGTTCGTGCATCCCTCTGGCTTTTTGGCTGCCGAGGAGTTTACGAGTTCCGTCGCCGAGACGTTTGATGTGACGCGTGGAAACTATGAACCACGGGTTCTGGTGACGCCTGAGATCCTTTTGTTCGGCAGTTTGTCAGGTCTGCACGGTGACGGGCGTAATACGATCATTGGCAGCGACCAAACCAATTGGTTGTTTGGTGGAAGCCAAGATGATGCGATCTACGCCGGTTCTGGTGACGACTACATTGACGGCGGCGCTGGCAATGATCGCTTGTTCGGCGGCGCCGGAGATGACGTTCTGCGCGGTGGCCAGGGCGATGACATTCTGCGCGGCGGCACCGGAATCGACCAACTCTATGGCGATGAAGGAGACGACCTGCTGTACGGCGATGCGGGTGCTTGGCAGACCGACGCCGAAGGCAATCCATTTCTCTCACAAGTCGGTCAACGGCTTTGGGGCGGTCCGGGTAATGACCTGTTGTTCGCCTTTGCACCGACCAGCAATTCGGCAGTGGAGAGTCAGTACTGGGGTGATGAATTAATCGGCGGTTCAGGCAATGACATTCTCTATGGCAACCTTCGTCGCGAGGTTTTGAT
>DIUH01000034.1:2678-6021 GCA_002428205.1 Planctomycetaceae bacterium UBA6163
TCATCTTTGGCGGGCCTGGGAACGATTGGTTAGAGGGCAATGACGGGAACGACCGTTTGTACGGCGGTACCGGGGCAGACCTTTTGGTGTTGGATGTCGATTCGCGTTACAGCAGTTTCGAAAACATTTATGACGGCCACTTTGGCAACTTTGCGGCCGGTGATTCTCAAGACGACGGTGCGATCGACATCCTGTTGGTCGAGGGCGATCGGCAGTTCATCGGCCAACAGCGAATGCGAAACGATCGCATTTGGTTGACTGATGGTCTGGTTGCATCGACTCCGCCGAATCCGCTGGCGCAAGACGATATCAATAAGACATTGAAGTTTGAACTTGAGATTCGAGGCGTCGATCCTCAGTCGGGCCAGCAGCGTACCGAGAGCTTTGAAATCTCATTGGTCGCCAGCGCTTCTTATAGTTCCGCCGAATCGGCGGGGTTATGGGTACAGGGACTCAATCAAGCGATTCAGCAGCAGCTATCGCAGTCCGTACTCTTTGACGGCCATTTGGTTGCAAGGATCGAAGGGATCACTACCGATCGGCTCGGCGGCGGCCGACGAGCCGATGGAAGAGTGGTCTTCATGTTGGATGGTCCCCATGCGTTAGATTTCACCTTGCGAGACGTGGCCGGTGACGCGCATCTCGGTTTATCACAACTAGGATTTACCCAGTCCGAGTTGACCGGAGGCCAGCGACTTCATGTTCACATGGCGGCGCTTTCGGCCAGAGACCCGGGTGGCCACCAGGTGGTTATTCCTGGGACGTCGCGTGACTTCCAAATAGCGTGGCGCGACGAATCGGGACAGCCGGTGTTATCCCAACTGCAGATCGCCGGATTGATGGGCGACGATGATTTGCGGGTGCAACTATCGAGAGAAACGATTCGACGAATCGATGGCGGCACATCCGGCAATTCTTGGCACGCCGTGGTCAGTGGCGGGCCGGGAGATGACATCATTCACGGTTCCGATGGACGAGACTGGATCGACGGTGGGCCCGGATCGGATGTTCTGTATGGCCACTGGGGCGATGACCGCATTTGGGGTGATTACTTCAGCGGCGATCGATTGCGAGACAGTGATGTTATTTTTGCTGGGCCGGGCAATGATGATGTGATCGGTGGTCGTGGCAGCAACCACCTCTTTGCCTGGTCGATGCATCCCGACTCGGACTCCGCGGGCAATCCTCGCGATTTCCTGGCCGACGGCCCCAGCGAGAACTTCGGGGTTTGGGTCGATAGTGCTGGCACGCGGTACAGCGAAGCCGGCCCTGGTCGGGTGCTTGAGGATACCGGATTGAATCGTCTGTTGGGGGCTGACAATCCGGCGGCGTCGATTGGCGAGAATCCTGCGGTACAGAGTGCTCGGCGTTATGGCGATGTTTTATATGGCGGTACCGGACTGGACTTTATGTATGGAAATGGTGGTGGCGGCCCCTTCGGTGACCTTCTAGTCACCCGCCACGGAATGCCATTTGGTACTGATGATTCCGATTTGCTGGGTCAAACGGACTGGAAGTCCTACGCGCGCAGCACCGATGCGGCATGGTATTTATCGGGTTCCAACGCCAGCGACGAGATCAACATCGATTTCGTCACCAATCCTTATAACCCTTTGTTCGGGCGTCACTTGGTAACGTTCCGCACCGCAGGGGCATTCGATCCTCGTTTCAGCGGATTCGACTCATTTTCCGCTTTCAATCGCGAAGATCAACCGATTCATGATGGCGACGATCATGTGATCCTTCCAGACGAGAATCGCAATCGCCCCAGCGCTTCGAACCCGCGAATCGCTCAGGACGCGGTCAGCCTATTTCGACAGTTTGGTGTTCAAGAAACCGATCTTGTTGAAAGGGTCTTTGGTGGCGAACCTGATTTTCAGGTGATCATCATCGATGCCTTAGGCGGCAACGATTCCATCATCATTGGCGAAACGGTTCAGAAGAGTGTTTGGGTCGATGCCGGCGACGGGGATGACACCGTGGTCGTTGAACCCCAACGGGCGTTCCTGCCCGATCGCACCGATCGAGTCGGGGATCGCAACGATTCGGCGGAACTGGCGGTCACGCTTGGCAATCATTCGCAGGTCTCGCGAACGGTCGACCCGTTGTCCAAGAACCGCGTTTACTCGGGTTTGACCATTGATAGTGCGCGCAGCGATGAACCCGACATTGATTGGTACAAGTTTTCGTTCGCCAGTGCCTTGCTGGCCGGCGACACGCTGCGGGTCACCGAGACCGGCGGGATTACCGCAGCGGTGCTGCGTCTAAGGTTATATGACAGTCTGGAGTCTGCGGAGGATGACGCCCCGCTGGTGCAACTCGATAGCGCCGCGGGCAGCGCTTCTTTGGACCTTGGAACCTTGAATCTTATAGCTGGCGGCATGGCGGAGGGAGCCGGTGAAATCTACCTACGAATCGAATCCTTAGGGGCGATACCGACCGAGTATGAGATTCAGTTCCAGTTGGCACGGTCGCCGGATACAGCAGGTCCCAATGGCTCGCAATCCGAGGCCAGGGCAAAAAACACGTTAGACGACATCGATCAATTACAACGGGTTACCGGTTTAACACTTGCAAACGCAAACGATGAAGACTGGTTCCGGTTCGCGGTGCCCTGGTCCAGTGCCAATCGCGATCACCGCTTGGCGATCGAGTCGCAGTCGCCCGACGCGGCGATTCGCATGCGTCTGGTCGCGCCGGGGGATAATTATTTCGCCGGTCGTGCGACGGCGGATGATGAACTGTCGGTGACGCTGCCGCAGAATGCGATCCGCGTCCCGAACTGGGCCACCGCAGACCCACGTGCGACGCCTGACTGGTGGACCGGCAAGTTCTTTGCCTTCGATCTGCCCAGCTATGCCCGCATCAGTCTGCCGATCGGCAGTGAAGCGTCGTTCAAGATTGATTTCGCGGGTATGCAAACCGATCCGCTGGCTGGCGACGCGACGCTGGCGCAGGTCACCGATGCGCTGCTTGGTCTGGGGGCGTTCAACGCCGGCGAGCTTTCGATCACCGAGTCTTCGTCCGGTGATGGGCATCGGCATTTTGTGATCGGTTGGTTAACCGGCCAAGATTTATCCGCCATGCAATTGGTCGATTCCGCAGTCGCGACGCTTGAGATAGGTCCACGCAGGATCCAAGTGGTATTGAATGCCGACGCGACCCCAACGCCAGCGGACGACATTATCCGCGTCGACCTATCGCCGCTGGGAGACGACCAGGACGCTCCGCTGATGGCCGATCAAGTGGCTCGTCAAATCCGCGAAGGCTTGATCGCTTGGGCGAGCAGTGCAATGCCGCAGTGGTTGCCCTTTACGTTTTCGCCGAGCTCCGTGACGTTGAC
>DIUH01000034.1:6082-6391 GCA_002428205.1 Planctomycetaceae bacterium UBA6163
GCTGACAACGACACCCTCGAAACCGCTCAAACGATCACCAACCTAATGACGTTCCAGCCGGCTCGCCAGCAGATCGCCCCGGCGCTGGTTGCCCCGAGTGAACAGTCCGCTGCGTGGTTCCGAATCGATCTCGCGGAGTCGGGCACGCAAGGGACCGGTATGGGGATTCGGGCTCTGGACCTGTTGGCAGATCCGTCTGGAAATAGGATCGATTTGACCAATGCGCTGGAGCTGAGGTTATTAGATTCCGGCGGCAGTTTGCTGCGCACCCAAAGCATGCTGCAACAGCCGATCGCGTCTGGATTGATG
>DIUH01000034.1:6414-12525 GCA_002428205.1 Planctomycetaceae bacterium UBA6163
TTACTACTTACAGATTGTGGTCGCTGAGCAAACCGTACAACTGGACGATGGACAAGGGCGACGCGTTTTGTTGGGCGGTAGAACCGACTTTGAAATCTTCTCGTTGTCGGCGCCACGCCAGCGGCGCACGGTCGATTTTGACTTTGGGCGACAGTCGCAAAACCAGATCAGTTTCGCATTCCCGAACCGATACCCAAAACGTGATGTGATCTTGGGTGGTTCGGGTAATGATCGCTTGCAAGGCGGGTCAGGCGAGACTTGGATATTTGGCGGTGATGGAAACGATGTTTTGGCGGCGGGCCGCGACGGCCATCAATCGAATCTGATGTTTGGTGGCGCGGGTGATGATACGTTCCAGGTGATGTTGGACTGGTTGCCGACGAACCCGGCGACCGGACTTCCCTCGGATCCGGGAACTGCGAATCTGTTTGTCGGTGGTCCTGGAAACAATCGGGTCTTATATGTAGGCGGCGACACCAATGACCAAGGCCAGCCGATTCGGGACTTTGTTGCCGTCGGGTACGACCGCTTTAGCCAACGGCATCGGATCACGGGTTTGGTTTGGGACACGGTTTCCAATTCGTTTGTTGCCGATCCGGCGGATCCCGATCAGTTTGCACAGCAGTACGCATTCTTTCGGGTTCGAGATGTCGACCGGACGGAAATCCGGCTAGGCGATGGAGCCGACGTGCTTCGTGCCGATCCTGGGTTCTTGCTCAATGGCCAAGCCTGGGGAATCCAAAGGGGCGATGTGCAATCGGGCGCTCAAGCGTTTACGACGATCGACGTCGACGGTGGCGCGGGCAACGATCTGCTGTTCGGTGGCGCTGCCAATGCGATCCTGCGGGGCGGCGCCGGACGCGATTTCGTTTTTGGTGGTGATGGGAATGACATTCTGCTGGGCGGAACGGGAAGCGATGTCATCGCTGGAAATTGGTGGCTGGATGCGATAGGCCGACGAACTTTCATTGATCCACTCACGGGACAACCGCCACTGCAGGTTCTTGGCACGCCGATGGACCTGAACCCGACGATCCAGACATGGCCGCGTACGCCGCTATCCCAAGCGACCGTTTTCATCCCGCCGCTGGCGTTCCCGCTGGCGGCCGGACGTCCGCGGGCAACAGGGGCGTCGGTGGCACTGGGCCAAGCTCCGCGGGTTACCGTCAACGACCGGTCGATCTTGCCAGGCCAAACCATCGTGCCGTTCCAGTTGCAGGGCGATGAAGGCGCATGGACCGCATCGGGTGATCCTGACGAGGCATCTTTCGTCGCGGCTTGGGGCGGTACCACGCACGAAACCGTGCCGGTGGCCAACTGGAACTTCGAAGGACTTCCGGCCGGACGCTACGCGGTTTATGCCACCTGGACTGCCAGCCCCGGCAACGCCGCCAACGCGAATTACCGCGTTTCGACCGACCAGCAGCTCGATGAACCCAATGGGTTTGCCGTCGATCCGGTCAATCAGCGCGACGAGCCTGCGGATCGCTACTGGTCAGGCAAGCAGTGGCATCAATTGCGTCAGGGAACCTCCGGTGATCCGTTGTTGGTCGATGTCCAGGACGGGGTTCTGCGGGTCTTTTTGAGTGCCATGTCCGCTAACGGCCAAATCGTCGCCGATTCGGTGCGGATCGAACCGGTGATGGAGGACGCATTCGCCTGGGATGGGGCCACGGAGAACTCGCCGCTGGCTCGTTTTGTGGGGACAGGCGACCTGAACGGCGACGGCAATCCGGACTTCATTTTTGCGGATAACCAGCGAGCGTACGCGTTTTTTGGTCCTGTCGATCCGCGCGGTTTGTTCCGGGTCGACACCGTGGATCTGAACAACGATTTCGTCAAGGACATGCGTGTGCGCGGCGACAACTGGTCGTACGATCTGACTTTTGACAGTCCTTTGGATCTGGAATCGAATCAGACCTATTACCGCATTACCGGCCAGGCGGACAGTATCTTTGAAGTCGGCCAGGGCCCATTGGCCGTGGGCGATTTCAAAGGCAACGGCAGGGCCGAATTGGTCGTCCTCAGCGGTGCCAATCAACTGCGGCTGTTCGCGTTGGATGCCGGAAACCGCGTGATCGATGAGTATCGCACTGTTTCCATTAACGCCGTCACCGATCCCCAAATCGCGTCGATTCGCTGGCGCCCCGATTCGTCGCGAGATGACCTGGTGGTCTTTGCCGGCAGTCGGTCTTCGGCCGATTCGCAGGTCGGACCGATCGGTTACGTTTACAGCGGTAATTCGCTGGCTGTGCCAGGGGCTGCTTCGGCGTTGACCACGATCACCGCAGATTCGACCAGTCGCAACGAACGACTGATCCAATTGGGGCTCAGCGATGATTACTCGGTTGCCACCGGTGTCGACCGCCGCTACGAAATCCAAGTGGTTGGTGATGTTAACGGCGGCGGTGCCGACCAATTGCTGATCGTCGATCGCAACTTTCTGCCTCTGCAAGCAAGCGGTGCTGCGGCGCCGATACCGAATCTGGGACGTGCCTACCTGCTGAGCGGCACAGACAGCACCGGCAACCCTGTGACAGGCAACCTCGCGCTGGCCAGTCGATTCACCTGGGAGGATTACGGGTTGGCCTATCCGCATGCGATAGGAGATTTCAATCAAAACGGATTTGCCGAGTTCGGCATCAGCACCGTTGGCTGGAACGCCCAGGGGCATCAAACGGGGCTCTATGTTTTGGCGGGCACGCCCAGCTATGTCACGCCCGCGAATCCGTTGTTATTCACGGGGCAACCGGGCAGTGAATTACCTGCTGCGGTGGCTGATCGTCCGAGTCTGAATGCGGTGTTGGCCGAGTTTCGAGCTGACGTGCCGATAGATCTTTGGGCAATGGGACGTCTGTATGTGACCGCAGGCGATTTCGACGGCGATCAACGGTTGGACTTAGCGATCGGTTTGCCCGAACTGGCGATCGCGCCGCAAGGCGGCAACACGCTCTATGCACAGCCCGATGATTTCCTCGATCGCCGAGGGATGGTCGGTGTCTTTTACGGGTTCAGCGGTGAAGAGCTCGCCGTGGCCAGAGAGACGCGGCAACCGCTGATTCGGTCCTTCGGTCAAGCCGATGCCGTCCTGACCGGCGAGGGACCGATCGACCGTTTTGGTGTCCTTTCATCGGTCTCCAGCTTGGACCTCGATGGCGATCGGCTGGATGACCTGCTGGTCGCGGCTGGCAACGCATCGAGTTCGCTGGGACGACAATCGGGAGTCGACCAGAGCGTCGGGCGGTTGTACGTCGTGCACGGCGCGGCCCGCGTGAATCCGCTGCCACCTCGTGATACCCAGTGGTTAACCAACCGCAATATTCCCGGCGGCGGATTGTTCTTGGTCAAACAGTCCGATGGCCAAGCTTTCCGCGACGACTCGGGCGCGCTGTTCGGTTCGGGGTTGATGCGCGGCAGCGAGATGCTCGATCGCTTGGCGCTACGACTCGGGTCACAGGTCGCCGACGCAGACGCATTGCGTTTGATCGGCGACCCCGTTGCCCAGACCCCAGCGATTTCCAACCTGCCGGAAACACGCCGCGGGCTATCGGCGACCCGCTATACGATTTCCGGCGAATTGCTCGCCACGCGTCCGGGCATTACTGCCTTGGCTTTCGATATTCGCCAAGATGAACTGGGACGAGACCTCTATAAGTTTGCCGGCCTGGACACGATCGGCCAGCGCTGGATTATCGGCGAATACGTCTGGATGTTAGACGTCGACGGTGTCGAACAGGGAACGACGTTGATTCGATCAGCGATACCTTTAAAGGGCGCTATCCCGGTGGGCACTTTGATGCCGATCCGGATCGAGGTGCAAGATGGCCAGGTCCATGTGACGGTTCCTCTGGCACCCGGCGACGAAGCGATAAACCAAGCCTTGGCCTATCGCTTCGCCGATCCGATGCCGATCGGCGAAGTCGTGGTGGTCTCCAGCGCGGGCGGCGGTTATGTGGAAAACCTGAATGTCCAACCGTTTGATTCGCCGGGACTGTGGACCGATTTCCGATCAATGGTGGATCTGCCGCAATTGCCGGATGCAGGTTTTGCGGGGATCGTGTTTGATTACCGAGTCAGTTCCGCAGGCCAAATCACCGCGAAACTTGCCGGAATCAAACGTGGCGAAGACCACGGCGACGGCCCAGAACCGTCGCAGTGGGTCCTGGCGATCTGGGCACCCGCCGAAGGCGAATCGGATCCGAGTTGGCAGATCGTTGCGTCAGCCGATATCGAGGATGAGGCTGCCGTCGCGTCCGCTCAACTGAGCCTTGAAGTCCGTAGCGGCCTAGCGACCTTGGGCGTTCATGCACTGGATTCCGCAGGCCAGTCCGTGCAACCACGGTCGACCTTGGATTTCGATTTCGGGCGTTTGCTGCATCGCGGCGAAGTCGGCCTGTTAGCCACCGATTCCGCAACGTTCGACCGCTTTTCCGTCGTCGACATCGAGCGTTGGTATCGGTTCGCGACCCTGGGTGACGCCCAACTGGGTGACACGCTGAAGATCCGTATGCACGGGGCGGAGGATGGAACGTCGATCGAAACGACCAGCCGCCCCGCCCTGCCGCAGCGTTTCAGTTCCGCGACGCGAGACGAAGTACGGCAGGCGCTGAGCGACCAGCGCTTGGGTGAGATCCGCACGGTGGCTGGGCAGTTGGAATACGGACTGACGGGCTGGAAATCTGTCACATCCGCGGAATTGACCGTTGGCGGCGCGACGGCTGAAACCGGCAATCTTGACACCGGAACTTCGCCAAATCTCGGTCAACGCCAAGCAATGATCGAAGTCGACTTGTCACGATTTCTTTCTTATACCGACGATACCAGTGGGATCGACCAAGTTCTGCTGCATTTGCCGATTCTGGAATTTTCAGCGGCGGATATTGGCGATGCGCTGGTCGTCGAGGTGCTCGATCGCGAAGCCGATATGTCGGTATCAGCCACCGACGCGGCGCGGTCGTCGCAGCACTTCCGCAGCGACCAGGATTCGCACGCATCGGTTTTGTTGACTGCGGATCTTCAAGAGGCCGTCTTTGATCTAACAACCCAGGTTCGCCAAGCCTTGGCGGCCGGACGAACGCGGCTGAGTCTGCGAATCACCAGCAATGCGTCGGAGTATGTCCGTTTCCCCGCACCCACGGTTGGCGACGATGGCGGTCACCAGGCTTTGACCCGAATCACCGTCGACGTGGCAACTCGGTATGGCTTGGTGGCGGATCTGTTCTCGGCGGATGGCCGACTTTGGGCGGCAAGCTTGCCCATCATCGACCTGAGGAACCTGCCCGCTGGTGAATACGTCGTGCGTGTTTACGACCCGTTTGAGCAGGCAGACAGTATTGTTTATAAGCGGCTAACTGCGGCCGGCTTGATCGATCAGCGCGACCAGTTGTTGCAATCTTATCGCCGCGACCAACGCCTCGGTTATACGATCGAGATCGAGGCGCCACGCATGGGCGAGACTCATGCCGTGCTGGATCGAGACACGATCATCGGCGGCGATGGCGACGATCTGATTCAAGGCAACGGTTCGTCCGACCTGATCCTGGGCGGATTGGGGATCGATACGGTATCGGCGGAGGCGTTCGAGTTTCGTGATTCCACACGAGTGTTCGGAAATCATTGGGATGAAATCTGGGCAAGCGACTTTCAGAGTTCATTGCGGACGTCGCCAGTGCCATTTGAGCTGAGTAACGTGGTCCCTTTCCCACGTGATGTCCTGGTCGGTTTTGATCCGGACGACGCTGATCGCAGATTGGAACTGTTGATCGCTTACGAGCTCGGACTGGCGAATCTGGTAACCGATGATCTGGGGAATCTTTACCTGCATTCGACGCGGCCGTTGATGGCCAGCGATTTGACAAGCCTTGTGGAATTGGATGCCAGCTTCCTGGGGCTCGCCGATTCACCAACGATTCTGGATGTCGGATGGCACGACTACTCTCGAGATAATGACCAGGATCCGCTGACGCGTCCGCTTGGACAAACACTAAGAACGAATCTGGCTGGGATCGAGTACGCCACGAATCTGGAAATCCTATCGCTGGCCGGTAACCGGCTCAGCAACCTGGCGCCGTTGTCAGCGGGTTTGCGACTGGGGCGTGAGGAGCAGGGAAG
>DIUH01000034.1:12548-12705 GCA_002428205.1 Planctomycetaceae bacterium UBA6163
CCGCTGAGCACTTTGGGGACGCTTCAGGTGCTGAGCATCGATCAATTGAGCGGCGCGGAGGTTGAGTTCGGCAGTAGTTTGGCCGCCGGTACGGTGTACGACCTGGATGCGATCGCGTCACTCGTTGGCATCCGAAAACTGAGTGCGACGGGACTGC
>DIUH01000034.1:12783-13561 GCA_002428205.1 Planctomycetaceae bacterium UBA6163
TTTGGTGACAATGGGCGAAGCATCGTCGCGTCCAACGCACGTAGCCTCGGCCTCGTCTTGGCGATACATGCCGATCGCATTTATGTGGCCGGCTATACCCAATTGACCAATTCGGCGAGCCGTCAATCAATATTTATCACACTCGATTCAGAAGGAAAGACTCAGAATATCCGACAGATCGATTTGCTAGCGAGTGATGAGCAGTTCAATGGAATTGCGATTCAACCATTTGGCGCCAGCTACTTCGTTGTTGTCAGCGGTTATGCGAGAGCGACCACGTCGAGTACCGCTTACGACTCATTTGCACTCAGGTTCACGCCCGAGGGAAATCCTGACAGCAGCTTCAACCCATCCGGGGCTGTTGGCCGACAACACGTCAGGCAGTATTCAATTGAAGGGGCCAATCGCACCGACGTTGCGAATGCCGTTGCAGCTCGGCCCGATGGCAGCATCCTATTGGCCGGTGGTGCCGGAAGCAGCAGCCTGGCAACCACCGAAGCATCTGGCTACATCACCAAACTTCAAGGTGTCGGCGCAACGCCCAGCAATCTCGATGCGAGTTTCGGAATCAATGGGGTGCAATTGCAAAGGTTTGGCAAAGGAAGAACCTCGATAATGGCGATTGAGTCGTTGCCCAACGATAAGATTCTGATCGCAGGAGTGGCGTCGGATGCAACAACCGGGGGCTGGGAAAAACTGTTTGTTTCCCGACTCATGCCGGACGGATCTTTGGATCCACAGTTCGCTACAGCAGGAGCTTTCATCGCTAGCTTTGGCG
>DIUH01000034.1:13677-18749 GCA_002428205.1 Planctomycetaceae bacterium UBA6163
GACAAAAATGGCAACTTGTTAACCGCTGGCTACTTCGGTTCGGCGAGTGTTGTCGGCCGTTTCCTTCTAGAAGATTCCTATGGCCTGGACCGCTTTACATTCGATAGTTCATTGGAAGTTCTCACTCTGAGTGACAATTCCATCCGTAACATTCGCGGCCTTGGAAACCTCGATCAACTTCGTTGGCTAGATCTGGATAACAATCAAGTAAGCTCGCTGGACGGATTGGTCGGGCAAACGATTTTGACTGTGGGCGATCTCGGCAATGGCTACAGTGAAAAAGGCACCGGTTTTGGTGGCGGCCCAGACGCAGCGGCTTTCGAAGGCCAGTCGCGACTGTTGGCCAGCCAAGCGATCGACTCTGAAGCGACGTTTACCTTCAGCAATCTTTTGCCGGGTACTTATAACATCTACACCACTTGGAACGACAATCCGAACTCCGATCCGGCTGTCCGCTACTCAATCGGCCAGCCGATTTCTGCGACTTCGCTGGTCGCGCAAGGGATTTCGCCATTGAGCGATTTCGATTGGATTCGTCCGCAACAGATTCCCACGAGTTTTGATAACCAGAGCTTTTCAGTCACCATCAATACAACATCGCTGACCATCACCGGCGATGAAGATGGCGATCCTAACGCATTTTTTGGGGCGCCCTTCATAACCGAGGTGGTCGATGGAATCGCGCGGTTTACCGTTTTCGGCGATCTGATCATCGGCGGTCAAACGAACATTCGCGGCACCGGATCGCGTCCGTTTTCGATTGTTGTCACCAATGATGTGGTCATCGGCCAAGATGTCACCTTCGACGTCTCCGCAATCAATCAAAGCGCGGGGCCAGGCGGCGGAGCAGTCGGCTCGACAGCGGCCGGTGGTGCGGCGGTCAATGGCGGTGGCACTTCGGGCACTTCGGGAAGACGCGGCCTAGCTTGGACAACATCGTCACAGTCACAAAGCAATACGGCTGGCGCAGGCGGTAACGGCGGTAATGGCGGTTGGAGTTCGACAGGTTTGGCCGACAACGGTGTCGCCAGCGGTAAAGGGAATGCTGGAGCAAAAGGGGCGGATGGAGCTTCAGGAAATGCTGGGAGCGTCGCTGCGACACCTGGACTAGGTGGCTTCGGGAATCCAAGCGGTGGTGGTGCTTCGGGCACTTCGGGCGGCAACGGCGGCGGAAGAGGCACGGGCGGTAACGGTGGCGGTGAGGCGGCTGGACGCCCCGCTCCTGGTGAACGAGAAGCCGGATTGGCTGGCAACGCGGGAAGAAATGCGCCCAGCGGTTCAAGCTCGGGTGCAGCATCAGTCGGGGGCTCCGGTAGCGCTGGAGGTGCTGGTTCTGCCGGCAGTAACACGGTTGTCGGTTTAGGAATCAGCGGCGGAGGCGGTGGCGGTACCGGTCGCGGCGGCGGCAGTGGCGGCGGTGGCGGTGCTGGCGGGGGCGGCGGCGGTGGTGGCGGAAGCGCAATGCCAGGCCGTTCTGCATTGATCAACAACACCTATTACCACGGAGCCAGTGGGCACGGCGGCGGTGGCGGTGGACGCGGCGGCGCGGGCGGTAGTAGCGGTGCGGGCGGTGCCGGTGGACGCGGCGGTGCAGGTGCCGGCGCGTTCGAGATTATCGCAATGGGACACTTGATTCCCGATGGCGATTTTCTTGCAGTAGGTGGTCAGGGACAGAACGGGTCAGCGGGCAACGCCGGTGCCAACGGAGCGGCTGGACTTAGCGGTGGAAACCCGACAAATGTCGGCATCTCTTCATGGGGAACAGGCTCCGCAGATTGGCTTACTCATCACATCAAGCCACGCAATGCGGGAACCGGCGGTAGCGGTGGAACTGGCGCGAAGGGTGGCACTGGCGGCGCCGGCGGAGCGGGTGCCGGTGGCGCTGGCGGCACAGTCAAGCTGGTCGCGTCGGCGATCGCCGCTTCCACCACGGAAGTGAATGTCAGCGGTGGTAATGCTGGGACCGGCGGCAATGCCGGCGGTAGCGGGCGATTCCTGTTCGCACACAATCTGGAAACGCCCACCGGGCTGCAAGACGGTTTCGCTTTCAATGCCGCTCAGGATCCGGCCGGTTTTGCGACCAGCCCCAATCGCTTCTTACCCGGTGTGTCTGCGACGCCCAATATCATCGGTCTGCATGGCGGAACCGACGCATTCGGTTTTCTCGGATCGCGAGATCCGATCACAGGTCAAACCGATCGCTTGCAGGTCAATCAGGTATTTTCGCAGGACTTGATCGACGCCATACCCGCCGATGCGCGAGCGGTGTTGTTACGGATGCCATCTGGCCCTGGCGGAAATGCTCCGGCCTACAGCGGCTATGACATGTTGCTGATGTTCACCCTGCCCGACAGCCAACCGCTGGCCCGACCCCACTTGGGAATCGATGGCGGATTGTCTCAACTGCATCTGGGCGGCTACCAATATCAAGAACGCTTTGGCGGGACACCTCAGCGCCTGCCCCATCTGGCCGATGGCGTCTACACGACGCTCGTCCCCAAAGCATCGACCGATATCCAGTTCGGCGGCGAAATCGATGGGCGTCTGGTGATCAACCGCGCTGCGCTGGGCAATGGCCAAGTCCTGTTCCTTTCGCCGTCGGCGATCGAGCCTTCGTTGATGGACCAGTCGATACCGGTTGATGAGAATCAAAACCTAGACGTGGGCGATCCGCAAACCGAATCACCCACGTGGTTCGGAGGCGTCGCCTGGCAGTCGCTGGCCACCGACTACATCGTGACCCCAGACTCGGCAGGGCAACTGGAAGTGAAGGTCCAAGGCAGCGGGCAAGGAGTCATCAGTCTCAGCGCCATTCGGCTGCAGCGTCAAGGCACGCCTAGGCTGGGCGTTGTCGATCTGGCGGGCAATCCGCTCGGTGACAGGGCTTACTCGGTGATCCTGCCGCAATTGCAATCGCAGGTTGACGAGGCGCGAATTGTGGTTGACGCCAGCGCGGGTGCCCCGGCCTTGTCGTCGATCGCGCCGCTGGCACTTCAAGCCGGCACTTCCGCACAGACGCTGTTTACCGTGGATGCCGCAGGGCCTGTTCATGTGACAGCCACAACGGCCAGTAGCGATGTCCATGTCGACGTCGATCAAGTGCGACCTGGCGTCTATCAGTTGACCGCTACGTCGGTCTCGTCCGCTGAGCTAACGGTGCCGGTCACGATTTCGGCCAGCCCACTGCAGCCGAACATCGACCGGTATCGACACGCGGTATTGGATACGCAGGGATTGATCGGCTACTGGCCTTTGGACATCGATGCGAGCAACCCTGTGGCACCCGAATTGACCGGGCGACATTCATCCGCGACGCCCATTACCGGCCATGTCTTTTCCTCATTGCACAGCCCCATCACTGGCGCGAACACGAGCGCTGACTTTGCCGGAGGAATCGCGGAACTGTCTGGTTTAGAGGTTGATACGACAGCGTCAGGACGCACCACCGTTTCGTTCTGGATGCATTGGGATGGAGTAGAGAACGTTGTTCCTTTCGGTTTCAACGACTACTGGCTTCGCATCAACACCGGTGGCATCGGATTTAACACGAATCAGAGTAACTTGTGGGGTATTTCTGCTTCTGGACTAGCCAATCGTTGGGTGCATGTCGCAGCAGTATTTGCCAATGATGGGATCACCAACAGCCGACTGATTATCGATGGTATTGAGCGCGAGATGTCCTTCATTTTTGGTTCAGCGCAATCAGTTCGAACTGCCAGCACTGAAGCAGTGGTGGGTGGTCGTCGTTCTGCGTCTGGAGTACTTGACGGCCTGCGCTTCGACGGACGCATGGATGAACTGGCGATCTACAATCGCGCGCTCACTGCTGCGGAAGTCAACGCTCAGGTTGCTGCGGGTTTAGCCAAACATCACATCGGTCGCACGGTAACTGCCGTTTTGCCGGTATCGGTGGAAAGGTCGATCCTGACTGGGATCCAATCCTTAGATCTGGACGGCGATGGTGTCCGCAGCGGAAGCAACTCTTTCGCACAGACGGCACTGGATCTGGGAGCCATCAAGCTGTTGCCGCTGAGCGAACAAGATGGAGTGTTCACTACCGACTTGACCGGACTGTCGCCTGAAATACGTCGCTGGGATGGATTGACGATTGGTGTCCCAGGGGCATGGGGACTCGCTGGCGATACGGCTTATGAGTTTCATGGAGGAATCATTGCCGTCAACGATCCGCCGCAGGTGGAATCGGCTTTGGACAAATCTCCGACCGGCGTCAATACAGTGTCGTTGATGATGCGTTGGGACGGCAGCGATGTCGACGCGATTCCACTGGGGATTACCACACAAGACGTTATCCTTCGCGATGGGCAAATCGGGTTCAGCACTTTAGGGGGCGCTGGTTATTGGGCGACGTCTGCATCGGGGATCGAAGACCGCTGGGTTCACCTGACAGTGCAGTTGCACAATGACAGCTTCACCAACAACCGCCTATGGATCGACGGCATCGAACAACCGCTGCGGATGGTAACTAGCGGTTCGGTCACACCGGGCGATTCAACGGCGGTGCGATTGACGCTGGGCGGCAGCGGAGTCACCCCGTTTGATCGCTTCTGGGGAACGATCGATGAAGTCGCAGTCTTCAATCGTCCCCTGACAGACGCCGAGATCCACGCCTTGGCTTCCGCGGCCCAATCGCCGACGTTCGAGCCCGGTGGCGCGGGGACGATCGTCTATCTGGACGGGTATCGTCAGAACGGAGATGTGATTGAGTACGATCCGTTGCTGGCCAATGGTGGTTATGATTTCGGCGAGGTAGTTACGGTTACCGCAGCCGATGGCAGCTATGTTTTCGCCGGTCTGCCGTTGCAGCAAACCTATGATGTGCGGCAGGATCTGCCGTCGCGACAGCGCGAAACACGCTCGGGTTCTGAGAACAATTTCACAACTCGCCAACCGGTGGTCGACCCACAACAATTGGTTGCCGCACCGACAGGCGAAGTCTATTTCATCGCCACCGATGCGATCCTCGGCCGCCAAGTTTACCGCTTGGGTCAAGCCTCGCCATTGAGTGGGCAAATGGGACTCGAGCCCGACGAGTTGATGATTTGGAATAACGG
>DIUH01000034.1:18823-25985 GCA_002428205.1 Planctomycetaceae bacterium UBA6163
TCCGACGTAAACGCCTGGGATATGCGAGCCACTTACACAGCTACCGAAACGGTTTGGGGATTGGTAGGCGGCTTGCGCGACTGGGAAGTAATGCCTCAATCGAGCTTCGGATTCGGCGGGAACATTCAAGCAAATGTCAATGGCGTACTGTATTTTTCTGGTTTTGACGCCGACAAAGGTTACGAACTATGGAGGTCGAATGGGGCAGTTGCTGGCACGACGCTTGTAAAGGACATTTTGCCGGGTAACGCATCGTCCCATGTAGCTGACCTGACCGAGGTAAACGGAATCCTTTTCTTCCGGGCAAATGACGGTAGCGGCAGCAGACTTTGGAAGTCGGATGGCTCAGAGAATGGAACTATTTCACTAAGTGGAACGATGGTACCCACTCGCGACCTCACCAATGTAAATGGAACGCTTTTCTTCGCCGCTAACGCTAATGATGGAACCGGTCGGCAAGGCATCGGCAAGTCAGACGGTACGCTTGAGGGAACGGTATTCTTAAAGGAAGTTCGTACAGAGTTCCATACCGCTCCGGGATTCGTAAATGTAAACGGCTTGTTGCTTTTTCGTGGACATGATGAGGCGAATGGATTTGAGTTATGGAGGTCGGATGGTACCGAGGAAGGCACAGGAATTGTCAAGAATATTCGGTCCGGGAGTGCATGGTCCTCGCCAAGATATTTGACGAATGTCAATGGCATACTCTATTTTGCTGCAGATGATGGGATAAATGGTCGCGAGCTTTGGAGGTCAGATGGAACTGAAGAAGGCACGTTCCTAGTGAAGAACATAAGATCTGGAGCAGGATCGAATCCCACTCTGCTCACCAACCTCGATGGCACGCTATTTTTTCAAGCCGATGACGGCAGTACAGGAAGAGAACTATGGAAATCAGATGGAACCACTGAAGGTACGGATCGCGTTAAAGATATCCGAATTGGACCGACTTCCACAGATATGTCCGAGTTCACGAATGTGAATGGGACACTTTTCTTCAATGTAAATGATGGAAGCACTGGCAACGAGCTATGGAAATCGGATGGAACGACAGAGGGAACTACTATGGTCAAGGACATCCGTCTGGGTGTCGAGCGTTCCAATCCACGATTTCTAACGAATGCCGATGGAGTTCTCTACTTTCAAGCAAACGATGGAACGAATGGTATTGAGCTTTGGAAATCGGACGGAACAGAGGAAGGCACGTTCCTTGTTACGGAGCCTCGACCAGGCCCGGGATCGAGTTATCCTACAAATCTCATCAACGTCAACGGCACGCTTTTCTTCAGGGCTCGCGGCACCAGCGGCAGCAGCGACAAACTGTGGTCGTACACGCCCGACGCGGTTAATGTCCTAGATCGGGTCTCGGGATTATCGAGACGGATTAACATGGAGATTGGCCAAGGTGTAAATGGGTCTGACTTAGCTGTATTGCTTGACGATTCACTGCTAGTTGCTGGTCAATCCCGGGCCGGAGTTGTAGGTTTGTTTGAAGCTTCTTCAGCAGGCGACCTAGCATTGCTGGCAAGTGGGATAACTATAGCGTTGATCGCAACCGACTCCGCTGCCTTCTGGGCGACTGAAAATGAACTCTATCGCTACGATGGCAACAACCTGATCCTTGTCGATTCTCCCGTCGGTTATGTGGTTCCCGTCGATACTCAATTGCTGTCGAACGATGATGGATTGTTCCTCACTCTATCAGGTATCGATGCAAACTCGTCGGTTCGCTATTTGGCTTTCTGGGACGGGCAAGCCGATTCGCAAGTCGAGATCCTAGAGCCGCTGCCCGGCTCATTTGGAACTTGGGGTGTCCGGCCAGCGACGGGCGAAATCGTGCAGGTCGATCCGCGCACCGGATTGACCAAGGCTGCGTTCGCCGCGCCAGGTGATCTGCGTTCATTCCATCGCAATGTGCAGTTGGTAATGAAACAATCCGGCAGCGAACTGCTGTATGCTAATTTGGATGACAATCCGCTGGTGCATTACCGGATCAATCCCTTTACGGGGCTGACGATTGCAACCGTTGCTGGCCCTATCCCAGCCAATGCGGACGATGCCGCACGGCGATTCGCGTTATTAGAAACGGGTCAAATCGAAGAACGAAATCCGTCGAATCCTGCCGAAGTCCTACGTCGCTTTGCGGCTCCGGGCGGCGCTCCTCAGGATCTCGCTTTTGACGGGACCTTTCTTTATGTGACCACACTCTCGGCCGAACTGTTCACACTGAATCCGGACGACGGCACCGTTCTCAATCGCGTCCTTCTGGCTGAGGGCGGCTTACTGAGTCTGGGCGGACTGGCTCCAGGGCAAACCGTCGATCCCGCGCCGGTACTGAAAATCCTTGGCCAGGATCTTTACGTTGTGGCGGGTGCCGCAGCAGCAGGCCAACGGCTGTATCGCTGGGATGGGATTCAATTGATACCCGAGCTGGACGTTCGTCCGGGGCCACAAGGCAGCAACCCCAGTGATCTGTTTAAGGCCGGTGAAAGGTTGGTCTACACCGCCGACGACGGCATCCATGGACGCCAGTTATGGACCGTCGAGCCGACGGCAAGCGGTGCGCATCGTATAACGATCACCGAACCGACGGTCATATCGGGAATCGATTTCGCAGCATTAACCATTGTCGAATCCGAACGTGTGGAAGTGATCGATGAAGGTTCCTGGCGCGAGTTCACGTCGCTGGTCACCGTGCCGGAGAATGGTCACCAAGCCCGCTATCGATTCGTATTGATGCGTCAGGACGACCAATCGGGAACCTACGTCGTGACCGACACCAGTGCCTGGTCGACGCTGTCGATCGCTGTCGGCAACGAGACGACGAGAGTGCCGATCAGCCACAGCTTTTTCCTGCCGGACAACGGACTTTACCGAGTCCGGACCGAAGTGGACAACATCGCGCAAGGGGACGCAGCGGTCGCGCTGGATCTAGGCGATTTGGAAACCGCCGTGGCCAGCGTGGCGGATGCTCAAGGCCGAACCATCGTGGCCGTCTATCGTCAGGTGACCGGAGAAGGCCGCCAGTCCGATGCCGGCTATTTGATTCGGCTCGATTCGCAAGGCAATCTCGATACCAGTTTCGGCATCGGTGGCAGAGCCCTGATATCCGGCAGAAAGCCCGAAGCGCTTCGCCTATTAGATTCTGGCGAGTTTCTGGTCGTCTCCAGCGACGAGCACTCGATCAGCGTCTTGCGGGTCAGTCCAGAAGGGTTGTCGCCTGACGCTGAAATGCGGCCTCAATTCACATTGCTCGGAAAGGCTGCCGTCACCGACACCTGGATCGGCGGCGACGGAATGGCGTGGATCTTGGTGTCGGATACAACTCCTACTGGCATTGCGAGAAATCGTTTGCTCTCGGTGTATCCAGACGGCAGCTTGGGTCAGCAGCAGCAACTTCAAGCCAGCATCGAGATTGATGAGCAATCTTATCCCTTCGTACCGAATTCGATATCCGTCGATTCAGCGGGAGAAGTGCATGTTGTGGGTGCGGTGCAGATCGATACCAACCATAGCATGGTATCAAGGATCCGCATTGACTCACAGGAAACGATCACGGGGGTCGACTTGGTGGCGGATATTAATATTTTTGGTCAAGGTTCCGCGCCGAACAATTTGACCGTGGCAGGAGGTGTAATTTACTTCACAGCAGACGATGGAATTCACGGTCGAGAGTTGTGGCGAATCAACGCGGACGGTCGGGCTGAGATGGTATTAACGGTGGAAGGCTTGAGCGGCATCAACCCGTTTGAGGGATCGAATCCAGGTGCGCTAACTGTCATTAATGGTACGCTATATTTCCGTGCAAACGATGGCACGAATGGCCTTGAGTTATGGAAGATCAACAGCGCCGGATTGGCCGAAATGGTCGAAGATGCTATTTCGGTCGGGGGCATTAATCCCGGCGCAGCATCTTCTGACCCATCTCAGTTTACCAATGTTGGCGGCACACTCTATTTCACCGCCAACGATGGTGCCAATGGAGTCGAGTTGTGGAAAATCAACAGCGCCGGACGTACGGAACTGGTCGAGGATGTAATCCCGGGTGGTGGAATTCGAGCTGGCCAGGGTGGTTCCAACCCGTCTCTACTGACGAATGTTGCGGGAACGCTCTATTTCGCTGCCAATGATGGCGTCAACGGTCTCGAGTTATGGCGTGTTGACCAGACTGGTGTTGCGATGATGGTCGAGGATGCAATCCCAGGCGGCGGCATTAATCCGGGCCCGGCCAATTCGAGTCCTTCGCAGCTTACCTATGCAAACGACACGCTCTATTTCCGGGCTAACGACGGCGTCAATGGATTAGAGCTTTGGAAGATTAACGAAGCCGGTCTTGCGGTGATGGTCGAGGATGCTGTCCCGGGTGGAGGTATCAATCCGGGAACTGCCTGGTCCAGTCCAAGTTATCTTGTCGAGGTCAACGGCACGCTCTATTTCACTGCCAACGATGGTACCAACGGAGTTGAGTTGTGGAAAATCAACCAATTCGGCGTCGCGGTGATGGTCGAGGATGCTATCCCTGGTGGAGGCATCAATCCGGTCTCCGGCCATTCCACACCCCGTTACCTTACTAACATCGCTGGCACGCTCTACTTCCAGGCAAACGATGGTAGTAACGGCTCCGAACTATGGAGGATCAACAGCGAAGGCGTTGCGGAGATGGTAGAGGACGCTATCCCGGGCGGGGGCATTAGGCCCGGGTTAGCCAGTTCCGCACCCAATTTACTGACCAACGTCAACGGCACTCTCTATTTCGTTGCCAACGATGGCATTAATGGATTTGAGTTGTGGCGAATCAACCACGACGGAGTCGCAGAATTGGTTGAGGATTCTATCCCAGGTGGAGGCATCAATCCTGATTCAGCCAATTCTTCGCCTAGCCACCTCATCAATGTCAACGGCACACTCTATTTCCGCGCAAACGATGGTACCAACGGCATTGAGCTTTGGAGGATCAACAGCGCGGGATTGGCGGAGATGGTCGAGGACGCCGTCCCGGGCGGGGGTATCAATCCTGGCGCAGCCGATTCCGCGCCATCGTCGCTTACCAACTTGGAAGGTAGGCTTTATTTCCAGGCCAACGATGGTAGCAACGGCTTTGAACTGTGGAGGATCAGCAGCAATGGATTGGCGGAGATGGTGGAAGACAGCAGGCCGGGCGGGGGCATCAATTTTGGCTCGGCTTCAGGCGGCGTAAACGAGCCTACCAACGTCAATGGCACGCTCTATTTCACAGCCAATGATCGAACGAACGGAGCAGAACTTTGGAGGATCAACAGCGCCGGCTTAGCTGAGTTGGTCGAGGATGCTGTACCGGGCGGGGGCATCAATCCTGGCACAGCCGCTTCTTCACCAGCTCGCCTCACCAATATCAACGGCACGCTCTATTTTACTGCCAACGATGGCACCAACGGACTTGAGCTGTGGAGAATTAACGAAGACGGCGTTGCGGAGATGGTTGAGGACTCCATTCCAGGCGGGGGCATCAATCCAGGCTCAGCCGCTTCCTGGGCCAATTACCTCACGAACGTTAATGGCACGCTCTATTTCACAGCCGATGACGGTATTAACGGTACTGAGCTGTGGAGGATCAATCAACTCGGAATTGCCGAAATGGTGGAGGATGCCACTCCGGGCGGAGGTATCAATCCCGACTCAAGTTCCGCGCCTCGTTATCTCACTAACGTCAACGGCACGCTCTATTTTCGGGCCAATGACGGTAGAAACGGCCAAGAGCTGTGGAGGGTTAACTACGCCGGTTTGGCGGAGATGGTTGAAGATTCCGTCCCTGGCGGTGGCCTCAACCCGGGCTTAGCCAGTTCCAATCCATCTCAGCTAACTTACATCGACGGCATGATCTATTTTACCGCCAATGATGGTACCAATGGCACTGAGCTGTGGAGGATCGACCACACGGGCGTTGCGGAGATGGTCGAAGATGCCATCCTGGGCGGCGGTATCAACCCGGGACCTGCAGGCTCCGGACCGAATCAGCTTACCAACGTCAACGGTACACTCTATTTCACGGCTAATGACGGTACCAATGGCGCCGAGTTGTGGCGAATCAACCACGCTGGTGTTGCCGAGATGGTCGAGGATTCCGTTCCGGGCGGAGGCATCCATCCAGGCCTAGCCACTTCCTCGCCCAATTGGCTTACCAACGTCAGCGGCACGCTCTATTTTCGTGCAAACGATGGCACCAACGGTTTTGAGCTTTGGAGGGTCAACCAGGCCGGGGTTGCAGAAATGGTTGATGTTGTCGTCGCCGGCGGTGGCATCAATCCGGGCCCAGCCGATTCTTTCCCGTCACGCCTCACAAACGTCAGCGGCACGCTCTATTTCATCGCCAACGATGGTAACAATGGAGAAGAATTATGGCGTCTGAGTAGCCCTGCCAGCGTGCCCGAGATGGTGAATGGCGAAGTCACAGGTGCGGGCATTCATCCAGGTTCATTTAGCGCCAGTCCCTATCACCTCACGAACGTTAATGGCACGCTCTATTTTCGAGCCAATGACGGAACTCGTGGCGTCGAACTGTGGCGGATCAGCGCTCTTGGCCACGCTGAGATCGTGCGAGATATCCGCCCCGGTTTTGGTAGCTCCACGCCTTCTCAGCTAGTCGTTATGGACGACCGTCTGTTCTTCACTGCACTCTCGCCCGAACATGGCCGTGAACTTTGGGGGCACGTGACTCGGCAAGTCCAGCATGTGACACTGCTTGATTCAAGCTCGCAAACTGGCCAACTCCATCGTGACGCTCAAGTCGTTTTTGACTCCTCCAATCGGATGCTGGTCGCTCATCAGTCCACGATCGACGATCTGCCCACCTGGCAGATCACTCGACGCTTGCCCGATGGAAATCACGATGGCGATTTTGGTACCGCCGGAACTCTGACGATTGATCTCAACACCATACTGGCAGGTTCCGCAGCCCCGCGACTGGTCAGCACGCAAGTGACCACCGACGATGGAATCTTACTGGCCGGTTATAGTGTCGACGCGGATGGTTTAAAGTTCCGCCCGCTGGTGGTGAAAGTCACGCCAACAGGCCAGTTGGACACCAGCTTTGGTGCTGGCGGCTTTATGCATTGGGGACAGACGCTTGATCGGCCTGTTTCCAGTTTCACCATCGCTCCCGATGGCCGGTTGCTGCTATCGACTG
>DIUH01000303.1 GCA_002428205.1 Planctomycetaceae bacterium UBA6163
GGCCTGTGGAGCATCGTTTGCCGGTGATTCCGATCCCGCTTACTTCCGACGTTGCTGAAGTGGCATTGGATCTGCAGAAGGTTTTCAACGACGTCTACGATCGCGCCGGATACGATTATTCACTAAATTATGAAACACCACTTGCTGTGCCATTGAACGAAGCACAATCTCCGTGGGCGGTGAGCCTGCTGAAAAGTAGGTCGGCAGGTATTGAGAAAGAATCACCTGCCTGAAGCGTCGTCGCTTTACCGACCAGGACGGACTTGGAGTAAAATGAGACTCCCGCAATGACGTTGCCTTGCCCCCTATCTTTTCCCGCCCCCTGGAGATTTATCATGTTTTCTAACGCTGTGAAAACACTTCAAAAACCGATAGCCGCGTTTTCTGTCGCCGTCGCCGCAACCATGTTCGGTGTGTCTGGACCACCCCTCTGGGCTCAAGAAATGATCGAGCCGACTGGCCCGGTGGAACTGATTCGAGACGGGTTCGAGTTTCTCGAAGGCCCGGCTTATGAGCCGAAGTCAGGCGTGTTGTACTTTAGCGACATCCCGGCCAACAAAATTTATACTTTGAACGCCTCTGGCGAGATCGGCGTCTTTACCGATGATTCGCGACATACCAACGGCATCGTTTATGTTACCAGTGGTAAGTACGCCGGCAAGTTGGCCGCTTGTCAAATGGACGGTCAAGTTGTGGTTTATGACTCGAAGACTAAAGATTTTGAAGTGCTTGCCGCTGAGTACGGCAACGCACGCTTCAACGCACCCAACGATTTGGTTGTCGATGCACAAGGTGGTGTCTATTTTACCGACCCGCTTTTCCGTGCGCCGCAACCGCTGCCACAGGAAATTCAGGCCGTCTATTATCGTGCCGCTGATGGCACCGTGACGCGATTGACGGAAGATTTAGCGGCGCCCAACGGAATCGCACTTTCGCCTGATGGCAAGCGATTGTATGTGATCCCCAGTCGCCAGGCCGATATGTTGGTTTATGAGATCTCCGCCCCGGGAAAAATCGGCGAAGCAGAAGTCTTTTGCACGCTGAAGCAACCCGAAGGTCAAACGCAAACCGGTGGCGACGGGATGGTGGTTGATGTGGAAGGAAATCTTTATATCACATCGAATCTTGGTGTGCAGATTTTCTCATCCAAGGGCGAATACCGAGGCTTGGTCAAGTCGGGCCAGCAGCCCGCCAACGTCACCTTCGGCGGTGAAGATTTGAAAACCTTATACATCACCGCGCGCACCGGTTTGTATCGCGTGCGAATGCCGATCGCCGGCCTAAAGCCGAACTGATCGGATCTTACGATAACTTGCCGCGCAAACTTGCCGGCAAATCGGGCTGTTGCCAAACACTCATGCCGCCGTCGACCAAGATCGTTTGACCGTGAATGTGCGCCGCGGCATCGCTGAGCAAAAAAACTGCGGTGTCGCCGCAGACCGATGCATCGGGCACTTCGCCGTTGGGCGTATGCAGTTGCATCCATCGTTTCGCATCGGCGTCAGTGTCCAGCACCGTGCCGGTCAATGGCGTTCGTACCAGACCAGGGGCCATTGAATTGACGCGAATGTTCATTGGCGCCAGTGCGACGCACAGCGACCGCACCATCGCAGCGACCGCGCCCTTGCTGGCGTCGTAAGCGACGTGATCCGGTTCGGCTAATATTCCGTTGATCGATCCGGTGATCAACACCCGCCCGGCGATTGAACCGGCGACCCAGCGTCGAGCGTATTCTTGAGTGATGAAAAAGGGTGCGTCGACATTCAATCGCATCGTTTTTTGATAACGGGATCGAGTCATCTCCAAAAACGGCAAATCGATAAAGGTTCCCGCATTGTTGACCAGTAAGTCGACGCCGGGCATCACTTCGGCGACGCGATCGGCGAGGCAACTGGCCATGTCTTCTGACGGATCCGTTAAATCGCTGGTAATCAGTTCGACTTTCACGCCATACTGCTTGCAGGCGTCAACCGTTTGGGTCGCGTGTTGGTCAATGGCTAAACCGTGCAAGCAGACGTTTCCACCGGCTCGTGCGATAGCAATCGCGATCGCGGCACCCACGCCTTGTGTCGACCCGGTGATCAATGCCGAATGGCCGGCCAGCGAAAAAGGGTTTGATGACGATATCGGTGTGTGGGCGTCCAGTGTGTGCATAGCGAATCGTGGTAGTTCGTTTGAAAATGACTGAGTAAGCAAGAAAGCGTAAGCTATCACGTCGACTCTGACTTGAGGCTATGATAACGACCAATGCGCCGTCAGGGTGTCATCTGTCGCTTCGCTTTTCCTTGATCGATTCCCCAATCCCTTTTTGCCTCGGAGACTTCCGATGAATCGCCTGTTTTACTTGTTCAGCACGGGCATGCTGATGATCGTTGCCGTGCTAGCGGTGGAGCCGCCACGCGCCTTAGGGCAAGTTGCTGATTTGCCCGCGGCCGAAACCTATGTGCCGCCGATGGGTCTGGCGGCAATCGTCCTGCGGCCTCAGCCGTTGATCGGTTATCCGACATATCCATCGCCCGGCATGCAGAGTATGCCAATTGAAGTCGCCGAAGCCTGGGGGCAAGAATACTTAGGGATGAATCCGCTGGCGATTGCGGAAATCAAAGTCATCGTTGCAATGCCGACGGGACCGCAACCACCGCAATTCGGCGTAGTGATCACCACGTTAGAAGATTTTGATCCTGATAAGATGGATCCATCACTTTTAAAACCTTCGGGACCAGTGATGCAACAGGATCGCAAGCTTTACCCACTGGCGATACCAGACAGTCCGGTCGACATGGTATTAGAAATGGTCAATGCGAGAACGGCGTTGATCAGCGATCCGCTGATGTTGCAGTCGATGCGTCAGTCGGCACAAGGCGCCGGGCCATTGGCAGAATTAATGAAAAAGAATCCGATCGGATCGGCACATGGTCAGATCGTATTTGCGGCCCAACCACTTCGTCCATTTGCTCAACAAATCGCCAGCAATCCGCCGCCCGATCTGCCACCTCAATTACAGGAACTGGTCCAAGGGGTCGCGTTGATTAATGCTGTCGTCATAAAAGTAAAGATAGGCAATGGCGGCTTAGCCACTCGTACTGAAGTGTTGGCCGATGATGCCCCCAGTGCCGCTAAACTGCACAGCGCCACCGAATCGGCGATCGATTTCGCGAAGATTCAAGCTATCGCTGGTGTCGAGCAGGCGATGGCCAATAATGAACCCGGCCCGGTTAACGATGCGCTTCAAAGTTATCTAAAGCGAATGATCGAACAAATGGTGACGTCATATCGTCCGAAACTGAGCGATGATCGCGTGGTACTCGACTACCGCGCCGACACCTCGATCGCAACCACCGGAGTTCTGGTCGGTCTGCTGTTGCCCGCGGTGCAAGCATCGCGCGAAGCGGCACGCAGGATGTCGTCATCCAATAATCTCAAGCAAATCGGCTTGGCGATGCACAATTATCATGCCGCGTACAACCAATTNNGACGAACCGTGGAACAGCGAACACAACATCAAGTTGATGGATAAAATGCCCCGCGTCTTTTCCGATCCTTCGCTGGCTATTCCACCAGGAATCGCCAATGGATTGACTAATTATCATTTATCAATTGGCGATCGGCTGTTGATCAATCCGACCGGTAAATCTCGATTCGCACAAGTGACCGATGGCACCAGCAACACGATCATGTCAATCGCGGGCAATGAAGAGTCACTTCGGCCTTGGACATCGCCTGATTACCTTGAAATCACACTCGACGACCCGCTGGCCTATGTGGTGCGTCAAAGAGGTTTCGAAGTCGGGTTTGCCGATGGATCGGTAGTTCGAATCTCACCCGAAATCGACGTCGAGACGTTCAAAGCGATGCTCACAAGAAGCGGGGGCGAAGTGGTTAATCGTCCTTGATGGTCGCGTGGAAGGTGTTGTTTAAGTGTCATCCGGTCGCTTGGAAAAAGCGATCGGGTGGCCATACCACGGTGGATAAAATCCTTGGCGAACTGCCACCAAAATCGCTTTCCCGTGTTGGTGCGGTTCGCCGTGAGTGTAATCCCACTCCAAACGTTCTTCGTAACGCAAAACTCTTAGAGATGGTGAATGCATCGCCCAGCGAAGCAATTCGCCGGGTCGAAAGTAGTGAATCACCGCTGACGCAGTTTCGCTGACCGGACTGTGATTTTCTCTTCCGGGCGATTCATCGCTGCCCGGGTCTTCGGTCGTGTGGACTTCGGCNNACCGTCGTCGCAACCAATACGGAAAATGTGTTGGCGGGCAAATCGACCTCGCGGGCATCAGCGACAATCGTCGTGATGCGATCGAGCACTCGAATGCGTCTGGCTCTTTCCACCACACGATCCAATCCACGATCCGACAAGTCAACCGCTCTAACGTTGAGGCCCGCCTTGGCCAGAGCCAGCGTGTCGCGTCCGGCGCCAGCACCTAAATCGACTGCCTCGCCATGGGGTTTAACCTGAGCCAGATACGAGGCGAGTTCCGCAGAAGGTTGCAACCCGTAGGCGACATCTTCGCGATCATAAGCTTCGAAAAACAGATCTTGTTTACCCATCTCACCCTACTAAGAACGTGTCCGGCATCCAGACACGTTGCCTCGTATAATGCCTTAACGCCAAAAAATGATTGAATGGCCCGAATCCTACACCTTGACGCGAAGAAGGTCACCCGCCCGACTGGGACAAACTTCCCTGCACCCATTCCGGTTTCGTCTCTGTCAAGATTTCGAGAATCTCGCGACGCGTTTGANNGCAACCGGTTGCGGCAATGCATCGAATGCACTCGAGTGGATCAGGTAACTGCATGGATAACGAAACATTCGCGTTTGCAGATCGAATTGTCGCAAGCTGCGGCCTTTGGAATCGACCGGTCCGCGAGTGACAAAGTCCTCGACAAATGTCGAAGTGCCGGCAACCGGCGACGTCAATTGGTCCTCGTTGCAAAACAGCATGTACTCGACCAGCGAATCACCCGCCTTTTCGATCCGGCTGCGAGTTTGGTCGGCGATCGCTTCGGGGGCATCGGTTGCCTTGGATTGAGCGTCGAGCGCCAGCACCGTTTCGTAATGCGCTAACGTTATAAAATTGTGCATCTGCGACTGATGTTCCATCACCATCAATGCCACCAGGTCGCTGTGAGGCGTCAGGTAGCGTTTGCCGACAAATCGATCCGTTAACGAAAGCAAGTTCGCGCCCTTTTCGGCATCGATTTTTTCTTCGTCATCCGGATCGATCGCCAATTCGTTGCCCAAGTGCCGCATTTGGCCATGCGTTCCGGTCACATACCAACCGCCCCAGCGACCGCTGAACGGGCTGCGGTGATCGCTGGTCGTCCCGAAATCGCGAGGGTGTCCATCCGCACCGGTATAAACGCTGCGGACCAAGAACCCGGGCACTTTCTGAGTGCGATTGGTCGAATGGCAAGCAACGCAACCGCCACGGTCGCGATTGAGCGTCGCATTTCTCGCACCGTCGCGGATGCTGTAAAAGACCGCGCCCAGGCGGTCGTCCATCACGCCGATTTCGATTAAGCCGTCTTGAACCCACGCCACATAGCATTCGTCGTTGAAGTAAACTGCGCGGGGCGTTTGGGGGCTGATCCGACCCTGCTGGAGACTCGTTTTGGAAAAAACCAGCGTTTGCGACGACAGCGGAACATCCAGCAGTTCGAGCACCGAAGCCAGATGGCTGCCGCGTTCGTCAGCCCTCAAGTGAACCTCGCCAGCACGAAGTTTCTCTTCTAAACGAGCAACCGGATTGCTTTCGGCGGCGCGGCGGTAATTAATCGGCTGTTCGTCAAAATAGTACTGGGCGTGAGCAATCGCCTTGGGCAGGACGATCATTCCGACCAAAACTAAGCTTCGCAGCGAGCAGATGCGTGGCGAAAAAGTGCAAAGAGCGGACCTCACAGGGCGATCCTTCAAAATGGGGAATGGATGATCGAAAGAATCGGTGTACTGAAGATGCTGCATCATAGCCCGAGAGCCAGGCGGGCGTAAAACCCGAAGTGCAATCGTCGGTTCGAATCTGAAAAATCGTCTGCGCGTCGCGGGCGGCTGGCGAAACCGATCGGCCGGTACTTTCGCAGCGGCGAAAGTCGATAATTTTCCGAGCATTGAGCGGATTGGGGGCGTTGACGCTTAGTCATGATTTTGGAATGCTACGCAAAGTCCAACGACAAGCGGTCGTGGCGAAATTGGCAGACGCGCTAGGTTGAGGGCCTAGTGGGGGCAACCCCTTGGAGGTTCAAGTCCTCTCGACCGCACTCATCAGAACCCCGTGTTTCACGGGGTTTTTTCGTTTCTGGGTTGCTTGACGAAATTTCGCTTATGGCTCCAAAAGGGCCAGTAATGGACGGGTCTGGACCCACTTGGACTGAGTCTGGTGCAACAATTGGTGCAACAACTCGAGGCTGTTCTGATGCAATTGTGTATTCGTGCTCAGTCTGCCCCTGCTCGTCAAAATCCA
>DIUH01000277.1 GCA_002428205.1 Planctomycetaceae bacterium UBA6163
TCGGATCGAGTGTTTCGCGATCGGTAACCAGCAACTGCAATCCTTGGCACGGTTCGTTCATGAATTTGCTCGATTCGGGTGTGAAGCGAGTCGGGATGATTGCCACCCCGGGCAACTTGTAGGATCGTAATTCCGCCGCGACCTTACCGGCGTCCAACCACGGGGCTCCAATGATTTCGAACGGAGTGTCGGTACCACGGCCGACGGACAGGTTGGTGTATTCCAGCAATCCGACGCCGGGGTAGAGGATCGCTTGGTTAAGCGTTCGCATATTGGGCGAAGGATTGATCCAATACAGACCGGTCGCATCATAGAAGTCTTCGCGATTCCAGCCTTCGCATCGGATTACTTGCAGGTCGACCTTCAAATCGAGTTCTTCATTTAGCATCGACGCGATTTCGCCGACCGTCATGCCGTGGCGGACGGGAATCGTATGGTATCCGACGAATGATTCGGTTCCGGCATCGAGGACCGGCCCTCCCATATCGATACCGTTGATCGGGTTGGGGCGATCGAGCACGACAAAGCGGATATCGTGCTGGCCCGCCACCCGCATCGCTTCGCCCATGGTCGAAATGTAAGTATAGAACCGACAACCGATATCTTGGATGTCAAAGACAAGCGTGTCGATTCCCTGTAACGATTCTGGCGATGGCTTGCGGTCCTTACCATAAAGACTGAACACTTTGATCCCGGTATCCGGGTCGACGGTATCAGTAATGTTTTCTTGATCCAATCGGCCCGCGATGCCATGTTCAGGGCTGAGCAACGCAACCAAATTAACCACGGGAGATTGGTGCAATAAAATTCGTGTGGGAGTGCCGTCATTGGCGACGCCGGTATGATTAGTGATCAATCCGACACGTCGGCCTGCGAGTGAGGAAAATTTTTGTTGAACCAAAACATCGATGCCACAGCGAACGGTCGCAGTCGAGTTGGGCGATTGCTTTGCTGCGGCATCGGATTGGGAGTTGCGGGCCGCGATCGCGGCGTCAGCAGCGACTTTGCCGATCGCTCCGGCAAGCTGATTGACGCTGCCCTTGCCATCAGGGTGTACGCGATTGCTAAGAAAAATCACAAACAGTTCCAACTCTGGATCGATCCAAATCGCTGTGCCGGTGAAGCCACCATGGCCGAATGCCGACTGGGTCATCGATTCGCCACGGTTAGACGAATAACCCGATTGCTTGTCCCAACCGAGTCCGCGTTTGGCACCGGGAACGTCATAAGCCGCTGTCATGGCTTTGAAGGTTTCTGGTGTAAGGATTTGCGTCCCCTTATAAGATCCGCCTTGAAGCATCATCTGGGCATAGATCGCCAGATCGTCAGCGGTACCAAACAAGCCGGCATGACCCGCGATTCCGCCCATCGCGTAGGCCCGAGGATCGTGAACCTCGCCCACCATCCACTGGCCGTCGCGTTGCTGAGTCGGCGCGGCGCGTTTGCGCAAGGTTTCGCCGGGCAGGTATCCGGTTTCGGTCATCTTTAAAGGTTGGAAGATGTGCTCTGATGAATACTCCGCAACCGTTTTACCTGTCTTGGCCTTGATCAATTCGCCCAGCACTTGGAAGCCGACATCGGAGTAGCGGAACTTGGTGCCGGGATCGTAGTTGAACTTTAGGCTTAAGAATTTCTGGCGGATGATTTCGTGATCCTCCGTATAGTCGGCCATAGCGTTGTCAGGAATCATCCCACCGATGTGCAGCAGCAGTTGCTCGATCGTGACATCTTGTTTTCCTTCTTTGGCGAACTCCGGAAGATGGACTGCGACCTTATCATCGATGTTGATTATTCCCGCGTCGACCAAGTGCATGATCGAAGTCGCGGTGGCGATCGGTTTAGTCAGCGAGGCTAAGTCGAAAACGGTATCGGCCTGCATCGGTTCTGTTTCGGGAACCGATCGGCGGTTGCCATATGACTTCCGAAAGACGATCGATCCACGATGGCCGATCGTGACCACAGCACCGGGCAACTTTGCTTCGCTGATTGCCTGGTCGACCAAATCATCGATCACATCAAGCGAACCGTTTAGCATGCCTGTTTGTTCGGGCGTAGCATGCGACAAACGATTGGCGATATCGGTGGCGTAGGTGTTCGGATGATTTTGCGACAGATAAGTCAAGAAGAAAAACGCGGCGGTCAATCGCAGGGTTATCAGGTGCAAGCGGTTTGTCATCGGGGTGGTGGGGTTGATTGTTTAGCAGTCGAAGTCGTAAGAGGGGGATGCCAATCGGGCGAGCAAAGTCGGGCGGATTGTATTTCTTCGAGAGGAGATGATAACACGATAAACTCGCTGCGTCGGGTTGCTAGTCCGCATGGGTGAATCGTTTACCCGATTCGGAATTATTCGAGCGATTACCACCGCTTGGTCGTTTGGCCACGACGGGCGTCGGAAAATTGTGAAACGTTTCGGGGGTCACAAGCTACGGGATTTTTAGGTAAACTTAGCGACCGAGGATGTCGTACCATTTTCCCGTAGATCAAAAGAACGCTATGTCCGATGCCGTCCCACAGCCAGTCTCGGCCCGCCCAGAAACGTCCCACCAAAAATCTGCCCAGCACGAATCGTCCGGCCAAATTGACCATGTGCTGATCGAGGATCGGTTGTTCCCGCCATCGGAATCGTTCACTCGCAACGCGGTGATTTCGTCCAAGGCGCAATACGAGGAACTTTACAAGGCCGCGAAGGATGACCCAGACGGATTCTGGCGCAAGGAAGCCAACGAAAACCTGCATTGGTTTGAACCCTTCGGGACGGTTTGCCAGTGGGAATCGCCGAACGTGTCGTGGTTTGTCGGCGGCAAGACGAACGCCAGTTACAACTGTTTAGATGCACAGGTCGTGGCCGGGCGCGGCGATAAAGCTGCGATCCTGTGGGAAGGCGAACCGGGCGATACCCGAACGTTGACCTACCGCGAACTGTTGGCTGAGGTTTGCAAGTGCGCCGCGGCGCTGCGGTCGTTGGGAATCGGCCAAGGCGACGTGGTCAGCATCTATATGCCGATGACGCCCGAGTTGCCGATCGCGATGCTGGCCTGTGCGCGGATTGGCGCGGTTCACAGCGTGATTTTTGCCGGGTTCAGTGCCGATGCAATTGCCGACCGCAACAACGACGCGTCAGCAAAACTGGTCATCACGGCCGACGGTTTGTATCGCCGCGGCAAGGTGTTGAAGTTGAAAGAGACGGTCGATGAATCGCTTGAGAAGTCACCAACGGTCAATACCTGTTTGGTGCTGCGCCGGATCGGCGATTCGGTCGCGACGCCGATGCGTCCGGGCCGTGACGTGTGGTGGCACGATGTGGTCGATTCACAGGATGCGACTTTGCCGGCCGAGCCGCTGGACAGCGAGACTCCTCTGTTCATTCTTTACACATCGGGCAGTACGGGTAAACCGAAAGGAATTTTGCACACGACCGCCGGCTATAACTTATGGGCTAAGAAAACGTTTCAATGGGTGTTTGATCACCGTGAAAGCGATATCTATTGGTGTACCGCAGACTGTGGTTGGATCACCGGACACAGCTATTTGGTTTACGGACCTTTGTCCGCTGGTGCGACTTGCTTGATGTATGAAGGGGCGCCTAACCAACCGGCAGAAGATCGCTTCTGGGAGCTGATTGAAAAGTATAAGGTAACGATTCTTTATACTGCCCCAACCGCGATTCGAACATTCATCAAATGGGGTGACCATCATGTTGAAAAACACGACTTATCGAGCTTGAGACTGTTGGGGAGTGTAGGTGAAGGGATCAATCCCGAAGCTTGGATGTGGTATCACGAAAAGATTGGTGGCGGGCGTTGTCCGATTGTCGATACATGGTGGCAGACGGAAACCGGTGGGATCATGATGAGCCCGTTGCCGGGAATCACAGCGACCAAACCCGGTTCTTGCACTCAGCCACTGCCCGGTGTCGTGCCGACGGTATTTGACGAAACCAAACAATTGATCGAAGGTGATCATGGCGGCATGCTTTGCATCGGCCAACCGTGGCCGGGGATGTTGCGTGGCATTTGGGGCGACCCACAACGATACGCGGAGCAGTATTGGTCGATGATTCCAGGGCAGTACTTGACTGGCGATAACGCGCGTCGAGATCCCGATGGATATTACTGGATCATGGGACGAATCGATGACGTGATCAACGTTTCGGGCCACCGCCTGAGCACGATCGAAGTCGAAAGTGCGTTGGTCGCACATGAGGCGGTCTGCGAAGCCGCAGCGGTCGGCCGCCCAGACGACGTGAAGGGACAAGCGATCGCCGTGTTCGTGACGATTCGCGACCGAGAGGCGACAGATGAACTGCGACAGGAGTTGCGACAGCATGTTCGCAAGTTGATCGGTGCGCTGGCCCAACCGGACGACATTCGCTTTACCGCAGCGCTGCCTAAAACGCGCAGCGGAAAAATTATGCGACGACTATTGCGTGACATTGCCGCTGGCAAAGAATCGGCCGGTGATACCTCGACATTGGAAGATTATTCGATCTTGGCAAAGCTGAGAGAAGAAGAAACTTGATAGGCCGGTTGTGAATTCTATTGACCCAACCCGAGAGAGCGATTAGTTGTAGAAGGCAGGCGGATTTAACCCATCGCAAGGCTACCAATTAGCGAGGAGGTGTTGTCTTGTTGCCTGAACGCGATTCGTCGTTCCACGGGAATATCCCCGGTGGTCCTAAGGGAGATTCACCACGATCGACCGTCTTAGACCGGTTTTTCGCGGGCCTCTCGGAGTACATCTTTCAATCACGGTTGGGCGTCGCCGATGTTCAACTGGTCGATTACCTCAGCGATCTTTTGCTGCGATTCGTGCGGACCGATACGATGCACCGAGTGCGCCGGGCATCGGGAAAGCCGGCGACCGAAGTTTATCAAATGCTGTGTGAAGCCGATAAACGGATCGGACTGGCGCGGCGCGAAGTGCACCGCCACATCGGCGACTTCACACTGTTCTGGAGCGGGATGTATCCGGAAAGTTTGCGAAAGTTGAAACCGGCGACTTCTGCAGATGGCTTCCTCGATTACTGCAGCCAAGGCAAGCGAGCGTATCGCATCGCCGCCCAGATCGAAGGAGGCGATGGGCCTCCGCCATGTGAACTGCTAATGCGTTTAAGCGAACAATTTGAATTGTGCGCATATGGGCTGAGAGAAGTCCGCCGCGAATGGGAAAATGGCGACGGCGGCGAAGGGATGCTGTTTTGAGTAAGCGACCCGGTTCGCTCAATTCCCAACCCGACGCGTGAGCGAGCGACCGACTTACGTCGCTTTGGCGATATACATATCCAGTCCCTCGCTCACGCGTCGGGTTAAGATTTGCTGAGTTTTCGGATCGGTTCTTCGCATCAGGCGCGAACACCGATCACTTCGAGTAGAACGCGTATTGTGGGTTTCGCGGATCGAAGTCGGCATCGGTCAAGCCGACATTCAGCTTGAGGTCGACATAGTTGTATTCTTCGATCACTTCTGGCGTTTGGGCGTTTCGTTTTGGCCAATCGTAGGCGATGTAACGAATCGGCAAATTGTATTCGTCGTCTATGAAGACCTGAGCTTGATAGAATTCGAGTTCTGGATGCGCGGTCGGTTGCATCACTTCCAGAACGGTACAGACCCGATCTTTCACCTTAGCATTTTTGCGGAATGTGCAAGTGACGTCGGCATGTTGACGAGCGGTATTGCCACGTTCGATCAATTTGACGATCAGGTTTTCGATACCGATTTCGGTGATCGGGTAACGCTGGCCACGCATCGCCAACATACCGGTGGGCGGCAGTGGCATCGTCGGCAAGAATCGGCCTTTGAAGCCGCCTTCGTGGGCGATGATATTGCCGTCGTTCTGTCCTTCGACATAGATTACTTCGCGGCCTTTAACGGACGTTGGCCGCAGGTATGTCAAATAGACTGACAGTGGTTGAGTGATTTGGCCATTGTTGACTTTGCGGTTTCGGACCTTCACGAACATAAACTCATGTTCGCCGATGGTGCCATCAACGCGTTCACGTTTGACCAGTGTTGCGGTGTAATCGACAACATGTTCGCGGCATTGTGCCAAACCTTCTTGGGCGATTCGCAGGGCGACATCCAGCGGTGGGGCATTGGGCCCTGCGGATGCCGCGGCCGACGCGACTCGGTGTACAGGTTCGACTAATGTCGGTTGCTCGGCCAAAACGCTGCGCGCCACACACGTCGCTGCTGCTGAGCCGAGAAAGGCTGTCAAGAAATCTCTTCGCGCAATCGACATCGCAGTCACTTCCTTCACCACAAAAAACTGAACCGATCAGGGTAGGTCGCACTGAAGACGGTCCCGCGGTTGTAGGACAATTCGCTCGTTCGGCTAAAGAGCAATTCGCGACGAATCATCCCATTGTGATACGCAGGCGTCTTCGGACATGACTAAGGTTCGACCCGATGGCCACATCTTCAACAGCGAAATGACTTGATAAACGCGGCATCTAGCGGGGGAATCGCCTATGGTGACGGTCCCGGGGAAAGTGCGGCCCAGCACGATTTTGTGCATTCAGCGGGAAACGAGACTATCAAACGTCTTTCAGTTGCCGAACCGCTTGGCGAGCACGTTTCAAGAAGGCAGCTTTGGGTTCCCCGGCTTCCAACCAAATGGGTGGCCCAATCGTGATGCAACTCAACAGCGGCACGGGCAACACTTCGCCACGTGGCAGAATCCGGTTCACGTTATCGATGAACACCGGCACCAGCTCGAAATCGGGGCGTTTTTTGCCGAGGTAATAAAGACCGCTTTTGAACTCGCCCATCTCGTCCCCTTCGGCCCGCCCCCCTTCGGGAAAGACGATTAACGAATAAACATCGCCCATTTCGCGAATCATCAAATCGATCGGACTTTGATGGACCTTGATCTCCTGGCGATCGATCAACAGCGCATTGAACGATTTGGCGATGTGCGGGCGCAGCCATCCCGATGCCCAATAATCCTTTGCCGCGACCGGACGTGTCAGGGCGCGAAGGTTCTTTGGCAGTGCCGACCAGAGCACCACGGCGTCGAGGTGGCTGGTGTGGTTGGCAAAGTAGATTCGCTGGCAAGTATCAGGCGCGCAATCGATCCAACGGACCGTGAAACCGCTGAACAATTTGGCGAGCATCACGATCGCGTGACTGGTCAGCGTCATGGAGTTTTCGGGCAAAGGCGGAACAGTTTCGCGAAATCCGGGACGAGCCCAGCATTGAACGATAGTCTAACTGAGGCCAGCAAATCGTCGAGGCTATCGCGCCGCCAGGGCCAATTTCTGTTCGTACAGCGTTTCGATCAATCGCGTGTAGCCGTTGACCATCGAATCGAGCGACCCGGTTTGCAGGACAATTTCACGGCCATTTTCGCCCATTCGACGCCGCAACCGGGCATCGGCCAACAATTGTCGTGTTCGCTGGAGCATCGCCGGCGTGTCGCCCGCGGCAACCAAATAACCGGTTTCACCATCCCGAACTGATTCGGCAACCGAGCCGACTCGGGTACTGACCACCGGCACGCCGCAGGCGAGTGCTTCCAAAATCGAAACCGGCGACGCTTCGTTGTGTGAACAGAGCAGAAAAACGTCCAATGCGGCAACGATTTCCGGCGTGTCGTGCCGTGTACCGAGCAAATGAACGCGGTCGGCGATGCCGTGCAGATCGATCGCTTGCACGATCCCAGTTCGCTCGGGGCCATCACCCACGATCACGAAATGGGCCTTGGGGTCCGCTTGGCAAACCGACGCAGCGACATCGACAAACATCGCGTGATTCTTTTCCGGACGCAGCGCCGCGACGATCCCTACCAATCGTGAATCGCTGGGCAATCGCAATTCACCGCAAAGTTTCGCTCGGGCCGACACCGACGGGACAAACCGCTCGCAATCGATTCCGTTGCGAATGATGTGGACACGCTTCTCCGGAAAACCCTCGTACTTGGCGAGGTGAGTTCCGTGGTGGTCGGCCACCGCGATGAACCCGTCGGTGATCGGCGTCAACCAACGATTCATCCGTCCGACACCATCGGGCCAACCGGTCGAGTGGAGCGCGCTGCAGATCACCGGCACGCCGGCGCTCTTTGCGGCCAACCGCCCCCAAAACATTTTGTCGCCGGCACCGATCGTAATCACCGCATCGATTTGTCGACGCCGCAGCAGCGCGACCAATCGGGGCAACACCCGCAGGTCCCATTTACCGCGAAGAAAATCGCTGTGAACGGTGTGCCGACCCGAGATCGCTTCGCCTAGAGGACCCGGCGACTTCAGGCAGACAACTTCGCCAGCGATTCGCCGTGGGTCAAATCGATCGAGCATGTTGACCAGCAACGTTTCGGCGCCACCGACCGGCATGCTGGTAATCACGAAAAGGGTACGCAGAGGCCGCTGTTGTGAACTCGCCCGCTCACCTTGCTGTGGCCGGCTGGGCGATTCGTGACTGGAGATCGCAAGTTCAAACGTTGCTGCAGGATCAACGACGGTTGTTACTTCACCGATGCTCATAGCGCCCCTGAAGTGGGTTGGTTTCCCGCGGTAAACATCGGTGCATACTTTATCGAGGCGATCGGAAATGGGACCGTTTGTTCGGTTGCTGGCTCGGACAAAACGTATTCGACTGTGGGTTGATTCCGCAGTTTTCGACTATCGAACGTTAACCAATTTTCAAGCCGCTCGAACTCACCGTCGCCATGAATTCTGCGGATGTGAAACGGATCTTGGCCGACCAGGTTGTATGCGCCATAAGCGCTGCAAAAGCCTAGCATTCCCGCGTCATGAACCATCGCGATCGCTTCTGGCGTTAATTGGTTGGGCATGCCGAACGGAAACGCAAAGTAACGAATCGGCTTGCCGATCAGATCCGCAAGTTGTGATTTGGCGTCGGTGATTTCTCGCTTCAACGTTTTGCGACAGGTGACTTGATCAAAGTCGATATGCGTACGGCTATGCAATCCGATTTCGATCCCCGCGTTGGCCATCTCGCGAATCTCTCGAACCGTGTTGATCCGCAGCGGAACGCCCGCCTTCAAATCATGGTCAAACGCCTGGCCAGTCAGGATATGTTGCAGCGAAACAAAATAGGTGCAGGGGATTTTGTGTTCCAGCAACAACGGAATCGCAAAATCACAATTCTCCGAATATCCATCGTCGAATGTGAAGCTGACCGCCGGGCGATAGCTTCGACCCGTCACGCATCGTGTCTGAATCTCACTCAGCGAAACGAGATCGAAGTTTTTGCGACAGTAATCGACATGCTGGCGGAAACCCTTACACCCGATGGTCCAGTCATTGGGGTAGGTGTCAGCAACACGGTGATAGAACAAAACAGACATCGGCGCACGGCCTGCTGATGCCAGTTTCGCCATCGCGCGACGACGCAACGGACGTAACAGTCCAAGGCGTAGTCGCAGCATCGCAAAACGAAACAGGTTGGGGATCATGACTCGGCTGGCTAAGCGAGGTGGGGATTTGAGTTGCAGGTAACCAAGGCTGTTGGTTAAGCACAGCTAACACATACCTGCTTTTTCCTAGCTCCTCGATCGGGTGGGGGCAAGTAATTCTTCGGTTTTTTGTTCGATTTGGTATCGGGGTTGCGTAGGTTTGTGTGACTTTCCGATAACGGAAGTCGACCAAGTAATGTTTTAGGAGTCTGGTTGCGATGATGGATTCAATTGAAAAGAAAACGGAAATTGCCGCTCTGGGCCGGCCGAAGCAGAAGTTCTTGCGACTGTTGTGCACCCAATCCTGCATCGTCGCTTGCGTTTGGCTGGGCAACCTTGGACTTGCCGTATCCGCGTCGGGACAGGGGGCTATTTCGTCAAGCGATGCCGCCTATCGAGCGAACGATTTTACGGTCCCGCAAACACGCTTGCGTCCCATTGGTTCCCCTTCGGCGGTCGACCAATATCGTGGCGTTCGCCAAGCCGCCTTCTTGCAATCGTCCGACGCTTCCGCAGTGCCGCCGCCATCGTTACCTTCGGGCGGTTTTGCGATGCCGCCGGGAACGGGATTACCCGCTCCGCTGGGTTCTTCAACGACAACCGGACCGATCAACCTTCCGCCGACCGGATCGTTCGACACCGCGCCGCTGCCTCGCAATAACGGCGTTACCGGCAACCCGAACAGCGGCGTTCCCAGTTTGCCAATGCCCCAGCCGTCGACCGTCGTACCGCGTAATCCCGCTGCCACTACGACGCCGCAAATCGGCGGAACACTCGCGCCGGTGCCACGAACTGGCGCCGTCGGCGGCCAACCGGTCGCTGGTGGCGATTACGCCCCGATGCCGCAACCTCAACTAGGGAATCAATTTGCCACACTGGGCAATTGTCGCAACATTTCCGCGCCGTCGGACTACCGTTCGGATCGCATCCTAACCTGTGGCCAGCCGACGTCGTTTGTCACCCCGGTCGCAGCCACATCCCAGCCACCTTTTTACTCGCCGCCGCCCGCTCAGATCGGTCCGCCGGTGATCTTGCCACCCACTCAAATCGGCGTTCCGATCGGCTCGACACAGACGGTGATTCCTGGACCAGCGGGCTATCGGCCGTTGATCTCTTTTGGCCAAGAACGTTTCCCGGTTCAGATCGGACAAGGGATTTTTGGCCAACCCGTTGCTTATGTCCCGGGACAAACGTTCCGCAATGCGCTCCGCTATATCGCTTGGTAACGATTACAACGATTGTGCAGTTGTTACAAACCGCGGCGGGAAATAAGTGTCCGGTACCTTTTGCGAGGAACTCGCCGTTCGGGTTCTTCGCACAAAAGGCACCGGACACTTATTTCCCGCTCAGCCAAAAAATTATCCTTTCAACTGGGCGAGCACGCGGCGGACAATTTCATCGATCGCGACGCTGGGGTCGATCGGCTGGGGCTTTCCGCTTGCCGGCTTAGCAGGTTCACCGGTGATTCCTGCCACTCCCGCGACCAAATGATCGATTCGATTTTGCATCGCAACAATCTGCTGCTTTTGGTCCTCCGAAACCGGAACGCGTCCGAGTCCGAGGTTCCAACCGCGTGACCGCGCCCCGGCACGGAACCCCTCAGGAAACTCGCCCAGCGAAATCATGGCGTCAAACAGCGGAATCAACTGGTACTGCAACCGCATCGCCTCTTCGATTTTGCCTGCCGCAACGGCACGGTGCAGCCCCCGAGTCAGTTCCGGCACCACACCACTGGTCGCATTCGTCCCGCCATCTGCACCGGCGATCAACATCGGCGCCAGCGCCGGATCCCAACCGGTCAAGAACGTAAAATCGTCACGCATCGGCCGGATCGCCGCCATCATTCGCATCATATTCGGCAAGTCGCCGCTGCTGTCCTTCAGACCGACAATCCGCGGAAACTCGCTCGCCAAACGAACCACCGTGTCGACATCGATCGGCGAAGCGAATAGGGGAATGTTGTAAAGCGTGACGTCGACGCGAACCGACCGTGCAATCTCGCGAAAGTACGCATAAACCCCTTCGCTGCTGAGCCGATAGTAGAACGGCGCGACGATCGCAACCGCACGCACCCCCACGTCGCCGTAGGCATTGCACGCGTCGATCGTCTCTTTCGCATTCGCTTCGGCCGCACCAGCCAAAACGGGCACACGGCCACGCGTTTGGTCGACCACAATCCCGACGATTCGCCGGCGTTCTTCGGCCGTAAACCGCACAAACTCACCCGTGCTGCCGTTGGGATATAGCCCGTCGACGCCGTGGTCGATCAACCAATCGACATAGCCACGCAGGGTGTCTTCGTCGACGTTTCCACGGGAATCTACGGGAGTGATGTTGGGTGTCAGGATACCGGTGATTCGTGACTGAGTAGGCATAGGAGCAAAAGGTGGGCGAGAAAAAAGAGGTGGATTCCAGGTTGCAAAGCATGCGGTTGCGTTTCGCTGACGTTTTCCGATCGGCGCAACAACGGCACCGCTATTATGACTCTAAAAATCAAGCCTGCCTGCACAAATTACGCTTTCGTAACAAACCGCCTCGCTGGCATGCTTCACGGGTGTGCATCCACCCACCAGTGATCACAGCGGCGTCAGCGGAATGATCAGCTCCGACAACCGCTTACTTTTTTCTTCGCTCCAGCCTTGCGGATCAGTAACCGCGACCCAAGCGTCGATGTAATGCGCCGGGGCATAGTTGTGGCCATAACCCGCCGGGACGCTGATCGCCATCGGCAGGTCAAACGCAACCTTCAAGAAGGTTACAACCGGATACCAATTCAAATGCGTCGATACGTCGGGTCCACGCTTGCCCGTCAACCATTCCGGATGTTTGATTACCATGTCAGGAGAAAAGAAGACCATCGGATCGCTGGCATACTGGATATAAACGTTTCGAATCGGCCCCCAGCGTTTGCCACTGTCCAGCGTATTTTCCTGAGCCGTGAATCGCACCATCGCACCATCGCGAAACGTCGGCAACCATGCCGGTGAATCGGTGTTCCGCGACCGCACCACCGATGCCCACTGGCGACTGGGAAACGGCGGTCCGCTCCATACCGCACCGTGATGCGGATCCTCCAAAATCGTATACCAGGCTGCGGATTGCTCAGAACCCAACGAACCGAGACTCAAACCATGCAGATACAACTTGGGTCGATCATCATGAGGCAATGTCTTCCAATAACCATACACCTCTTCAAACAAGTAACGGGCCGATTCGATCGACCGTTCGGGATCAATTAATATCGTGATCCAACTCGGCAGATAAGAATACTGGGTGCTAATAATCGCCGTATCGCCACGATGCAAATACTCGATCGAATCGACCGCACCGGGATCCAACCAACCGGTTCCCGTCGGCGTCGCCACAACCAGCACCGAACGATCAAAACCGCCGACGCGAATCAATTCATCTAACGCCAATTTTGCTTGCTCACGTTTCGTTTCCGCTGATCGCATGCCTGCGTAAACACGAATCGGTCGCATCGTTTCCGTTTGCCAAAAATCATCAATATTTTCTTTTGATGGCCCTAATGCGATAAAATCTTTGCCACGCCGACCGATCGAATCCCAAGGGATCAAAGATTCCTCGCTACCACAAACCAGCGACTCGGTCGGTTGTTCGACCCCTTGGTCGACGAAAGCATCCGCTTGTAAGAAAAACGCATCGGCCGCGTTCAATAATCCGCGCGCGATCACGCCATTGCCCACAAACACAATCGCAAGCGCAACCACAATCATACTGATGGTATAAGCAACCCGTGGCGGTAAAAAACGCTTCAGTTTAGCAGCGACCAACGAACATGCATGGCCAATCAACCGCGCCATGGCCACTAAGATTGCTCCGAACAGGATGGCAATCGCCGCCGTGCTGGTCGGGTACGCGCTTTCCAGTGGCGGCATTTCCATCAGTTCACGCAGCGAGTTTTGCCAAAACGTCATTCGGTTCAAAAAGATGATGAAGACGATCGCGACGGCCAGCGTGATCGCCCACTTCAATTTCGTTTGGTTCGAAGGGGACGGTTCGGGGATCTGAAAGAACTCATAAATCCTCAACAAACCGACACCGATCCCATAACCCACCGCGATCGCCATCCCAGACAATAAACCTTGAAAGGTAAAGTTGCGTGGAAGCAACGATGGGGTAACCGACGCCGAAAAGAAAAGTGTGGCGACGACAAGGCCAACGAACGAGAACGATGCGACATAGCGCAAAAGCCAATTTTTAAGTCGCACGAAACAGACTCCCCCAATGCAAACGATCACACGTCAAACTCCCAACTCGACGCAATTGTGCGCCAAACGCCGATCAGTGGGTAGCCAGACGTGATTGCCCAGCAACCAAAAATCGACAAATCCGGCAGGAAAGGAGACGTTACCGCCACGTGGCACAGCGATTGCGATCGCATTGTCTCGGATCAAGCGGATGAGATTTTTCTGGCACTGTGACCGAACCTTCCGCGAGGCAATCGAACATTTCACTGACACGGAGCAATACGATGCTTTACTGGGCACTCACATTTTTCATTTTGGCCATTGTCGCTGGCATCTTCGGATTCGGGGGGATCGCATCGGGTGCTGCCGGCATCGCACAATTCCTCTTCTTCCTGTTCATCGTCCTGCTGGTCATTAGCCTTCTTACCGGCCGATTTCGCCGTGACCCGATGGTCTAGGACCTGTCCTAAAGCCGATACAGCCTGTCCGCCGACGGGTGTTTGCCCCACGCTACCACTGGGCCGGACGCCTAGCATCGTCCGGCCGGTCATTTTCGGACAGCTTGAAAAGCCAACGCATCTCTGCAGGCGGGCGAGTCACGCAAAGTGGCTACCGTGATCGCGGCGACGTCACCACTTGGTAGGGTGGTAGTGTACAATGCAACCAGCAACGGTCGCATAACATTTACCCCCAATCCAAAAGAGAGTTGGCATTGAAAGGTTCTGGTGGTACCGAAGGCGGAACGGGCATGTTCGGACTCGGCGTCGTCATGGCACTCGCCGCGGTCTACATCTTTTTTGATTCGATTCGGGTCTCAACTGGCCATGCCGGCGCGATTTCGGGCATGATCGGAGGTGGCGGCCGGGGGCGATTGATCGAAACGACCTCCATGGGGATCGTCTTCGTGCCGTTTTTCGCCGGCGTCTTTTCCCTGTTCGTCAACGCCCGTCAAAAGTGGGCGTGGGTGCTGACCTACGCCGGCATCGCCATCTTAGCCATTGAAGTGCTCAGCCGAGTGCGATTCGTCATCGACACCAAACTGACACATTTTCTAGCGATGCTGGTCCTCTTCGCCGCCGGTTGCGCGATAATGTTCCGCAGTTACCGCGAAACAGCCAAGAAAAATCAGTAAATCAGCAAGCATTCACATCCTGGTGCGATGCTCAGGTTGCGGTTCAAAGGAGACAACCGCCAGCCATGCGGATTCAAATTCGAATTTCTGAGAAGCGTTATTTCCGTCTGGCAAGCTGAATCCAAACGCCAAAATGGCTCTAAAGTGAAAAGAGTTGTGTGTTGAGATTTGGAGAAATCAGACAGGCTCTGAATCACTCTTTCAACTCGCCTATGGGGACGGCACCGATTTCTTCTCCTGCGACGATCCGGCTGGCGAAACGATCGATCATCGCCAACTTCGTCGATTTGATGTCTCTAGCGCGCAAACCAGTTGCAACGTTGCCGGGGCAAGCCCGACCGTCGCTGAGGTTCGTGCCCAAGGTTCGCAACGAAGTTTGGTGCACCAGACCTGTTAAAATCTGCTAAAATGAACGTCCTCCGGTCACTGACATGATCGCAACCCACCCGTTTTGCTGACGTTTCCCCAGCGTCAACCTCTCTCTCAGCTTGGTATTGATTGTATGAGTCAGCTAACAATCGGTCAGGAAATAGTTGTCCGGTGGATCGTTGTCTCCATGGCAATCGTTTCTGTGCAGGCAGCAATCGTCCCTCAATTGGTTGCTGACCAACCGGCTCAGTCGATTTCCCCAGATCAGGAGCGATTTTTCGAGTCGGAGATTCGACCGTTGCTGGCCGATGCGTGCATAGGTTGCCACGGGGCCAAGAAAGCGGAGTCGGGACTGCGAACCGATTCGCGAGCGGCGCTGTTGGCGGGCGGTGCCAGCGGCCCAGCGATCCAGTTAGACGAGAAATCGGCCAGCCTGCTGCTGGAAGTCGTCAGCTATGAAGGCGACATTCGTATGCCGCCGGATCAAAAATTGCCCGACGAAAAAATTGCGGCGCTGCGAAAATGGATTGAACAAGGTGCCCCCTGGCCAAGTTCTGGTGATTCGGCACCAGCAAACCCGTTGGGGTTGCGTTCAGGCCCGATCACCGACGCCGATCGCCAGCACTGGGCTTTTCAACCGGTAATCAAACCGCAAGTGCCAACGCATGACCTATCGGGCCAGTGGGCTCGGACCGACATCGACCGATTTTTGCTGGATGCCATGATCCGGCAAAATGTCCAACCGGGCACAGATAGCGACCGACGAACTTGGTTGCGCCGCCTGACTTATGATTTGATCGGATTGCCACCGACGATCGATGAAGTGCAAGCTTTTCTTGACGACTCGTCGCCTGACGCTGACTCGCACGTGATCGATCGCTTGCTGCAATCACCTCATTTTGGCCAACGCTGGGGACGTCATTGGTTGGACGTCATCCGCTATGCCGACACCGCTGGCGATGGCGCAGATTATCCGATCCGAGAAGCTTATAAGTATCGCGACTATGTGATCGCGGCCTTTAATAACGACAAACCTTACGATCAATTCTTGCGAGAGCAGATTGCCGGCGACATCCTTGCCAACCAATCTGCGGCGACTGGCGATATCACGGCTGATGAATACGCCAGTCAAGTAACGGCGACGGGCTACATCGCCATGACCAAGCGGTTCGGATACAACATCAATACCGAGTTCCAGCATCTGGACATTGCCGATACGCTTGATAATTTCGGGCAATCGATCTTGGGACTATCGATCGGATGTGCGCGCTGCCATGATCATAAGTACGACGCCATCACGGCCGATGACTACTATGCCCTGTATGGCATCTTTGCCAGTTCGCAGTACAGTTTTCCGGGCGGCGAGGAGTACAAAAAACCTCATAACTTGGTGCCGCTGGCATTGCCCTCGGTTGTCGACGCGGCTCGGCAACGCGTGGCCAACGAAATAAGTGTCTTAGACGCAAGCTTGGCGGAAATCGAACGCAAACGATCTGCAGCGATTGCCCAAAACCTGGTCGGACTCAGTCGCGATCCGGGACTGGAAATGCAAACGATCGATAAACCGGGCGCTGCGCCGTGGTTTACCGCTGGCCCCAATAAGATCACGACTGAAGCCCAAAGCCCGTTTGATCATGTCCAGCCGATCGGATCACAGGGGATTCGCGTTTCCCATGGAAAGCCGACCGACGGTGTGCGACAGGAATTCAGTGACGTGACGGCAAAGAAGTCTGCGGTGTTCTTTTTCAATTTTGATTTTCGCAACACCGAAGCGGTCCAAGGGCCGGGCGGTTATCGATTCTTTCTCGCTCGCGGTGCACTGCAGTCGTTGGCGATTCAGATGAGCGTTGATTCGCGTCAGATCAAGATTACTAATGGCAATCAGACGCAAGTCGTTCGCGATCTACAGCCAGGAACCTGGTACAACGTTCAACTGAAGGTCGACTTAGCGAACAAGACCTTCTCCGGCCAGATTGGCAATCCTGGTGATGTCGTTTCATTTAACGATTTTGCGATCCATCCGGACTGGGACGGAGTGCTTAACACATTCGTCTGCGATGGATTTGGCGAAGATCAATCAACATCGCCGACGCGTGACATCGACAACGTGATCGCGCAGTTGGAACCGTTTGCATCATTAGAAGAATCTTCATCGGTTAGTCCCCCATCGACGACGCCCCGAACCGACTTTGTGGCGATTAAGAAGGAACTGGAATCGCTGGACGCTGAAAGCGGACGCATCAAAGCAGAACGGGCGGCGTTGCAGGCGAGCATCAGTTTCCCGATGGCTTATGGAGTAGTCGAAGGAAAACCACACAATGCAAAGGTCCAACGACGTGGTGAACCGGATCGCTTGGGCGATGAAGTGCCAAGGCGTTTCTTACAAATCCTCGGTGGCGATTCGTTGCCACCGGATTATGACGGCAGCGGACGATTGCAATTGGCAGATTGGGTGACACGTGACAGCAATCCGTTAACAGCGCGAGTGATCGTCAATCGCGTTTGGCAACATTTGTTCGGTCGCGGATTGGTCAACACTCCTAACGATTTCGGAACGCGTGGGACCGCCCCTAGCCATCCTGAATTGCTTGACTTTTTGGCCGCGGAGTTCGTCGAAGACGGTTGGTCGATCAAACGGTTGATTCGGCGAATCACGATGTCCCGAGCGTATCGATTGACCAGCAATGCAACCGAGCAGCAGATTGCCGGTGACCCAGAGAATCGCTGGTTTGCGCGACACAGTCGTCGATCGCTCGACGCCGAATCGATACGCGACGCGATTTTGGCGGTCAGCGGTGGCCTGGATACTAGTACTGCCGGTCCGCACCCGTTCCCGGAAGTTGATTCCTGGAAGTTTACAATCCACTATCCTTTCCATGCGGTTTACGACTCCAATCATCGCAGCGTTTACCTGATGATCCAACGAGCGCGTCGCCATCCGTTTTTAGCCTTATTTGATGCGGCGGACCCAAACATAAGTACTGCGACTCGCCAAATCACGATCACGCCGACGCAAAGCTTGTATCTGATGAATGCCCCGCTGGTGCACCAGCATGCCGATCGCCTGGCAACGCGAATCTCTGAATCCGCCGGGCAATCGGAGACCACAGCGGACCAGACCGTGATAAAGGCTTATGAAATGATATTGGCTCGCCACCCGAGCGAATCCGAAGTTGGCCAGGCAGCCGACTTTATGAATCGATCGCGAGAGGTCCTGCGATCGACAGGTGATGCCAACGCAGGTCAACAGGCGACTGCGGCGTTTTGTCGAGTTTTATTGACGAGCAATGAGTTCTTATATGTCGATTAAAAGAAAGATCAGCCAACTGGCGATTTCACGACGTGAATTATTAACGCAAACCGCCGGAGGGTTTGGGGCACTCGCGCTGGCAAGTTTGTTGGCCGAAGAATCGAAGGCCAGTGCGACCGATCCGCTGGCGCCGCGCACCCCACACTTTGCGGCCAAAGCGACCAATGTGATCTTTATGTTTTCGACCGGCGGGGCGTCCCATGTCGACACCTTTGATTACAAACCGAAATTGTTCGCTGACCACGGTAAATCGATCACGATTGATAATTGGCAGGGCAAACTGGGCGAGTTCAAGCGATATTTAAAACGTCCGAATTGGGATTTTCATCCGCGGGGTAAAAGCGGGATACCGATCAGCGATCTGTTTCCGCATTTAGGAAATGTCGTTGACGATTTATGTGTGCTGAACTGTGTCGAAGGTGATCACACGGGACACGATAAGGCGACGATGGGGATGCATACCGGATCGTTCAACTTCGCACGCCCCAGCATCGGGTCGTGGGTCAGTTATGGGTTGGGCACAGAGAATCGCAATCTGCCATCGTTTATGGTGCTTGCACCAGCGGCCCCGTATGCCGGAGCACAAGTTTGGGGCAGCGATTTCCTGCCCGGTTGTCACCAGGGAACGCACGTCAAACCTGGCCCCGACCCGTTGCCCAATGTAAAACCGTTGTCGGCCAGCGAATCGTTGCAGCGATTGGAGATGGAGCTGCGCGATCAGATCAATGCGCAACATCTGAGCGATCGAATTGGCGACGCGGCGTTGGAAGCGAGGATTCGGTCGTTCGAGACCGCGTTCGGGATGCAGCGAGAGGCCCCTGAGGCGTTCGACTTGTCGCAAGAAAGTGCCGCGACGCTTGAATCTTATGGAATCAAGCCAGGCGCGAACTCTGGTTTCGGTTGGCAATGCTTGGTCGCGCGTCGGTTGATCGAGCGTGGCGTGAGGTTCATCGAATTGATCGATACCGGATCGGGATCGGGTGAGAACTGGGATTCACATGGCGACATGCAAGCGCACGCTCCGCTTGCCAAAGCGATCGACCAACCGCAAGCCGCATTGATCGCCGACTTGAAGCAGCGCGGGATGTTGGATAACACTTTGGTTGTCTGGACCACCGAGTTCGGTCGAACACCTTATAACACCAGTGCGGAGGCGAAGGGTCGAGAACATCATCATCAAGTCTTTTCGTCATGGATGGCCGGTGGTGGAATCAAAGGTGGGATGATTCACGGCAGCAGCGACGAACACGGGATCGGGCCAGCAACCGGACGTGTGCACGTTCACGATTTTCACGCAACGATTCTGCACCTGCTGGGCTTGGATCACCAGCGATTAACGTTTCGGCATGCGGGGCGTGATTACCGCTTAACCGATGTTGCCGGCAAAGTAGTCGATCCGATCTTGGCATGATCGCATTGATCACATGCAACGACTTGACGAAAGAAATTCGCTAAATGCGATTTCACTTTCACAGTTAGGACGTTCACAAACCGTCAATCACTTGGGTAAACGTTTATCGGGAAGACGATCAGCTTTCTACTCAAGAGAGTGCAAAAGCCTCGCATCGCAAACGCAACGNNGCAACGATCCTAAACGACCACTATGGGAAAGGTCGCATCGGGAAGCGGGGGCATGAAGTGACGAGGTTTGCGGAACCGATGCATTGATGCAGAACGATTTCTGTCGGATTGATACCACCGGTATTTAGTTGCGAATTCAGTTTGCCAAATCAATGCGATAGACTTTTGCGGTTCGCCAGGTCGAGACATTCAGCGACAAAAGCTTCTAACTGTTGGCGGTATTGAACTTTGCCGATCGATCCGCAATTCGCATGATCGGCCCCTTGAATAATGCATTTGTACTTAACACCACGAGCGGCATTGTAGAGTTGTTCAGTCATTTCAACTGGAATCTTGCTATCCTGATCTCCGTGAAAGAACAATTTTGGCAACGTCACGGAATCTATCTTACTGAGCGAATCGAATCTTTCGGTCAACAGCCAACCGACTGGCAACAACCGCAGCAATCCGCGGTATCGGATCGCTGTCATGTCTTGCACGGATGTGAACGTGCTTTCCACAATTATCCCAGCCAATGCTTCGCTTTCTTCATGCGTGGCAAGTTCAATTGCGACAGCACCGCCGAGGGAATGACCGAACAAAAAGATCTTTTCCGGCAGAAACTGTCGATCGTATTTTAGGTATCGCAAGGCAGCCAAAGCGTCTTGGTAGACTTTGAGTTCACTGGGTTTTTGGTACCCATAACTTTTGCCGAACCCTCGGTAATCGACAACTAAAACATTCCAACCCCACTGATAAAGCCGTTCTGCGTGTTCGAGATTTTTTCCGATAGTCGCATCCTGGCCATGGAGATAAAGAAACACGGGGGCGTCGGGATCTTCAACCGGTATCCAAAATGCATCAAGCCGATCGTGGACGCCTTGGTCATCAAACCGCAGTGGCACCTCGACTCGTTCATAAGGCATCCCCATACGCTCGGGATTCGTGGCCACCAGCGACAACGGGGCGAGGATTTTGACGGTTTGCGTCGCCCAGAAGTAGACGCAAACCGAGAGATAACTGAGCAGTACGACCAGACCGATGAATAAGCTGCGACGTGTCAACACGGTAGAGACAGCCATGGGAACGTCATGAACGGGCTTCGGTTTCGCGTGAGAGAATGAAGGCGAGAATGATTGGTTGCAAGAGAGCCTAGCGATTGGCAGGCCAAGTTGACCGGTTGCAGTGGGTCAAATCGGTCAGCGCGGCGAAAGCTTCGAAGCATCGCAGCGAATCAAAATCAGCCTCCGAGCCTGCGCGTCTTCGCAGTCGCGGTTTTAATTCCAATGCCCAGGCCAATTCGTAAATCGCCGCACGGGGTTGCATCGCCAGGGCCAGATAGCAAGCCAAATTATAGTGCAAGTCGGCATCATCGGGCTTTGCGGCTAATGCGCGGGTAATGGTCGTGATCGCTTCGTCGATCAAGCCGAGACGTTTTTGGCACCAAGCCAATCCCAGCAGGGCGTCCCGCCGGAGCAATCGATCCAAGCTGGCTTTTCGCAGCGACGTGATGGCGCTGCGGTGTTTGCCGAGCAACCGGAGCGATTGTCCGATCAGTAGATGTCGTGCCGGTTGGTGGCGTTTTTCGACGTGACATTTCGCGGCTAGATGGAGTGCTTGTCGAAGCGTTCGGCGGCGTAATGCGGGAGCCAAACCGAGTCGCGCCGCAGGGCCGGTAGCCAGTTCCAAATAGCCCTGGGCGGCGAGCAATTGCCGGGGCATGCCAAAGGTGACACAATCCGGCGATACGGAGTCCGCTGAGGCGGTCTCGACGTGGGCGGTGTCTGTTTCATCCGTTTGGCCCGCTGGATCGGACTTGGCGGGATGTTGCTGTTTGCCGACGATTCCCGGTCCAAAGACTAATGGGAATGAAAAATGTTCGCCGCCGCTCATTTCACTAACCTCTTCACGTGTTCTCTCAATCCGATGATTGTACGCCCGCGGAGGCTGTCAAAGGAAGAGTTTTTTGCTGCAAGTTTGCAATTCTGGCTACGTTCGTTTCGGTAGAATCGACATTCCCCCCCCACCATCGCCTAAGGAATAACAAAGATGACGGCTTGTCCGACAGATCCGCTGACCAAAAAGCATTGCCAACCCTGTGAAGGCGGCGTCGAAAAATTGACGACGGCTCAGATCGAACCTCTGGTCGCCCAGGTGCCCCAGTGGCAGGTGACGCAATCGGGTGACGCGATCGAGCGAAAGTTCAAATTTCGCGATTTCGTAGCGGCGCTCGCGTTTTTGAACCGGGTTGGCGAAATCGCTGAGGATGANNGCGATAACGGCACAGTGATTCGCGTCACAGGCCACCGATCCTAACGATCGGATTGTTCTGCGACGTCGATCAACGAAATCGTTACGCGATCGTTTGCGGTTTCGGGCCGGCCGAGCAAATGGCTTCGCTACTGCCGGCCTCGAACTTACGGAAGTTGTTGCGAAACAGGTCGGCCAAGCGATTGGCGGTTTGGTCGTAGGCATCCGGATCGGGCCAGGCATCGCGTGGCCAGAGTACCGTTTGGGGGATGTCGCCACAGACTTCTGGCACTTCGAATCCGAACACGGGATCGATTCGCCTTGGCTGGCTTTCCAGCGTGCCGTCGTGGATCGCGTCGATGACCGCTCGCGTGATTTTCAAGCTCATCCGTTTGCCGATGCCATATCCTCCGCCGCTCCAGCCGGTATTGACCAACCAAACGTTGACGTCGTGCTTGCGAATGCAATCGGCCAACAGTTCGGCGTATTTGGCCGGATGCCAAACCAGGAATGCCGCGCCGAAGCATGCGCTGAACGTCGCAGTCGGCTCGGTTACGCCCATTTCGGTTCCCGCAACCTTAGCGGTATAGCCGCTGATGAAGTGATACATCGCCTGTTCGGCCGACAGTTTGCTGACCGGCGGCAAGACTCCGAACGCGTCGCAGGTTAGGAAAATGATGTTCTTGGGGTGTCCGGCGACACAGGGAACTTTCGCACCGGGAATAAACTCAATCGGGTAAGCCACGCGGGTATTCTCGGTGATCGACGCATCGTCGTAATTCACCTCGTGCGTGCTATCGTCGTAAACGACGTTTTCCAAGACCGCCCCGTAGCGGATCGCTTGATAGATTTCCGGCTCGTTTTGTGCGGAAAGGTGGATCACCTTGGCATAGCAACCGCCTTCGATATTGAAGACTCCGGTGTCAGTCCAACAGTGTTCGTCGTCGCCGATCAATTGACGATGGGGATCGGTCGAAAGCGTGGTTTTTCCGGTCCCGCTGAGCCCAAAGAACAGTGTCACATCGCTGGGATCAACCGCTGAGCAGTTGGCGCTGCAGTGCATACTGAGCACCCCTTTATGGGGCATCAAGTAATTCATCACCGTGAAGACGCCCTTTTTCATTTCGCCGGCATACTGAGTTCCCAGAATCACCAATTCGCCCTGTTCGATATTCAAATCGATGCTCGTGCGGCTGGTCATTTGGGGCGTATACGGATTGGCCGGGAACGTGCCGGCGTTAAAGATCACCAAGTCAGGATCTGCAAACTCGGCGAGCTGTGTGGTGGTCGGCCGGATCAGCATGTTATGCATGAACAGCGCGTGGTAGGCGCTCTCTGCGATTACGCGGACCTTGATTTGGTGCAGCGGATCCCACCCTGCATAGCCGTCGAAGACGAAAATGCGTTTGCGTGTATTCAAATAATCGATCGCACGCTGGCGATTGATCAAGTAGGACCTTTCGGTCAGCCGGATGTTGATGTCGCCCCACCAAATGTTTTCCGTACTGGACGGATCGTCGACGATGCGTTTGTCCTTGGGGCTGCGGCCGGTTTTATCGCCACTGCGGGTCGCAAGAGCGCCGCTGGCCGCAATGGCCGCATGGCGATCGATGATCGCGTACTCGTACAGGCGGGCCGGAGTCGCGTTACGAATGATGTTTTTGACCGTCAAACCATAGGGCGTTAGGTCAATCGGATTGATACTCATGAGAATCGGCAATGCAAAGAGCGACTATAACTTGGGCTAGGGATCGACAAAGTTCGCCCGTCAACGTGTTACGGTAATCGATTGGTTAAGGATTCGACCACCACCCTGTTCGACCGCTCGCAGCAACATTGTCTTGCCGATCAGAGATTGGGCGTCCTGCAAAGTGAAGTCGCGTCGCACGGTGGTGCCGGCGGCAACGTCGATTTGATGACGCTGATACTGGCGTCCGTCGGGTGGAAACAGCAAACAATCATATTGTTGGTCCCGGTCGCTGCGGTTTCGCAGCTGCAATTGCACGACCAATGCACTGTCCAACTGTTTGGTGGTAACCTCGACATCGAGCCCCTCGGGTCCGACGGCGATCTTTCGCTGAATCGTAAATCGGCGGGCCGGTTCACTTCCTAACACGAACTGAAATTTCAGCGGCACTTCGCCGATTCGAGCGCTGTTTCGCAAAATGACGGCGAAATCAAGCTCGCGTTCTTCGCCTGGCATCATCTCGAAAGTTTGCGCCGGAGACTCGACGATCCAATCATTCGGTTGCGTTAGGGCGACGGTACCCGAAAGTGGAGAACTCGTCGGATTTCGAATTAAAAGCCGGACCTGTTGACGACGCCCCAGTAGGCTGTCGATGCGATCCTCAGCCAGTCGAGTGGTCATTCGCATGGAGACGATGACCGGATCGAGGTCAATCAAAAACACGGGGGTTCGATCGAGGCGAAATCGATGCTTGAGCTCTCCATCGACGTTGACTTTTTCTGCGGCAGTTTGGCGCCCCCATGAGTCGATCTGCTTTGTATCTTTACCGACATAAATATCAACCGTCGATGGCTCGGGGCTCCACAACATCATCATCGTTCGCGAATTGTTCGCGAACACCATGTTTGAGCCTGCGTAATCCTGATCAATTGCCCCAACCCGAGCGACATCGCCCAACATTATCGCAGCGGTGCGCCATGGCAAAAACAGATCATCAGGTCGCCAATCGCTGCGCAAAACTCCCCGCCTGCGATCGCGTGGGTTACTGATAAATGCGCCTGCGACCGCGTGGCCTCGCACAGTCCCCATTCGCACCAGCAGATCGGTGATCCGGGTGTCGAGATCGTACTTGGTATTGTCCAGCGGATCGATGTTTAGCCAGTTCTCTGAGCGGGAACGCTGTTTACTCGTTTCCACTGGCAACATCGGCTCCGATGCGACAGATTGCAGAGCCGCGTCGAGTTCATCTGCAGTGTAGGGATCGTCTGCCGCTCGGCCCACAGCGGCAGCCACGGCACCGACTTCGGGAGGAAAAATGTCCAGCCAAGGCCATGAAATGGCAACGCCAATTGGTTGGCCATACCCCTGCAGTTCACGTGTAATTTCGGCAATGACTTCGGGCAACTGGGGTCGTCCAATGAAGCTGTGATCGCCATCGAAGCCCAGCTGCCAAGTCTGCACGCGAATCGTCAAACGTGTCATCAAGGGCTCGAGCAGCGGTTGCCAAACACGTGAGTCGCGGAACAAGTTGGCCGCCACCGGTTGCCGCTTTTCCCGTTCGTCAATGATCGCCTGAATTGCCGTCGGCGGTCTAGCCAACAAGCCGATGCAGCGGATTTCGGCCTCCTTCAGCCGTTCGGTCAACCAAGCCGCATTGTCCAACCCCACACGGTTATCCGGCGCGATCCAAAACGGATACTTTACCGCGGACACGCCCGAGCTTTTTAGCCAATCCGAAACGAACTTTAGTTCGATATCCCCGATGCCGTCCGGTAGCGTCCAGCCGAACGGGCCCCACGCGGCCTGGACCGGTAAGTCGGCAAGCACTGCGACCGTCGTTTCCGTCCTCAGCCATTCGCGTCCATTTTCGATCAAACCCGACTGAATTGTGTAGAAACCAGGTTTCAGCGGCGGCAACTTCCACTGGGCTGTGGCCTCGATTTCGACCAGCGCCTGAGGCTGATCTTCAGCCGCTTGGGCACCAGCAGTTTTATCAGACAGCCCAAGGACTTGCGGACGAACCCGCGCGGGGCGATCGCTTGCCTGAGCAACTTTGTCCGCCAAGAACGCCGCTTCAAAACTTTCATAGCCCAACACCGGCCCAGCCGGGGCGGGCTTGGGGACTGGCTGGCGATCCTTGCCAACAACGACTTCTTCAAGGCGAAACGGCTGCTCGTCACTCGCAACTTGTCGCCCGGTCGAGTCAACAACCTTGAACCTCGCCGTATTGGTGGTGTCCTTCAACCCCATGACACGCATGCGAATGACCGGCTGGTCGCCCGGGAGATAAAGTGCCAATCGTTTATCGGTCTCCACGCGCACCCTAGGCACCTGGACGACGATCAAGTCATCAAACCCCGCAGCACCAAAGATATCGCGGTCCTTGCCCCATTGCTGCGGCGTTAAGTGCAACCGAATCGCCATGCCGACCGCCCCCGAAGGCGACGCCGACATTTCCGTTTTCCAAGGCGTCCAAGCACGAGTTCCGCTGTACTTATCCGAACGCTCGGTGCGGACAACCTCACCCGCAGCGTTCAGGAAAACTAGCTCACCAAAGGCGTGGTTGTGCCGCAGACGATCAGTGAACAGCCGCCCAGAAAGCTGATAACGAAAGTTCGGGTCGAAAGGGATCGTTGGGCTTTGCAACATCGCCGCACCGCCGTCGAGCTCGATCCTTAGGTAATGATCGATCAACCAATCGCTGGCCGATGGCGGCAGTGGCGGCAAAGCACCGATCTGAGATCGTGCCTTTTCCCAAGGCCCCAACATGAAACGATCGATCGCGCGAGTCATCTCCAGCGATTTCGGGTTGTGGGCAACAATCTTCATCGGCAAATAAGGCGGATGCTGGCTGTCGCGCCAACGCGTCCACCCGTCAGGAAAGTTATCGAAGTTCTTGTCCTCAGACCGTTCAAAACGAAATGCTGCCATGATCGATTTGCTGTGTGATGCACCAGAAGCAATGATTTCGATCGCAGCATCGGTGCTGAGCGATTGTCCTTCCACCGTCTCAGTAGTTAAATCCTGCCGGCCGATTCTGCGCTCGCGCGACTCCACGCCCCCCGAATCTGCGGAAATGCTGGCCAGCCCATCAGCAGCGCGCGCCATGCTCGCCCCGCAGAATGCGACAGCAAAAATGGCTACGAAAATCGTCGCAGTGATCCGCACACGCCAATCCAGTGGCACAATTGCTGGCGACTGGGCGTTGGAATCCGATTGATATCGATTCACGGCTGGTTTCATCGTTAGGCTGGAAAACATAGAAAACCGTAGCACGATAAATCCGTCCATGACGCCAAAGCCCGACCGAACCGTGCCCTGTGCAGGATCACAAAACCGGCTGACAATCCCGACCCGTGCCACCGACCCGTCGATTCGCCCCTTCGAAGCGACCGTTTCTGAAATCGGATTGGCCCATTCTCTTTGCTAGGTGACCCAAAATGGCTCAGGTTCGTATCGCAATTCGTTTGTCATCGCTCGGTTTACCGTTTCGCCAAGCCCTGGCGGCCGCTGCGTCGCTGGGGGCCAAGGCGATTCAAATCGATGCCGGTACCGACGTTCGACTATCTGAATTGTCGACCACCGGCATCCGCCAACTGCGTAAAATGATCACCGATTTCGATTTGCGCCTGGCCGCGATCCGCTTCCAAACCCGCCGCGGATACGACTGCATCGACGGGCTTTCACGCCGAGTCGACGCCACCAAAGACGTGATGAGCATCGCGTACCAGTTAGGCGGCCCACTGGTGATCAACCAAATCGGCAATATCCCCGAATCGCCCGAAGATCCGCGATACGCGGGACTTGCGGCGGTGATCAGCGACTTGGGACGCCACGGCACACGCGTCGGAACGCTGCTGGCCGCCGAAACCGGCACCGAATCCGGTCCCACGCTCGCTCGGCTGCTGCAGTCGGACCAAAACGCTTTCGTCGCCGCAGCACTCAATCCCGGAAAATTAATCGTCAATCGGTTCGACCTCGACGAAGCCGTCAAAGCCCTGTCGGATCGAATCCAGGTCGTGATCGCCAGCGACGGTGTGCTCGATCTGGCCGCCGGACGCGGAATCAACGTCCCGCTGGGCCAAGGCACAACCGACTACCCTGCCTTGATGGCACAACTGGAACAGCAGTCTTTTGCCGGCTATTTTGTCGTCGGTGATGAGGCTGCGACGCCCGAGTCGCCGCAACGAGCGGCCGACGCGATCGAGTACTTGCAAAACATGTAGTCAGTTTGACATCGCAGTCAAGCTCCTGGGGTTGCCGGGCCGGATCATGCTTACACCAGCCCAAGAAGCCGTCTTGCCACAAACCGCCAGATTGCGAACACTAACGGCCCAAGAACCAAGTTCGCATCACCACCACTTGAGAACGTCGGATGAACCACGGAGTGTCCAACAGTTACGCCACGCAAAGTTACCAACGCCAGCGGCAAATGACGCTCGGTGACTTGTTGCTGGAAAATCGAATCGTTTTTCTGCAAGGCGAGATCCACACCGGCAACGCTAACGAAGTGGTAATGAAACTGCTTTATCTGCAAAGCGAAAATCGACGCAAAGATATTCACTTTTATCTCAATTCGCCCGGTGGCAGCGTCACCGCGACGCTGGCAATCTATGACACGATGCAGATGCTGTCGTGCCCCGTGGCCACCTACTGCGTCGGCGAAGCGGCCAGCGGTGCGGCCGTGTTGTTGGTCGGTGGGGCCAAAGGGAAACGTTATTGTTTGCCAAACAGCCGCGTGATGATGCACCAACCGATGGGCGGTGTTGGCGGCCAAGTCAGCGATATCGAAATCCAAGCCAAGGAAATCATTCGCTATCGAGACGTGCTGAATCAAATCATCAGCAAGCATACCGGTCAATCGATCGAGAAAATTGCGAAAGATACCGACCGCGACTTTTTCCTCGGAGCCGAAGAAGCCAAGGATTACGGCATTGTGGACGAAATCCTGATCAAGCCCCCGGGCGACACAGGCGAAGACGAAATCAAATGATTTTGTCCGGCCAAAACGTTCGCATTTCCTAACCAATCCATCGTCAGCCAATTCAAAGCATAAAGATTTTCGCCATGGCACCGATCCCCTACGTCGTCGAGAAAAGCGGTCGCGAAGAACGCGTTTACGACATTTACAGCCGCCTGCTCAAAGACCGCATCATTTTCCTCGGCCAACAAGTTGACGACCAGATCGCCAATGCACTGGTCGCCCAAATGTTGTTCTTGCAATCGGATGACCCCAAAGCCGACATTCACTTGTATATCAACAGCCCCGGCGGCAGCATTTCCGCAGGCCTGGCGATCTACGACACGATGCAGTTCATTTCGTGCGACGTCGCCACCTACTGCATCGGCCAAGCCGCGTCGATGGGCGCCGTGCTGTTGACCGCCGGTACCAAAGGAAAACGATTCGCGCTGCCCAACGCCCGCATCATGATCCACCAACCGCTGGCCGGAATGCAGGGAACCGCACACGAGATCGAGATCCATGTCGAAGAATTGCGCCGCGTGAAGCGCAAAATGAACGACATCATGATCGCCCACACCGGCCACTCGCTGGAAAAGATCGAGCAAGACACCGATCGCGATCGCTTCATGAGCGCTAACGAAGCGTGCGAGTACAACTTGATCGATCGCGTGATCAGTCGCGTCGCCGATAAACCAGCCGCGACCACCTGATTTGTAAGCCATTTTCGCGGCGGCCACGCTTGCCGCAGCGTCTGGCTCACCCGTGCGAGCAAATCTTTTTCAGCCATCGACGCTCCGATGGCGCCAGAATTGTATCAATAGGATACACCAGATGTAGTCGTTTTGGTGGCGCTCTGCCAATTTGGAGTCGTTTTCTGGTCACCAGCAAAGCAATCATTTGTCGGTTGTCGATATTCAGACTTTTCTATTCCCGATAAGCGACCGAACCGCCCTTGCAGCGATTTCAGGGCAAATGAGCGGCATTTTGTCGCTGCCGGTCAGCTTCAATCGTCCCGCGGAAGCAGAGCGGATCCTTTGCTTGGTCTTTGCTTGCGGTTCATCCGGCACATCAAGTGCATCGTCTAGTGGATGAAACAAAGACGCCTTCTCGAATCGCTGATCCGAGCTCGCAGGCGTCAAACAGAACAACACGGCTCGTCGTCGCTGCGGACCCTGAATCGCATGACCGATTCAGTTTCGAGCGCGGCGAGCCGAACCGGCCAAAGGATGAATGATGTGTTATCGAAGATTGATCGTCGCTTGCGCTCTGGGGATAGTCGCAGCGTCGTCGACGATTGTCCCGCCCAATGTGTTGGCCCAATCAGGATCTCAATTGCCGCAAGCCGCGTTTTCCGGGGCAGCGAATCCTGAAGATATCGACACGTATGGCGAAGAACTGCTGCGTGGGCCAGTCCACGAAGCGTTCGCAGAACAATACAACCAAGACCCGATCGCCGGTGTCACGATCGACCGCGCACCGCCGCCTGCGGTCAACGAAATACCGCCGGAGATTCGTCCCGAAGGGGATAACGTCCAGTGGTTGTCGGGGTACTGGTTTTGGGACGACGATCGCAGCGATTTCCTTTGGGTAAGTGGCACTTGGCGGGTCAATCCGCCGGGGCATCGCTGGTTGCCAGGTTATTGGGCCCAGTCGGGCGGCGAGTATCAATGGGTTCCCGGGTCGTGGGTTTCGACTCAACAAGAGGCGATCGAGTACATCGCCCAATCGCCTCCGGAATCGCTGGACAACGGGCCCGCCGGAATCGCCCCTTCGGACAATCATTTCTGGATCCCCGGTTGTTGGACATGGACCCAGAATGATTATGCATGGCGACCGGGTTACTGGTCCATCGGTTATTCCAATTGGGTCTGGGTTCCGCAGCGCTATCTGTGGACTCCACGCGGTTATGTGTTCTACAACGGCTATTGGGATTATCCGATCGCACGCCGCGGAACGCTGTTCGCACCCTTCTACTTCAATCAACCGGTCTACGCACGATCGAATTTCTTCTACTCGCCCCGAGTCTCGATCTTAGCGAGTTTGTTGCAGTCGCACTTTTGGGTGCGCCCACAATACCATCACTATTATTTCGGAGACTTCTATGCCGCTAACTATCGTAATGTCGGGATCATTCCATGGCATTCTTATCATCGCGGAGTCGGCTTCCAATCACGCCGATACAGCTTTGATCCTCTGTTCGTTCACGCCAATCTTTATAACCGGTCAGCAGGCGTAAACTTTTACCAACAAATCAACAATCAATATAATATCTTTGTTAATCAATCCGATCGTCGCCCCTCGCTGACCTATCGTGACCAACTGCAACGAGTCGACCGAGACCGTGGTCGTGGTGGATTCAATGACGATCGCTTCAATCGCGGCCCAAGCTTGAGAGATCGCAACGAAAGCGTTTTGGGAGAATCGATTCGCGATCTGGCCCAGCGTGATCCGAGTCGTTTCACGCGTTTGACCACCGAGCAAATCACCCGGATCCGCAACGAAGCGAGTGATGTGCCGAACCTGATATCGCTGCGCCGCGAAAACGAGACTTCGTCCCGTGGACGTGACATCGGCAATCGCGACCGACAATCACCAGGATCGGATCGCCAGGCAATCGGACGCGATGCGATTCGCGGTGCCGATTCGCTGGCCGGTCGGTTGCAGTTGCCGCCGGTTGAGCGTGGCCGCATCGTCGGTGAACGCCAGACGGAGTCGGATCGATCGCGCCCAGAAGGACGATATTCGGTCGGCCGACCAGAGATCGGCCGCCCGATTACCGATCGACCAGGCAGCGATCGACCAGAAATCGATCGACC
>DIUH01000093.1:0-5252 GCA_002428205.1 Planctomycetaceae bacterium UBA6163
GCGCTTACCGAGAACGCAGCAATGGTCAGGAACATTCCCAAGCCGATTTTGCGCAGTGCCGTAAGTGGAAAGATGCGGTTAATCAGCGGGTAAAAAATGTAGCTGAACAGAGGAACAAGCAGCAGAATCAGAAACGGGTTGGCGGCTTGAATTTGGCTGGGCAGGATCGTAACGCCAAACACCACGTTGTCCATTTGCTCAGCCTGCAACACCCACGCGCTGCCGGTCTGGTCATAAAGGCTCCAGAACATCGCAACCAGAATATAAACCGGGGCTAGGGCGATGATGGCGCGAAGCCCGGTTCCGGTAAAGGCATCTCGGAACACCTGGCCGCCACGAGCGGGGATATGAGCGAAATCATGACGCCCCATCCAAAACAAAATGGCAGCTACGGCCATCAAGATACCGGGCACACCAAATGCAATTGTCGGACCGTACCACTCAAGCAACAGGGGCGTTGCTAGTGTTGACACAAACGAACCGAGATTGATCGAAATATAAAACCATCCATATACTTTCTCCAGTAGATGTTTGTTTTGCATCCCGAATTGATCGCCGACGTGGGCGGACACGCATGGCTTGATCGCACCGGTACCGAGCGCAATCAATCCGAGACCAACCATTAAACCGAAACGGGTCTCATCTAATGCAAGCGCCAAGTGCCCAAGGCAATAAAGAATTGATAAGTAAATGATCGTACGATATTTGCCCAGCAACCAATCGGCCAACAAAGCTCCGAGGAGCGGCGTAAAGTAAGCGGCCATCACGAATGTGTGATACCAAAACTTGGCCTGTTCCGCGTTCATGGTGTCGCGCACACCATCACTGCCCATCAGATACTGCGTCATGAAGACGATCAATATCGCCTTCATCCCATAAAAACTGAACCTTTCGGCAGCTTCGTTTCCAATAATATAGGGAATGCCCGGTGGATACCCCGAGGTGGCTAACGGTGCGGTGCGGTATTGAGACTCTGATTCAATCGTTGATTCGTTGTCGACAGGCTGCTGCGGATCATACGGGTTTTGGCTCATATTCTTTCCGTCATATCGTTTGATCAAGTCTCTGGATTCAATGTGGTCGGCCAGCTAGGAATCTTAATCACCTCAGGGCAGCCTTGGGGGTGATCATACCAGGCCATTGAACAAGGCGCACCTGACAACCGCCAAGTCGCGGTTAGTGGCAAGCATCGTCCTGCTGACTTACTGCTGGCATCAAGCGGGCCCAGCCAGTTCGGGCGCGCCGAGCAAAACTGGTTGTGTCCCATCATGATAATAGACGCGGTTTCGCCCCATGTTTTTCGCCGAATAGAGCGCTTCGTCCGCTCGACGAATCATGTGGGCGGCGACCAATTCTTGACGCGGTTCGCTCAGGCCGGCGCTGAAGTTGATCTGCAAGTACTTGCCATCGGTTTCGATCTGCTCCCTGGCAATGTTTTTTCGCAGGGCGTCAATTCGATCAGCGGCCAATCGCATCGGACTTGGTAGGATTAATACAAATTCTTCGCCGCCATAGCGGGCGATCATATAAGCATTTTCGAACGCTTGGCGGAAAGCCGATGCGACAAATCTTAGTACATCGTCGCCGGACTGGTGGCCATAAGTGTCGTTGATGCTTTTGAAATGATCGATATCAATGATCGCCAGTGCGAATGTCTTTCCGCCTTTGCGATAAGCGTTAAACATCTCTTCGATCTTGGCATCAAAGGCACGACGATTGGCCAGTTGCGTCAGGCCGTCGGTGCGGGCTTCGGTTAAATAAGATTCGATTTGACGCGTTTGTCGATCGAGTTGCTTTTCAGCCGACTCTAGACGCTGTTGCAGGCTTGCGTTGCTTTGCATGATTTCGCCCAGCAACCCCAGCACGCGAGTGGTACTGGGCGGTTTGGCCGCAGCAGCGTCGCGCTGAAATTCGCGAGAAATCGTTCCCAATCGCGTTTGGTAACTCGACACATTGCCTGAATATTCGTTCGTCCAAGTTGCCAGTTGCTGTAACAAACTGAGCATCGCTTGACGATCGGTTTCGGTCAAAAACGACGAATTTTCGGCAGCGCCCGGCCCGGACGGTTCTGTCGCCGCTTGACGCCCACGAGACTGCAACGCGAACCATATTCCAGCGCCAACAACAGCCAGCAAGACTGCTGCGACCGCGAAAAAGATCAAAGGGTTATCGATTGGCACCTGTTTCCACCCGCTCCATTATCTATCGATTTCGGTCGGAAGATTCTTATTGATTCAGTTGATCAAGTTCAACCGACACGCCCCACGGACTCGACCAATTCGCCTCGGGCGATCACCACCAGGCCGCTTTCGGTAATCGTCCAACCACGGGATCTGTCTTGTTCGGGAGCATAGCCGATTTCGGTTCCTGCTGGGATATGAACCCCCTTGTCGATGATGGCTCGGCGAATCCGGCAATGACGTCCGACGTCGACGCCCTCCAACAAAATGCTCTCTTCCACTTCGGCATAACTGTTGATTCGCACATTCGGCCCGATCACGCATCGGCGAGCTGTTCCGCCGCTCAAGATCGCTCCCTGGCAGACGATCGAATCGAGCGCTTCGCCACGTCGCTTGGCGTCATCGTTTCCGGCAAAGACAAACTTGGGCGGAGGAAGATTGGGCTGGTACGATCGGATCGGCCAACTTTGGTCGTAAAGATTCAGTTGCGGGTCGACTTCCACCAGATCAAGACTCGCCTCGTAGTAAGCGTCCAGCGTGCCGACGTCGCGCCAATAAGCATCGCCTTTGCGGTTTTCGTCCAAAAACGGGAAGGCAAAAACTCGCGAGTCGCGAATCGCTCGGGGAATGATGTCAGCGCCGAAATCGTGGCGGCTTTCCCCCAAGGCGGCGTCGTCGCAAAGTCGCTCGTACAAAAAACGAGCCGAAAAGACATAGATGCCCATCGACGCCAACGCGATATCGGGATTGCCCGGCATCGGCGTCGGCTGGGACGGTTTTTCGGCAAAGTCGACGATCCGTTGGTCCGCGTCGATCGTCATCACACCGAACTGCGTCGCTTCGGCCACCGGAACCCGCAACGCACCGATCGTCATGTCAGCGCCGACCGACTTGTGGAACTCCACCATCGGCTCGTAATTCATCTTGTAAATATGATCGCCGGCCAAGATGACGACGTATTGCGGCTGTTCGCGTTCGATCGCGTAAATATTCTGGTAAACCGCGTCAGCCGTCCCCTGGTACCAATTGTCATCAATTCGCTGCTGCGGCGGCACGATGTCGATAAACTCGCCCAGTTCGCGGCAAAAGTAAGATCGCCAACCGACATTGATGTGACGGTCGAGCGATTGGGCCTTGTACTGGGTCAGCATCAGAATCCGGCGAATTCCGCTGTTAAGGCAGTTGCTGAGCACAAAGTCGATGATTCGATAAAGGCCACCAAAAGGCACAGCAGGTTTGGCGCGGTCGCGAGTCAGCGGTTCCAATCGACTGCCTCGCCCGCCAGCGAGAATTACAGCAAGCGTGTCCTTCATTCATCAATCCGTGGTTCTGATTCGACTTTGGCTGTTGTGGCTGACCCAGCTTGCCAGAACACCTGTTCAGCAATCTGGCGAACTTCATGAAAACTACTCGCCAACATACCACTGCACCGCAATAACGGGGACGCCCCAGAAACTCTTCACCAATTCTCTACCAAAAAAGGGCTATCGCGATCGGCCGATGTGCGTTCTAACGACGCTTCGTTTATTGGTGACGGTGACAACGGATGTCGACCGATCTCACCTACAGCGGGGACACTGGATATTTAGCTTGCCTTAAATCAAATTAAAGGCTATGATCTGCCCCTCGTCACTTTTCTCGCTCGAGCAAAATGGAGACTCGGTATGCCTCTTCACTTCACCCAATCTTGTCCAACCTGCGGTCGACGACTGGAAGTGCATACACGCCTTTTAGGTCAAAAAGTCGCCTGCCAACATTGCAATGCGGAGTTTGTTGCAGGGCTCCACGACGAAGATCACTTGGTTTCCGATCCACCGAATGACCTGCTGGCCCGGGTCGAAGCGGCTTTGAATCGGACTCATCCGCCGACGGCAGCGGTTACTTTTCATTGATGAAAGCTAGGCTTCCGGGCTGCGTTCTTTAACGCATTTAGCCTGGAAGTCTTCTTACTACGCCACATTCATTTTGACCCCCACGAACTCGTATCGTGGGTGAATAAGGTTCACAAGCTAGACCCCAACGCCCTCCCAGTCCACCGATTTTAACTTGTGCTCGCCGCTTGAAGCGGCGAGCACAAGTTAAAATCGGGAGGTTGCGCCAATTGCGGCCTGTGTCTAGCTTGCCAACCTCGGCTTCCTGCCAGACGAGTTGGCAGGGGAGCAAAACATAGTGACTTGTGGGGTAAAAAAAGGCTGGAGGCTTAAGCCACATTTACTCGCCGCACCACCTGTGCGGTCGGCCAATCAACTGTTCCAAATCAGCGAAATATTCGGGATAAGTTTTGGCGGTACATGCCGGGTTGCGAATCCGCACATCCGGCATCCGCAAACCCGCCAACGATAGGCTCATCGCCATCCGGTGATCGTCGTAAGTATCGAGAATCGCGGTTGCCGCCGTGTCGCCCGGGTGGATCGAAAGGCCATCGTCGGTCTCGATGACCGTGGCCCCCAGCTTTCGCAATTCGCGAGCGAGGTCGCCGATGCGATCGGTTTCCTTGAAGCGGTTGTGAGCGACGCCGCGAATCGTGGTCGGTCCGTCGGCGAACAAAGCGACGACGCTGAGCGTTTGAACCGTATCGCTGATCGAGTTCATGTCGACATCGATCCCTCGCAATCTTTCCGGACCGGCGACCGTGATCTGGTCGCTTTGCCGGTCGACCCGACAACCCATCTTTTCCAAGCAATCGACGAATCCGACGTCACCTTGCAGGGCTTCGGCTGACAAACCGAGCACCGTGACCTCGCCGCCCGTGATCGCTGCGGCCGCCCAAAAATAGCTGGCCGCCGACGCGTCGGGCTCGATCGCATATTGCCTGCCTCGATAACCGCCGCGGCCATCGATCCGACAGGCAAGCGACTGTTGGCCACCCGCGGCCGCGTCGACTAATTCAACGTCAACGCCGAAATCGCGGATGATCTGAGCCGTCATCTCGACATAGGGGCGTGACACCAATTCGCCCTCGACAACAATCTCGCACTGGCGACCACTGACCGGCACGGCCATCATCAAGCCGCTGAGGTATTGGCTGCTGACACTGCCGGCAACGCGGATTTGCGATTTTGTCCAGCCTGA
>DIUH01000093.1:5274-7461 GCA_002428205.1 Planctomycetaceae bacterium UBA6163
GCCAATTGCCGAAGCCGCATCGGTTCGCGAGACGCCGGTGACATCGATTACACGACCGCCTGCGGATTCGGCGATCGCGACACCGATGCTGGACAACGCCGCAATCATCACTTCGGTGTCGTCACTGCGCAGGGCACCGGTCAATTGCGATTGGCCATTGGCGAACGCGGCACAGATCAGGGCACGGTTGGTCAAGCTTTTTGAACCCGGCGGCCGAATCGATCCGACCACGGGTCCACCGGGCACAACGGCCACGGTGGGTTGAATGATTGCGGTATCCGACAAGCGATAATCCTCAGCTTTTTTCCGTCGCGGGTTCAGCGATCTTAATAACGGCTCGTTCGGTGCGCAAGAACAACGCGTCGCCGACAACGGCCGGCGAAGCCAAAATCGACTCTCCGACCACCGGCTCCGAAACGACTTCGGCCGTGTCGCCATCGTCTCGAACCAGGGCAACTTTACCGTTTGAATCGAAAACATAAATCCCCGAACCGGTCGCAACCGGCGTTGCCCAGACGGTTTCGACACCGGGCAAACGTTTTTGCCAAGCGATTTCGCCATCGACCAGATTGCCGGCGATCAGGACTGACCCGCGTCCCATGTAAACTTTGCCATCGGCGATCACGGGGCTGCAGCGTTGCGGACGCAGTTTGTTGCTTCGCCAAACCTCTTCGACTCCGGAAGAATCGGTTCGCAGCGCTACGGTTTCTTCGCCGGGGACGATGATCAGCGGCGCGGCATAGCTGGCCGACGCCGTGCGGTCGCATTTGATCGCAAAGTCGTGTTCGACCTTGCCGGTGCGGGCATCGACGATCATCAAATTGCTGCCATCCTGCAGTACAAACGCGGGCCGTCCATCACCGATCGTGATCGGCAGCGGCGTTGCCCAGTTGCTTTGTCGGCTGCGAGGCATTTGCCAGAGCGTTTCGCCGGTTTCGGCGTCCAGTCCCGCCGCAAACGAATCGCCTTGATTTTCAAGCTGGACGAGCACGACGCCATCGGCCACAACCGGCGAACTGCTCATGCTGATGTCGTTACCGGCTTTCGGATGGTCGACCGCAAGCCCGCGGAACCATTGCAAACGTCCCTGCAAATCGACGCAGACCAAATCACACGAGCTGAACAACGCAAAAATCCGCTGGCCATCGCTGGCCGGTGTCGGCGAAGCGTTCGCACTGGTCGGATGCGTGAAAGGACGTCCGGTCGAGCGCATCGAACGGATCCACAGCCTTTTGCCGGTCTTGGCGTCGAACCCTTCGATATGGATATCGCGTTCGTCTTCGCCATCGCATCCGGTGACGACGACCAAATCGCCGATCACCAAGGGGCCGCCGATTCCACGACCGGTAGTCGCCGTCTTCCAGGCAAGATTTTTTCCGGCCGGAACATCAAACTCCGTCGGCGGCTTTGACTTCATCGCTTCGCCACGTCCGCCATCACCACGAAAGGCAAGCCATTGCGATTGCCCGACAGCGCCAGACGCTGGAACCAGCGCCGCACCAAACACGAAGGCGGCGATCATCATCGCCCGAAGTCGAATCAGCGAAGTTTTCATGGGTATTTTCCGAAGCGTCTGAAAAAGGGTGACCAGCGAGCAGGCGATTATACATCAATCGCCCGCACGCAAGGCGGCGTTGAGTAGGCCGTAACAAGCGCAGCGCCGTTACGGCATAGAAGCCCACCCAGAACGTTTGAATGCCGTAACGGCGCTGCGCTTGTTACGGCCTACGTGATGGTGGTCGTAATTGATGGGTGGCACCTATCGCGAGNNCGCTGCGCTTGTTACGGCCTACTTGATGGCGGAGTTTGCTTAACCGGCAAAGTCGGATTGATTGCGGAACGCTCGTCCCCTATTGTCCTGGGCATGGTCTGCGACGATCGCCAGGGTACGGCGTGCCGGAGCGGCCACATTGGCTCTTTCCTTTTGAAAACGACCGCTATGAGCACAGTTGCCAAAGACTACAGCGCGAAGGATATCACTGCCCTGGAGGGGTTGGAGCCGGTTCGCAAACGCCCCGGCATGTATATCGGTGGGGTCAGCAGCGCGGGGCTGCACCACTTGGTCTGGGAAATCGTCGACAACAGCGTCGACGAGGCGATGAATGGACACGCGTCCGAGATCAAGGTGACGTTGCACAAAGACGGCCACACGGTCACGGTCAGCGATAACGGTCGCGGGATTCCGGT
>DIUH01000093.1:7476-7769 GCA_002428205.1 Planctomycetaceae bacterium UBA6163
GGCGTCGGCGCTTCGGTCGTCAACGCCTTGTCCAAAGAATTGATCGCAACGGTGCGTCGCGACGGCGTGCAGTACCAAATGACGTTTTCCAAAGGGATCGTCACTGGACCGCTGAAGAAATTGCCCGGAGCGATCCGCGGCACCGGCACCTCGATCACCTTCACGCCCGATCCGACGATCTTTCCGAAAACGGAGTTCGACGCCGACACCATTCGCAATCGTTTGGAAACGGCCAGCTTCCTGCATCGTGGGCTGAAAGTCTCGTTCATTAACGAGAAAGCGGGCACCAGCGA
>DIUH01000368.1:0-767 GCA_002428205.1 Planctomycetaceae bacterium UBA6163
GATGCGAGCCTGTCTTCGAGTTGTGAGATTTCGCTGCAATGCAGCGGCACGGTTTGCTTGGTCGGTTTGAAGTTCAGCAAACGATTGCGAAGAGAAAGGTCTAGCAGTTTGCGTTGCCAACGTTCGATGCGGCCTTCGGGCGTCGCGGGCTTTGCGTCGACTTCTTCGGCGGGCAGTGAGCCGAAACTAGGTGCCGCGGGCAATGGCAGCGGACCGGTGGCTTCCGAATCGTCGGCGGTCCCTTCGCGAGACTGATGCGAGGCGAGCGGACGGATCTGTGACATGCGAGCGCGAGTGATATCGATGGTCGCTTGGTATTGGCTTTCCGCCGATTCACGAGTGGCTGCCAGTGCGGTCTTCTCGGCATCGTTAAAGCGTGCCGGCGGACGATGGGTGATGAGTGTGGTTTCAAAGACGATCACTTCTCGCGCTGCGATCGCTTTGCGAAGCTCGCTGGCATCGGTTTCGATCAAACGCGAAAACGTTTTTTCGACAAGCCAAACGCCCGCGAAGCAATGTCCTTCGGTCAGGACGATGATCGGGTTGAGGCCAACGGCTTCGATCGCGGCGGCAAAGAGAAGCGTGCTGTCGAGACAGGTCGCTAGTCCATCGCTCAACACCACCGACGGGCGACGAGTCTTTTGGCCGACTTGTTCAAAGCTGCGCGGTGGGTTGGCGTAGGTAAGATTCTTCGATCCGATCGCTGACCAGATCGCGGCGGCGAGTAGATACGCTCGCTTCGGGTCGCGGCTTTGGTAACCGTCCAG
>DIUH01000368.1:826-2315 GCA_002428205.1 Planctomycetaceae bacterium UBA6163
TCATGAGTCGCTTCGCTGATCAGCGTCTCGCCGCGAACCAGTCGCAGTTTGATCAGTCCTTTCTCGGCTTCATCGAGTCCATTGAGGTAGGCGGGATCGAGTTGCACGTCGCGATCGCGGATGTTGATCGATTCGCCGGGGGCAAGTCGCGAGATCACCCATTCTTTGGATCGGGTGAACGAAGGGCTCGATTCGCAAATCAGGCGCAAGTCGTCCAGCGTTTCGGAAGCATGGTTGGTGACTTCCAGCGAACGCAGCAGCGGCACGGAGTTTTGCCAAGACGCATAATTCACGCAGCCCGCGATATCGAAAGCGATCGTGATTTCGTTGGGGCTTTCACTGCTCACGGACGAAGTCTCCTGGGCGACCCAGCGGCAAACGGGTCGAATCAATGGGGCACGGACGCGGGAATCTCTCGCCGCGCGCGGGAAAGCCAATTATAGAGGGATTGCCAACTAACCACACGAATTGGTTGCCGTAAAATCCCGACCGCAGGTCGTTTGCGTAACGATAGTGCCGGTGCGGTAGGATGTGCGGCTACCAGCCCGGCGGAAGCGGAAACAACGCTCGGCGTTCCACTGCATGACTTCTGCAGCCCTGCTTAGACTTGACGAGGCGCATGTAAGACTGTATCTTACTTCATTATGAAAACTCAGCTTTCTTCGAAAGGTCAGATCGTTCTTCCCGCAGAATTGCGTGAGGAAGACCAATTGGTTCCTGGGCAAGTATTTGAGATACGACGCCTTGCTTCTGGCGAATATCTACTGAAAAAGTCGATCTCACCGGGGCAGCCAGGCTTGCTTAAGTTGTTGAGAAGCTGTCCGTCGCAAGATTGGTTCGTACCGATTGAGAGTGAATCAACGGATTCATTGCAATGAAGTTTCTTGTTGATGCTAATGTCCTGAGCGAAGCGACGAAGCCCGATCCCGACCCAGCTACGTTAGCGTGGCTTGGCGAGCACGAGGCAGAGCTAGCGATTAACCCAATCATTCTTGGCGAGTTGCGATTCGGCATTCTTTCTCTACCGAAGAGCAAGCGGCAGCGGGAATTATTCGCTTGGTTGGATTCGGTGATTCGTTATATGAAAGTTTTGCAATTCGACGCTGATACGGCGGGTACTTGGGCAATTTTGCTGACAGACTTGAAACGCAAGGGACGAGCGATGCCAGTCAAGGACAGCTTGATCGCCGCCACAGCGCACCAGTTTGACCTTCCTGTTGCTACTCGCAATGTCAAGGACTTCGCGTTAGCGAATGTGAAGATCGTCAATCCTTTTTCCCGCTAACGATCCTTGGGGCAAGCATCGTAGGCATGGACTCCAGCGGGGCAACAGTTCAGCAAGTACAGACACCGGGCCGGTGCAGGCTGCGAAACGGGCGGTTTGCGGTTATCATGTAAGGGTCGCTTGCGTTTGATACTTGCGTTAGCCTTGTCCCACTCGCCCCGCCTGCAACCTCCCGCCATGCACATTACTTTTCGCGTCGCTTGG
>DIUH01000368.1:2346-2810 GCA_002428205.1 Planctomycetaceae bacterium UBA6163
TGGGACGCTGAGGGCATTGAACCCGCGCCACTCTGCAGCGACGAAACTTTCGTGCGTCGCGTGTATCTCGATTTGGCTGGTCGCATCCCGACGGTCGACGAGCGGCAAGCGTTCTTGGACGACGATACACATGCCAGCGATCGTGCAAAACGCCAAACATTGATCGAGAACTTGCTGTCGAGCGAAGACCACATCCAACACATGGCCGATACGTTCGATACGCTGCTGATGGGACGCGGCGACCGCAGGGCGTATCGCGAGAGAAAAGAGCACCACTGGCGCACCTGGCTGGAAAAAGCCTTTCGTGAAAACCGGCCTTGGAACGAAGTGGTCGATGATCTGTTGCTCGCGCGTCCGCAAACGACCGACGACCAAGGTGCCGTTTGGTATCTGTTTGAACGTGACAACAAACATCAAGCGATCGCCGAAGCCGTCGCTTCAACCATCTTTGGCGTCAAGATCGA
>DIUH01000368.1:2953-3246 GCA_002428205.1 Planctomycetaceae bacterium UBA6163
CCTGATAAGGATGCCAAGCAAGAGGACTCCGACGATCTTTACTATCCCGCGACCGCCGACGGCGAACCGCGAGTGCCGAAGTTTTCGCGCCGCGAGCTCTTTGTGAAAGAGATCGCTCAGGGGCATCCGATGGTTGCGCGGGCGTTTGTCAATCGAGTGTGGGCAATGTTGATGGGTCGTGGGATCGTTCACCCGTTCGACCAGATGGATTCGGTTCACGACCCGTCGCACCCCGAGCTGCTCGATGAGTTGGCCGAAAGCTTTCGCGCCAGCGGTTATGACGTGCGGCAACT
>DIUH01000039.1 GCA_002428205.1 Planctomycetaceae bacterium UBA6163
TCATCGCGCGACAACGGTCCGTCGCAAACCGGACATCGCTGCGGAAACTCATACTTCGGCAAGTCGCTGGTCCGCAAATGTTTTTCAACGCGAATCACCTTCGGAATGATCTTGCCCGCCTTCTCGACAACCACTTGATCGCCGACACGAATATCCAATCGCTCGATTTCATCGGCGTTGTGCAGCGACGCACGACTGACTGTTGTGTCGGCAATGTCGACCGGTTCGAGGTAAGCAACCGGAGTGATCGCGCCGGTCTTGCCAACCTGCACTTCGATCCGATTCAAACGGGTGACCGCCTCATAACGTTCAAACTTATAAGCCACGACCCACCGAGGGCTCTTGCTGCGAATCCCCAGTTCGTCCCGCTGGGCCAGCGAATTGATCTTAAACACGATCCCGTCGACTTCGAACGGCAATTCGGGCATCGCCTCTTCGAGCGTTTCCACTGCCTTGAGCGCTTCAGCGCCGCTTTGCAACAGCCGAACATCAGGCGTAATCGGGATCGAAAAACTGCGCAGTTGATTCAAAAAATCGATATGCGTGGTCGCGGACATTCCATCGGTCCGTCCGACACCGTGGCCAAAGAATCGCAGTTTGCGTTTGGCCGCGATCGACGGGTCGAGCAAGCGGATTGTCCCAGCTGTAACATTGCGAGTGTTCTTATAAGGTTCTTGACCCGATTCGACTTGACGAACATTTAAGTCGGCCAAATCGGCATCCGTCATATAAACTTCGCCGCGAACTTCTAACATCGATGGGATGTTGTCGCCCTGCAATTGCAAGGGTAAGTCGCGTATTGTGCGAATGTTATGAGTGATGTCGTCACCGATTTCGCCGTTGCCGCGAGTGACCGCTTGGGTCAATTTGCCGTCGACATAAAGGATCGACGCCGCAACGCCATCAATCTTGTATTCCATCACCCACTGTGCCGATGCGCTGCCCAGCAGTTTTTCGGTGCGAGCGAAATAGGCGGCCAATTCTTGGCGGTTATAAGTGTTGTCGATCGACAACATGGGAACCGCGTGAGCGATTTGGTTCAGATGAGGAACCGGCGCATCGCCGATCCGCTGGGTCGGACTGTCATCGGCGATCAGGTCCGGACGCTGTGATTCCAAGCGACGCAAGTCTTCCAGCAACCGGTCGTACTGCAAGTCGGTGATTTCCGGTTCCGCGTCAACATAATAAAGTTGATCGTGACGGCGGATCTCGCTGCGGAGACGCTTGATTTCGGCTTCGATTGGCTGCATCGCTCGGTTTCAGCTAAAGAAGAGACGCGGAAAGAGTCGTGGGGTGAGTGGCCAAAAATGACGACGATCAGTCTAGCGGACGAGATTCGGCCTTGAATAGCAAGCAATGAATAGCAAACGCTGGATAGCAAGCCATTTCGGCTCAGCGGACCTGTTTACGGCGTCGCGATCGAACCGTCGTGACTTCGATCACTTCGCCATCCGCCAAGACCCAAACGCGATCACCATCGGTGGGCTGCACCGCTGCGGTTCCCGTAAACTGTCCGATTGCGGGCAGAATCAGACACGAATTTGCAGAATCAAAGAAAAAGCAGGGAAGTTTTCCGGCCGTTGAGATCGCATCGCCCAAGCGAACCGCAGGATGCAAATGCCCCGCAAGGCAAATCCGCGAATCCTGCGAAGGTAGCAGGCACTCTCCGAGTGCCGTAGCCTTCCTCGGCGGTCCTGGAAAATGCTCCATCGTCACCGCGTCGACGACCCACGGTGGCTCGACCACTCGCAGCGGCCACTGGCCCGACAACGGCCCGGTTGCGACGTCGTGGTTGCCGACAACCAGCGTCACATCTACCGCATGATGCAGTTCCAAAAAGCGGGAAAAAGATTCTCGCACGCTTTCGACGAGTGACGATCGGGCATGAAACAGGTCGCCCAGAATCGTCAATCGTTCGGCACCGGTTTCGGCGATCATTCGACTGATCCCGTCAAGCGTCGCATCGGTCGTCCCGCGCGGCACCGCCAAACCGTTAGCACGAAACGTCGCCTCCTTGCCAAGATGCGGGTCGGCAACCAGCAACATCCGCTGCGCTGGCCAATACACGCCTCCCCCACTCAATAGCTGCAACTCGATTTGACTTAACTTGACGATCATTGCCCAAAAATAATCGTCACCACTAAACTCGACCAGAGCCAGCGCTGCTTCGCACCGCCTGACGGAACAGTCGCATTTGATCGGAAAATCAGGAACTTATTTCGACAGACAAACGTATCTATGGAAAGAAATTGTTCGCTATTGACTGATTAGTGGTTTATTATTTACCAAACACATTGATCACCGAATGCAGATTTGCCAAATTGCACGACTTATTGGCAGCTACCGCAACATACGCCACAGAAATGTGGCAGTGAGACGACAATGCCGAGCTGACCCCGGCGGCACAAACTTTTCCACAAACCCTTATCAACAGTCGACTTGGAAGTCAAAAGTCCGGAGCATGAAGCCGTCGGCACCTGAATTGCTGACCTGTCTGCGTGAACCTTAGGAAGTCTCGATCTCTCCTTCTTGTCATTCCTACATTGATGCGGCCATTTTTGGACCGTTTAGTGGGTGACGAAGTTGGGCTTTTCCCGATTACCCATGTTCAACGCCGGATAATGAAGTGGCAGAGTAGTTCCCAGAGCAATGCTCGCGGAAGATTTGCTACGTGACAACACCTTTTGGCCGCTCACAACCCTTGACCCGCGACGGATCGCTTAAACCGGAGGAGCCTAAGATGACGACTTCGAGTGACCACAACAGTAAATCCGCTGCGGCGACTCGCCCTAGCGGCACGCACTGGCAAGAACTCACTGAAAGATTGCCTGCAACCGCCGCTCAGCAGTTGAGTGACTGGATCGACGCGCAATTGACCGCCCTGGAGAAATCGCAGGAGCGGTTTATAACGGGGCGTTCGATTCTGAAAAGTCTGCGCCGTTAGTACGGCACTAAGCCCAGAGGCCCCAAACCAGTACGGCCCGAGCCAATAGACGGCCAAATCGACGGCGCCTAATCGTTTTCCGCACCGCACCTCTTGCCCCGACCCGCCAACGAGTGAACCAAGGTTCATTCGGGCGATGGTCGGGTTTTTTTGTTGACTCGGCCTGGTAAGCGGGCAACCTCGCGGGAGTGTCGATTTGACCAGCTTTTACGCTATGATCGCCCCACAGACTGCTGTTCTGCGTTTCATGCAAGTCGCTTTGTCGCTTTAGAATGTCTTCATTACCACCGGTTCAAATCGCTCCGCTTCGATGCAATCGCTCCCCTTATCATTCATCACGCCGATTCACCTCGGCACCAGCGCATGGCTGTTGCGGTTGCGTTGGTTTGCCGTCTTTGGCCAACTGATTACGGTCTTTGCCGCCGGGTCGCTTGTCGGCACAGCGCTCCCTTGGGTTCCACTGCTCAGCTTGATTGCGGTAACAGCAATCACCAACATCGCCTTCGCGATTTGGCTGCGGCGAGCCAGGCGCGAGAAGTCAGACTTAGCGGCCGATCGGACCGACCATGGCCATCAAATCGACCAAACGATTTCGAGCAATCGGGATGCACAGGCCGATTCGATTGCAACTTTTTTAATGGTTGTCGACCTGATCACACTGACCTGCATGCTTTACTTTAGTGGCGGAATCGACAACCCGTTCAGCCTGTTTTATCTGGTCAATTTGGCGGTCGGCGGCGTCATTTTGCGGCCCCAGTGGGCTTGGGTTTTGGCCGCCATGGCGATCGCCGGCTGTACGCTGCTGATGTTCTTGTCGGTGCCGATCGAGGGATTGATCGAACCGCAGCGCAACGGCCAATTGTCGCCGCATACGGTCGGATTGTTCATCGCTTATGCCACCTGCGCCAGCGTTGTAACCCATTTCGTCACTCGCACCGCAGCCGAATTGACCCGCAGCGAACGGCTGCTTCGCGAGACGCAAGCGGCAAACCAACGGGCCCAGCGACTCGAAGGGTTGACGACCTTAGCAGCCGGTGCCGCACACGAGTTGGCATCGCCACTGTCGACGATCGACGTGATCGCCCGCGAACTCGGTCGCCATCTGCAAGATTGTGAAACGCCCGAATCGGTCCGCCAAGACGTTCGCCTGATCGACCAACAACTGGAAATTTGTCGGCAAATCCTTCGGCGAATGCGCGGCGCAGTGGGCGATTCAATGGCCGGATCATGGGACCGCACAACCGTCGGCGACTTAATCGATTGTGCGCTCGAAGGGGTGCGTGATCCCGATCGGGTCGATGTCGAAGATGCTCCCGACGCGGTGGAAGGGCAATCGCTTTGGATTCCTCAAGAGGCGGTCGCCCAGGCGATTCGCAATCTGATACACAACGGTTTGGACGCCAGCGGTCCGGGCGGTCGCGTTAGGCTGGAAACTTCCAGCGAAAACTCACAGGTCGTGTTTCTAATCCGTGACACCGGTCGCGGGATGACAGATGAAGAACTTGGCCGCGCGGGCGAGCCGTTTTATACGACCAAAGAACCGGGACGAGGCATGGGGCTCGGTTTGTTTCTAACCCGAAATGTCGTTTCACGATTGGGTGGATCGCTGGAGTTCAAAAGCGCCCAAGGGCAGGGAACCGTGGCAACGGTGAAACTGCCATGCACGGAACCGAGCGTGCGCGGGGCGGCCGTTTAAAAGCAAACCGCCGACAAACCAGACCCCAGCGGGCGGTTTAAGTTCCTGCCAAATCAGAACGACCAACGCGGCTATCTGCCAGAAGAATGCACGCCAGAGAATACCAAGAACAATTAAGGATGTTGGTCATAGTAGCCTCGCCGTAATTGACCGCCTCGTTGTGAACACTGCAATTGCCAACAAATCCTGAGTTACGCCACCAGAGGACTCGAGAAATGCAGAGCGGAAAAAAAGCAAGCCGTAGGTGACCGCAGACAATCTCCGCAAGCCTGGAACAATCTGGGGCCTAAAGCCAGAAAAGGCGGGCGATCATTATGAACCACCAAGCCCGCCGAATCGAACTAACCAAGCATGAGAGATGACAACTCGACCACCAGACGCAGCCGAAACAACAGTTAATGTCCAGCAGCATCAGTCGCGGAATTAAAGACGCCCAGGCTCAACAAATCCCGACTCACGCGTCCGCCCCCGGCAAAGCCATCGCTGCAGAATCGGCATCGCCCAGCGCATAAAAAAATGCATTGACTGACAGGAAAAGGTTAGCCTGCCTGTCCGCGCGGCGAGTTCGCGAAGACCAGCAAAATTCACGAACCAAAACATACACCAGAGACGCCCAAGCGCCCCTACTTGCTTAGACATCGCCTCCGAAGTCCGCAATGACGCCAAACGTGATTCACGAATAGCAGAATTTCCAATGACACCACGAATGACAAATGCCGCTTGGCAGCGAGGTTGCATCAACGCATTGATCTGCGGCATAGGTGTTCTTGGCGTAATCAGTATCCTGACGTTCGGCATTTCGATAACAACCGGACGAACTTTAAAAGACTCAGGCGCGATCGCATTCGCAATATTCTGGGTATCCATCTTCACGGCCTTCGTATCAACCTTCCTAATTGGTCGCGCAAGACGCGGGGCGATTCTGATCGATTGTGGACATCATCCGACGCGCGTTCTTTTCTTACTCAACGCTGCGATCTTTGCGTTTTTCGGCCTCGGTCGCGGGTTCGCCTCAAAAACGTTCGATACACTTGATATCGCCAGCGCACTGTTCGGAGTCACATTCTCCCTATATTGGGTTTTAATGGCGCTTGGACGTCTACAAATCACCGAAAATGGAATCTGGCAATACTGGAGCCTCTTGAAATGGCAAAAAGTTGAATCGCACCACTGGCGGGGAAACGTGAACCCTACGTTGATGATTCAAACAAAGACAAGACTTCCGCTTCTTGGCCAAGGAGCGATACCCGTTCCAGTAGAGCACAAAGAGGCCGTTTCTGAATTGCTGCAAAAGTACGCTACGAAAACGGATGATTACACCACGGCTTAAACGATCCGTCACTGAGGCCAAAAAATCCATGAAATCGACTCACCTCCAAAGGGTCAGCCCGCTTTTCAAACAGAGCCTAGCTGGACAGCGCCAGGTTGGACTAATCTTTTAGCGTTTCGCAGTGTTAACCAA
>DIUH01000355.1:0-31139 GCA_002428205.1 Planctomycetaceae bacterium UBA6163
GCGGCTTGTTCGTAATCGACGCCGCCGACCAAACAGAATCGATCATCACCTGAATCCAGCGACGGCGAGGATGTCATAGCAGGTAACCCCTGCGGGACCGGCAATATCACGATCGCAAGATCTTCGATCAGGTACGATCCGGGGCGCTTGCCTGGGAGCACCGCCAGTGGGAATTGTCCGAGTATCCCATCGGGTGAAACGTAGACGGTAGAGATGCCATCAAGATATTTTTCTAGTGGCTGCCAAATCCGCTTTTTCAATTCGCTAGCCGCGACGGTCGACGCGGCGCTTTGCCCGAAATCTTGCCGCCAGGTTTGCATGAGCGTTTTGAGCGAAGCGACGTCACCTAAATCGATCGCCCGCACTTCTTTGTCGCCACGGACCAGATGAACGAGCAACCGGGGCTCCAAAACCTCTTCTATTCGCTGTTCTTTTTTTGGGGGTGTGTAGTGGATGTATTCAAGGAAGTCGATCAGTATCGTGCCGGTTGGTAGACTCTCCTGAAGCTGTTTCGGGGAGACTATTTGTCGCGACTCACGGAACGTGATACTAGATAATGAAAGATCCCGTTGCAGCTTTTCACGCTGGCCAGTCACCTCTTCAAGTCGCTGCCGCCAAACATCACGCTGCTTGGTATCAGCAGGTGGATTCAGTATTAGGGTTGATAAACTGGAGGATAGATCTTGTAGAGCAATAAACTGAGCTTGCAACATTGGCTGGTCGCGGAGCGTTTGTTGCCGAAGTTGTCTCTGCCAGATGCTTCCTTTCCAACGTAGTAGTGCCGCGTACGCTCGTTCTTGATACAATGGCTGACGCAACGCCAACGAGAGATAGGTATCAAGTTGAAGTCGTAGATTTGCGCTCATTCGTATCTGCTGTCGCTCAGACTGCACATCGGCTGTCCGATCCAGATTCTCAAGGGAGATTGATACCGCCTCGCGGTACAAATGCTCGGCCTGCGAGTCATCGCCGGTTTCTGCGTATAAATGGGCTAGGTTGATGAGGCTCCTGGCGTAGGCAGGGTGTTGTTTGTTTCCAGCCGCCTGCTGAACATTTATTGCATCACGATAAAGCTGTTCCGCTTGTGAGGTATTGCCCATTGCAGAACGCAAGACGGCGAGGCTGTTCAAGCTATCGACATAATCGGGATGAAACTTTCCACGTGCATCTTTTTGGATCTGCGCGGCTTCCACGAGCAATGGTTCGGCTCGAGAGAAATCACCAGTCATCCTGTAAAACACAGCTAGGCACTGCAAGCTCTTGGCATAGTCCGGATGTGTTTTCCCTAGCTTATCTTGATTAATTGCTATCGCTTTGCGGCACATTTCCTCAACGTCACGGTACTTGCCTAGATCTGTTAGTACATTCGCCAGATTAGTCAAACCTGCCGCATAGTCGGGATGTTCTTTACCAAGCACCTTTTCACTGATCCCCAGAGCCTGGCGATATAATGACTCGGCCAGTGAGTGATCACCCATTGTTTTATACATTGTAGCCAGGAGGTTTAGGCTGTCTCCGTAATCGGGGTGTTCCTCCCCCAAGATTTTTTTGCGAATCGCAAGAGCCTTTTCACAAAGTGGCACAGCATTTTGGTAATTGTCTGTGCGATAGTTCAACACCGCTAAAGCATGCAAGCTTAACGCGTAAGTAGGATGCTCGTTTCCAAGCGTTTTTTCACGGATTGTCATCGCCTCGCGGTACAGTGGTTCGGCTTGCATGAAACGGCCTTCGGACTCATGCAAAGCTGCAAGGCAGACTAAGCTAGTGGCATAATCGGGATGTTCTTTGCCGAGCAATTCTTCTTGAATGGCGATTGCTTCAAGCAGTAGTCTTTCCGATTGCGAGTGGTCGCCGGTTGATTGAAGAACGAACGCGAGATTGGTTAGAGTCGAGGCATACTCACCACTTCGTTTTCCTACGGCCTTTTCCTGAATTACCATCACTTCGCGAAACGCTGAATCCGCTCGCTGAAAATCACCCATTCTTTGATACAAAACTCCTAGACCTTTCAAGCTGTGGGCATAGGTGGGGTGATCTTTGCCGAACACTTTTTCACGGACTGCTAATGCATCGCGGCAAATTGCTACGGCACCGATATAATCTGCTTGCTCGAAACGAATTCGTGCCATACTGTCCAGGCACGTGGCGTATTCTGGATGTTCCTTGCCAAGCAACTTTTCCCGAATATCCAACGCCTCTCGGTACAGTGGCTCCGCGTCGGCGAAATGACCCAATGATCTGTACTGAGATGCTAAGTTCGTCAAACCTGTGGCGTACTCTAGGTGATGCTCGCCCAACACCTGCTTGCAAATCGCTAGAGATTGTTTCGCGATTGGAAGTGCCCCAGCATAGTCACCCCTCCTGTAACGTTCCACAACTTCAGAACGGAGCAGTCTAGACTGCTGAAGCCTAGCTCGATCTTCTAACGAAAAGGTGAGCTCCTGCTTTAGTGCACTGAGTTCGAGGTAAGCGTCACGGGTCCGATAGTCATCTTTACCGTACAGCTGTTCCGACATTGCGTGCTGGCGTGTGCGTATAGCGATGCCGGCCTGAATATCCTCATCGAGTGCCGCGAGTTGAGCGAGCAGGTTGAGGGTTCCAAGTAATTCGGGGTGTGTAGGGCCGAAGACGGATTCCTCGAGGCTGTAGACTTGTTCGAAGTGAGCGGTGGCTTCGTCGAGTTTCCCCGCATTGGCTAACTCAAATGCCTTTTTTGATAGCCGATCTCGCTCTGCAATCTTCGTATCGATCGCCGCGTCCGGTTCTTGGGCGATGGCATAGGCCGAGAAAATCGCGAGCCCAACGCAAATCAAAAGCCGAGTTACGAATTGTGTTTGCATGGAATCGGCCTTGGAACGAAGGGGTGTCCCACATGCAGTGGGGGTGCGGCTGGCATGGTTGGGCATCGTGTTCCGTGGGGCGCTGGAAACGTACCCGCGGCTAAATTCTTTGACCGCGTTACGGTCATGGTTTGGGCTTCACTTCAAACAACACGCCGCGGACGTCGGTGGAACCTGCCTCACGCATGCGATCGCAAATTTGCTTGAAGGGCGTAGGCGTCTTGGTCTTGCGTTCGGCGCCGCGGGTCCTTTCACTTGGTGGCGGTTCGATCGCTTCGAGTTGGCCTTCGCGGTATTGCCAATTGCCCGAAACGTCGGGATTCGGCCATGATGCGGCGACGAGTTCACTGTTCCAGGTGTTGAATGCCGGAAGCGGCTCGCGTGATGTGTAAAGCACGAACGCTTGTTGGCCGATGCCGTCGGTTAAGCCGAACGCGGAATCTTCCTCGGTGGGATATCGGAGCGTCTTGATCGGTTCGGACTGCGCCATGTCCGCGTCAGCCGGAAAACAAAGCTGCTTGACGCCGTCGGGATTGAGGGCGACGAGAAAGCAGTAAACCTTGTCGTTGAACTCGGCTTGAACTTGAATGTCGTCGTTCTCGCGTGGCGGCCGAAATTGCAATAAAGATCCGCTGAACTCGGCGCGGTTGCCCGAGTTTCCGATGTGGACAATGTCGAATCGCCGAATGAGTTCGCCGGCCGCAATCGGCTCGGCGTTGGCAAGCGTCGTATTTGTGGCCACGGCCGAAGGCTGCAACAGCGTCGGACGGATTGCGAGATAGGCGAAGATCGCTATCGCTGCCAACGCGCCTAGAACAGCCCATTGCTTAATCGGTGTTGTGACAACGCGAGCTTTCTCAACCGCAGGAACATTTCGATCGAGGACAACCTTATCGAGTGCAGCAGCAAGTTCCGAAGCGTTTCCGAATCGCTCACTGGATCCCGTCGCCATTGCCCGATGACAGATGGCCTTAAGCGACTCAGGGACGTCCGCCGCATTGAGTGCATCGCGGTCCCAATCACCTTGGCGGACACACTGGAGCAAGTGCGCCATGCGCAGCGGCGGATACGGTGCCTTGCCGACCAACAATCGATACAGGATCGCTCCGAGGGCGAAGATGTCGACGCGGTGGTCGGTCTTGGCGGTGATCCCCTCGGCTTGCTCGGGCGACATGTAGGCGAGCGTGCCAGAAACCTCGTTCGCTTCTTCGGTCACGCCGGAGATGCCGCTCCGCAGACGACTCATGCCAAAGTCGATGATCTTGGGTTCGCCGCTTGTGTCGATAACGATGTTGTCGGGTTTTAAATCGCGATGGATGATGCCGCGTGAGTGGGCGAATCCGATCGCGCGGGCGATTTTGGCAACGATCGAGGCGGCGGCTTCGGGTGAGAAAGGTTCAGCGGCGGCGACCTGGCCGAGCGATCGACCGCGGATGAAGTCGAGCACCATGAAGGGGTGACCGTCATCAAAGTCGAAATCGCGGATGCGTGCGATGTGAGGATGGTCGAGGTCGCATAGGATGTGAGCTTCTTCGCGTAACGCTTCGCGGGTTTTGTCGGGCAACGTGGTGTGTGTCAGCTTGACGGCGACTTCTATCGGCAACGTGGGGTGAACGGCACGATAGACGTCTGCTTGCCCGCCACTTCCCAATGTGCCTACGACCATATAGCGGCCCACCGACTTTCGAATCGTTTTGTCGCTTGGTGACGATGCCGTTCCTTCTGCTATCGCAGCGTGCTTGTTCGTGGGCGGAGATAAACCTTCAAGCTCCATGGTTACCTCATATTGGGCAACTTTCAGATCAAAGGTGCTATCGCCCGAGGGCGAAATTGAGAGCGCGGATTGAATGAGGTGAAGGTGATCGGGGAACCGTCCGGCGTAGTCCTCGATCTGGGGGCGCTGACCGGCAGTTTGACGCAACGAGACCTCGAGCCGCAGCAACTCCTCGAGCAAATCATCTCGCGACTGAGCGTCACTTTGCTGCAGAAGAGTTTCAATGCGAAGCGGTTCGCCCTGCTGCCAAGCGGCTTCGAAATCGTCGCAAATGCGATCAATGAGTTGATTCATTTAAAGTCCTGATTTACGACCACCACGAGCAAGATTGTAACGCCCCCCTTGCGAAATGTGATCGCGTTTCTTCCGATTTTCAACACTGAGCGAAGGATTGGTTCGGCGTAACGTTCCCTGGCCCGCAACCCGAACGACCAGCCAGTTATGATCGATCTAGTCATGGCAAATTGCTCAGGCCGACCGACAGAGCTGTTCGGGAACAAAAGACTTTTTATGTCTTGCTTGCATAAACTTCCATTGTCAGTCAATCACTCGGAAGTCAATTTGGCCTGTTGAAATCGCTTATTCAGCGGACCAAAATCATCCCAGTCTCACCAGATCAGCTTTCGTACGTAAAATCGCTTATGCCGTAGTGTGTGTCATTGATTGCTTGGCTTGCTCGATCAGTTTGTCGGCTTGCTAGGGCGTGAAATACTGTGGATGGTTGTTTTATTTTGCATTGTCAGCGGCATCTGAGGTAGTTGGAATGTAGCGATTCATTTGTGCTGCGTAGTCTTCGCGTATCGGGCTGAAGACGTCCAGCACTGTTGCCGGGCCGTCGATCGCCGTGGCTTGATGCGGCACATTGGGCGGGATGATGAACAGCGAACCGGGTTCAACAACGCGTGTTTCGTCGCCGATGGTCAGTCGCAGTTTGCCGCTGAGCAAAATGCCGGCTTGTTCGTGGGGATGGTGATGCATCGGAATCTCGGCGTCCGTATCCATCTGCAAGTACGACAACATCAAGTGCTGGCCAAACGGTGTCCGTAAACGACATCCCGGCACAGGCTCGATCGGCTGCATTGATTCAAGGTCGACGAATCCCATAAACGTTCTCCCGATAAGGTGCGTTGGTGATAGTGTTCGGTGCGGTCGTCTAGTCACGGCTTTGCGAACTTCGCGACATCACTGAGGCGATCCTAACGATGCAGCACGAAAGAGTCGATAAAGTCTTTGCAGCGACTTTGGACCAGCCCAAGATTGATCGGGCGATAATAAGTGACAAGAGGTCACTCGCGGGCGGGCAGTCGCAATCTCGAGTGGTCATGCTATTGGTATAAAGTGACAAACTCTTTTCATTAAAGCCTGCCATCGGTCGCTGATGTTTGGGTATCCGTTGCCGTTTAAGGTGTCGCTGCGATCGCGAGGAATTCTATCAGCTCTCACATGGCCGCGGTGATGTCTCCGATCGAGTTCGATTGAATCGCAAGTTCAGTTGCCAACTTTTCTGGCGACTGCGTCAATGTCGCATTCATGTCTCAATCTCTGCAAGTTAGAAGAAACGGGAAGTATCAAGTCTAGGACCGCTGATATCATATTTCTTACAGCCCCGGCTGGGTACGGGGACGTGCGTTGCAGACAAGTTGCCGGATGGCTATTTCCCGCCCATTGCTTCGTATCTGAAAAATGGGCTTACACGTCGGATTCCGACGGCACCACGAATGGATGCCGGTAAGGACGAGTCAGGAAGGTGTCGGCCTGTGGATTGTCAATAAAGGTTTCCTTGTCTGAATCGGGGTACAACACCGCGCCGAGCACGAGTTGGGTCGTGTTGAGATCGACTTCGTTGTCGGCAAGGTGGCCGGTCGTGCGGTCGAGCGTTTCTTTCGCATGGTCGTCGATTGTCAGCTTGCCGAGCTGATCACGGATCTCCGCAGTGGCGGCCTCGCGGCCCAGGCGCCACGAAATATTGCCGATGTGACAGAGCGCCGTCGAAAGGTGCCCTTGGGTGATCTCCGCGTTAAGGTCTTCCCGCTTGCGACTGCGCACAGCACCAATAAAGTTGGCGAAGTGGTTCTCACTCTTGCGGGTCGCTTTAAAGGTGCTGACCAGTTTTCCGTCATGGTCGAACAATGAATTGCCCGCGATCGATCCCTCGGTACCATGAAACAACCAACCACCTGTAAATCCTTCGCGGAACGGATCGGATTTCAAGCCGCGTGTTTCGGAGATAATTGTCTTATCCCCATAGTCGAAGATACAAACTTGGGTATTGGGCGTTTCCCCAGCATCCTGGTATCCGAAGCGGCCGCCATAGCTGATCGCGCTGCGACAAAGCCCCGTCAACCCGAGCCCCCAGCGACAAATATCGATCGAATGGATGTTGTTGTTGCCAAGCTCGCCGTTGCCAGTCTGCCAATCCCAGTGCCAATCGTAGTGGAGGGTCTTGCGCGTCAGCGGGCTAAGCGGTGCTGGACCCTGAAAGAGGTCGTAGTCGACGTTCGCCGGTACTTCATAATTCCCTTTCGGACCGATCGAACCGCGACGGCCGTAAATGATGCTGCGAGCCAGTTTAACGTCACCGAGTTTTCCGGCCTGCATGTAATCGATCGCTTCGGCCAGCGCCATATTGGACCGGTTCTGAGTTCCGCCCTGACAGATGCGGTTATACTTTCGTGATGCCTGAACGATACGACGCCCTTCGCTGATGTTGTGGCTGACCGGCTTTTCCACATACGCGTCCTTGCCGGACTGCATCGCCCAGATCGCCGCCAACGCGTGCCAATGATTGGGCGTTGCAATGAAAACGGCATCGACCGTCTTGTCATCAAAAACACGTCGCATGTCCTGAACCGCCAGCGGTGCCTTGCCCTGCTGTTGCTCCACCACTGCGGCCAACTCTGCGGCTAGATCGCGGTCGGGATCGCAGACATAGGCGATTTCACAGTCGGCTACTTTGGCCAATTCGGCGACATGTTGTTTGCCTCGAATACGACAACCCAACACCGCCACTCGGACTCGGTTGCTCGGATTGCCCGTCGATGTTTCATCGGCATAGCTGGCCTGGGCAGTCGCAGATAGGGCAGCGGCAGAAAGGGCCGCCGTGGCCAACATCGACTCTTCGAGCATCTGACGACGAGAGAGCGAACGCATGGGATTTCCTTTTAGCGGTGGTATGGGTGAATCGATCGCGGTGATCAGTCAAAGTCAACAGCGGGCCATTGATCGAGAGACTCGCGGGCCTTTATTATGACTTCTCGAAGCGAGATCAGGGTACCAGATTGCCGTTGGCTTTCATCGGCAGCTTCGATAAAGGCAAAAATCTTGATCGTTTCTTAGGCGAAACCGGTGCGAAGCCCCTCATGAAGAACTTGGCGATCTCGAAGCAGAGCGGATCATAGCCGTCCCCATTTTTGGACAAAGCCTAGCTGGACAGCGCCAGCTTGGATTAGCCGGTTTGGCGATAGCCACGGTTTTCGCGGGGCGAACCGCGGCTATCGCCAAACCGGCTGATCTGTTGGTTCATGATGCGAAACGCTAGGAAATTAATCCAATCTGGCGCTGTCCAGCTAGTATCGCGAGCGCCGAGGTCATGAAGGCGGCGGCACCGAAGTCAGATTTTTTACATTGAATGCCGCGATAGGTCGCGGCCCGACCTTTGTTCCAAACTTTTGGCAGTACGTCAGCATCCGCCGTCTGAACGCGAGACACCGATTCTCAACCGGTACCCATCAGCGAGAAGAGCGTCTCAATCCCGTGAGCTCCATAGGAGAAAATGTCGGGCGTCCCTGCCTGGTACGAACATGACCCCCAAGTTTGTGCGCCAACGATCATACCGAGCGTTTCGTTCTGTTTCAGTTCTTGCAGTCCCGCTACGAATCGAACCGATGAACTGGAAAAGCAAGGCACATCATGCTCCTTTGCCAGATCAAAGATCGCAATCAGATCAGCCAGCGATCCGTCAGCAGGCTTGGCAATGAACAGCGGTTAGCCCGAATCAAGCTCCCGCCGGAAGCGGTCGACCCTACACACGATGAAAACGGGTACTTAGCCAGGCAAGTGTTTGAACTTTCTCAAGCTCTTCGCAGCAAATGGTTTACGGCAGACCGCGGTATCCTTGAGGTCGTCTGTTTGAACTGCGAACACGTTAACGTAAGTCTATACGTGACAGTGCATAAACCGTTAGATACCCAGCAGTTCATCGACAATATAAAAAAATCGGGGTGACAGGATTCGAACCTGCGACCTTTTGACCCCCAGTCAAACGCGCTATCCAGGCTGCGCCACACCCCGATGTTTTTATTCTCGCCCCCGAAATGATGCTTTGATCACTTCAGCGACGGCCAGAGAGTATGCCAGAACTGGCAATGTTCGGCAACGGTGGCAGATCTTGCCGCAAATAATTCCTAGAATCATTTGACGCCACGTTGCTGGCGGACTGTTCGCTATCATCAGGAAAAACTCGGCATGTTCAACGATCGGCTGATTTCCAGACGCGGAATACTGCGTTTAGGGTGCACGACTGCGGCGATGAACTGCGTGGGAGGACGATTGATGTCGAATCGGGCTGGTGCGATTGAGCAGACAAACGGCTTTGAGGGTGTGCCGCAGGCGATCGAGGAATCGGTTCAATCCGGCCAGGTGAAGGCTGCGGTGATGATGGTTCGCCATCGTGATGCAGAGGCCTCGTGGGCGTTTGGCGAAGCGGTATCTGCGGATTCGGTCTTCCTGCTGGCGTCGATCACAAAGCCGATGGTGGCGACGGCCGTGATGACGTTGTGCGATTCCGGCGATCTGAGGCTTGACGATCCGGTCGATGCGTTCCTGCCTGATTTTCGCGGAGAAAATCGAAGCCAGGTGACGATCCGCCACCTGCTGAGCCACTGTTCAGGCTTGCCGGATCAGTTGCTGGATAATCGCCAACTGCGAAGCAGTCATGCTGGTTTGGCCGAGTTTGTTGAAAGCGCGATGCGGGTTCCGCTGGCGTTTTTGCCGGGCAGTAAGTTCCTTTATTCAAGCATGGGGATCTTGTTGGCGTCGGAGATCGCGGCTCGGGTCAGCGGGATGCCAATGCCACGTTTGATTCAGGAACGCGTTTTTGCTCCGCTGGAAATGCAAACGGCCAGCCTGGGGACCGGTGGTCGCCCACTATCGACGCTGATGAAATGCCAGACCGAACATGCCGCAGCCGAAGCGGGCGCTGGTGGTGCGGACTCGTCTAGCTGGGATTGGAACAGTCCCTATTGGCGTGATCTGGGGGCCCCTTGGGGTGGCGCGCATGGTTCGGCGAGCGATGTGGTGAAGTTTCTGGCAGACTTTCTTCAACCTAGCGGTAAGGTACTTAAGCCAGCAACATTGGTGGAAATGGTGACTCGCCAGTTTTCACCTGCGGTAACTTCACGCGGGTTAGGGTTTGGGCTCGGACGCAGCAATTCCAGCCGATACTGTTCGCATGATGCATTGGGCCACACCGGTTCGACCGGAACACTCGCTTGGGCTGACCCCAAGTCGCAAGCGATCTGTGTCGTTTTAACGACTTTGCCCGGCGGCGTGGTCGATCCTCACCCACGCCAAGTTGCGTCCGATGAATTTGCCAAGCGCATTCGCCAGCAGTAGCCCTTCGCAATCGATTTTGCCTCGCAAATGATGACGCTAGGCGTCGCTAGTGAGTCAATTCGGTGGGGGGCCCCGGGTTGCATGGCTGCTGATAATCAGCGTTAATCTACAAAAAATTATTCCTCACGGTCGCACATGTCCGTGATCATATGCACATGCCTTGATTCCTTTATGGCCACCCGACGTCGCGCCCGCGAAATTGTTCTTCAATTGCTTTACGAGGCCGACCTCAACCCGCATCGCGATGCCGAATCGGCTCACGCGTTCATTCGTTCTCGGATGCAAGGTCGTAAAGGTTTGACCGAGTTTGCGGATGTCCTGCTGCGTGGGACACTCGCTCATCGTCAACAGATCGACTCGGAGATTTCAAAGCTCGCGACACATTGGTCGTTGTCGCGAATGGCGGTAACCGATCGTAATGTTTTGCGACTGGGTGGTTATGAGATCGTCTATAGTGACACGCCAGGACGAGTCGCTGTCAACGAAGCGGTGGTCCTAGCCAAACGCTATGGCGATCGTAATAGCCCACGGTTCGTCAATGGTGTGCTCGATCGCTTGATGCGTGACCACAGCGACGCCTCGAAATCTGGCAAATCTTGACTCAACCGGTATTGAGTCCGGTCTGCATCCCGTCATTGGCAAAGATGCTGCGACCGCCATCGACCGGCAAGGTGACTCCGGTAACGAAGTCGTTTTCGCAGAGAAACTGCACAGCGTGAGCGATCTGCTGGGCGGTGCCCACTTTCTTTAACAGCACGCTTTGGGCGATCTTATCGCGTTTGTCATCAGCGACATCCGAGGCCAACAGCACCGGGCCGGGCTGAATACAATTGACACGAACTCGCGGATTGCGAGAGCCGAGTTCAACCGCCAGCGAACGTGTCATCGTTTCGACCGCCCCTTTGCTTGGAAAATACGCGGCATGATCCAAATAGGGACGCACGGTTGCCCAATCGCCAAGGTTGATGATACAGCCACCGGAAGGTTGTGACACCATTTGCAAGCCAGCAGCTCTCGCGGCAACAAATACTCCGACGGCGTTGACGTCAAAGTAATTCCGCAGTTCGTCGGCGGTGACATCTTCTAAGCGTGTCGGCGACCAAATCGCTGCCGAGTTCACCAGGATATCGATTCGCCCGAACGCCTGAACGACCTGATTGATCATGCCTGCGGTCACGTCCTCATCGCGCAAGTCACCCAAGATCGCTATCGCTTCGCTGCCGCTTGATCGCAGCTCATTTGCCGCGTTCTGCAGTTCGGCATTGCTGGTGTTGGCATGCAATGCAACTTTACAACCAAGTGATGCTAGGTGCATCGCAATCGTGCGGCCGACACGCCGCGAGCCGCTGCCGGTGACCAGCGCCACCGGGTGGGCGCATTCAAAAGTGTTACGCAGTTCTGGTATCGACACGGTGTTCGTTCAGGTAAAGGGAAGCTGGTATGGTTGTAGTTTAACCTTCCGTCAATCCCGAGTGTCGTATCGATAGTGCCTTTAAGCGAACCGCGATTAAGTTTCGCTGGCAATCGTTTCCGCGATCGTTTCCAAGTGATCTCGAACGCGAGCATAAGCGTTCAGCGCGGCCAAGAAAGCGACGCTGACTTGCGGCGGTATGTCGCCATTGGATAAGTCTTCCAGGTGCTTGCGGCGAAGTTGTTTGATCTCACTTCGGATTCGTTTGGATGTCGCATCGGTATCACGAACAATATGACGGTTGTTTTTCAGCAAACCCTCATTGACAGCTTTGACATATTCCATGGTCCGTTGATTCAGATGACGTAACTCTTCACGCTGTTCCGGAGTAAAACGCATTCCGTCACGGCGAAGCTTGCGATCAAACTTATCGAGGCTGACAAGATAATCGCTGACAGATTCATACTCATCAGCCAAGCTTAGCTGGCGCCTCGCTTCATCGGCCACCGAATGCGGCAGATTGTTTGAAAGCAGATTGGTAACAAATGCGGCGACTTCATCTTGAACCGAATCAAAAATCTGCTCCCGCTCTTTTAAACTATCACCCATCGCCTTATCGGGATCGTCCTGGTCGCGTAATTCACTTAGCCAAGTCAGCATCTTTTCACACCCCTCGCCCATCTTTTCAATCTCGTTACGAGACTGTTGGATAGCAAGTGTTGGGGTTTCCAGCATACGAATATCCAGGTCGGTTAATTGAGGCCGTTCTTTCAGGTCGTTCGTCGTCACCAATCGGTTTAGCAAGACGACGAAACCTGGCACAAATGGCAGAAAAAACAGCGTGTTCGCGACGTTAAAGAGGCTGTGCGTTGCGGCGATCGCGGCAGTCGTTTTTGGAAAAGTGCTCACACCGTCAACGATCGTCGGTTCGTTGACGCCACCACCAACGATCCACTGAATCACTACGATGTACCACTGGAAGACCAATGTGATCCAAAACACACCAACGAGATTAAAGATGATATGAAAATAGGCAGCCCGCCGCGCGGTCGAGGTCGCCCCCAGCGACGCCAGGAAAGCTGTAATCGTCGTCCCAACGTTTTCACCCAACACCAAAGCGGCCGCGGTTTCGTAACTGATCACACCTTGGTATGCCAATGAAATGGTAATGCCAAGCGTCGCCGAGGATGACTGGACCAAAACGGTCAACAGGCATCCGGCTAAGGCGCATTTGAGTACGCCAAAATAGCTGTCAGCTTGGAACTGATGGAACCAGACCTCGAATGAAGGGTTGGCTTTGATGATCGAACAGGCGTCCTTCATCAACTCCAGCCCAAAGAAAACCATCCCCACCCCCATCACCGACATGCCCCAGAATCGCCAATTGTCAGACTTTGAAAACAGATAGACGAAGGCGGCAATGCCGATGATCGGCAGCCCATACTTTCCGATGTTCAGAACCAAGATCCAACCGGTGATCGTCGTGCCAATGTTCGCGCCCATGATGACCCCGATCGCTTGCTGCAGCGTCATCAGACCGCTGTTCACAAATCCGACCGTCATCACCGTAGTGATAGAACTCGACTGGACAACGCAAGTAACGCCGATGCCGACCAACAGCGACAGCAGCCGATTTTTCGTAACGACCGCGATCCACCGCCGCAGGCTCGGACCTGCGACTGCTTGCATCCCGTCGGACATACTTTTCATGCCCAATAGGAACAGGCCAAGCCCACCGATGAGCCCGCTTGCGAGTGTTACCAGTGCCGAGATTTCCACAGAGCCACCTACCAGACGAGACGCTGATTGTTAAGATTGTGTTAAGGATTGCGGTGGGGCAGACAAAACCCGGGCAACGAGTTGCGGATTGTAACCGCGATCGGCAGGTTTTCAACGAGCGGTGGTGTGGGCAACCGTTACAGTGTGCGTTGCGAAAAAATGGCTTGCCATTTTTCGAGATTGATTTCTTTCAAACCGATGGAGGTGCTGTGGCAAGGTTGCAACCGGGTGATCGCGTGGTCTATCGCAAGCAAAAGTCGAGTGTATCGCCGGGCCCTCGTGCCAAGGCTGTTTTCGCGTCTCCTAAGGGCGAGGCGTATCACTATGTCGTCGACAAGTACTGGCTCGTTCAGCAGGTGTTTGAGGATGGTTCGGTCGAGGTGCGGACACGCCAGGGCAAGGTCCATCGGATCGACGCAGATGATCCACGGTTGAGGCCAGCCAAGTGGTGGGAAAAACTGCTTTATTCGAATCGATTTCCTTCGCCGGGTAATATCGTCACGGGCGATTGATCGCAACAGTTCAAGTTTTTTCGGCCCAGGTGAAAGCCGTAACTGTCATATGACAAGTCATTAATTCCATAAATGCATCGGTCTTCGAGCCCGAAAGATGGACGATTACGTTTCTCCACATCGTCCTTGGCGTTTTCTGTTCTGTGTTAGTGGTTGTCGTATGTGGCCACGCCGTTCAATCGCTCAAGGGTTGCCGTTAGTCGCGATTGTAATTTCCTGCGCCTGCGGACAACGATTTTTATAATGAAATTACCGTCAAAGCGTGCACCGAAAAGATTCAACTTTGGGCATGCGAATAGGACGAAGCGTACTTCGGGCTTGAAGCGTTGGGTGACGGCAAAAAATCGGTGATTTTTTCGCTTGCATTCAACGATTGGGGATACGTCAAGTGGCGTTTTGCGTCTAGACGCAAAATGGTGACTTGGGGCGTGGTTTCTGATTTTTCTCGAAAGATTTGTGTCGCAATCGGACGAGCACCACGTTCGGGCGAAAAGCCATTTTTGACGGTGCTTGGATCAACGATTTAGATGTTAAGTGGATCAGTGTCAGCGCCGCGTGGTTGACTGCCGATGCGAACTTCGTGTTGAAGATTGATTCTGGCGTGATCAGCGATCGTTTCGGTTTGGCGACCGGTGGAAGGATTGAGAACACGACGACCGAGTTGCGAGAAATCATGCGATTGCCGGGGCACGGGTGCCAGGTACCCGCCCGATCTGTCCAAGCGACGCCTGCCGGACGTGGCGATTTTCGAGTGATCGTATCGGGGCGAATGCGGTTAAACGTCGGTATTGGGGGGGCGCAATTTGACGCTATGGGTTGAACGGCGTGGCGACTTCGTTAGCCTTTGATCAGTGCTGCGGTCGTTTTCGCAGCGACCCGTCCAAGTGCCACTCGACAACCAGCGAATTAACAATGCCGACCGTCACGCCCGAGAAAATCAAACACTCCGTCGGCCCAAACAGCGTGGCCGCATTTCATCGGGCACAGCAATTGATTCCCGGTGGTGTCAACAGCCCCGCTCGTGCGTTCGGTGGCGTCGGCGGCTCTCCTCTGTTTATTGATCGAGCCGAAGGGCCGTGGTTGTACGACATTGATGGCCGACGCTATCTCGATTACATCGGATCTTGGGGGCCGATGATCTTGGGTCATGCGCGCCCGGAGGTGATCGAGGCGATTACGCAAGCGGCATCGCGCGGAACCAGTTATGGGGCACCGACCGAGGGTGAAAGTGAACTTGCCGAACGGATCATCCGCGCCGTCCCGAGCGTCGAACGTGTGCGACTGGTCAACAGCGGCACCGAAGCGACAATGAGCGCGATTCGCGTGGCGCGAGGCGTTACGGGACGCGACAAAGTGATCAAGTTTTCGGGCTGTTACCACGGCCACGTCGACGCGCTGTTGGTCGCCGCTGGAAGCGCGGCGGCGACGTTGGGCGTGCCTGACTCGCCGGGTGTGACAGCCGGGGCGGGAGGAGACACATTGGTCCTGCCCTACAACGACATTCCTGCTCTTGTCGCCGCATTTGAACAATATCATGGGAAAATCGCGGCGGTGATTCTTGAGCCTGTTGTCGGCAATATGGGGTGCGTGATTCCGTCAGCCGATTTCTTGAGAGAACTGCGCGAGCTGACTCGTCGCGACGGCGCGATCCTGATCTTTGATGAAGTGATGACAGGATTCCGATTGGCGATGGGTGGTGCCCAGGAGTTATATGGAATTGTGCCTGACATGACGACGCTTGGAAAAATCGTAGGCGGCGGCATGCCATTAGGGGCCTATGGGGGGCGCGAAGAAATCATGCGACATGTTTTGCCAGCGGGAAAGATTTTCCAGGCCGGCACCTTAAGCGGCAATCCGGTTGCGGTCGCAGCCGGTAACGCGACGTTAAAGATTCTTGAATCGGATCCACCTTATGAGTATTTGGAAACGCTTGGCAAGCGACTGGGCGATGGTTTGGCCGCGGCTGCGACCGAGGCGGGGATCCCGCACCAAATGCAACGAGTCGGCAGCATGATGACACTGTTCTTTAACGAACATCCGGTCCGTAATTGGCATGACGCTGACAAGAGCGATCGGGAGCGTTTTTCGCGATACTTTTGGGGATTGATCGAGCGTGGTGTTTATATGCCATGCAGTCAATTCGAGGCACTTTTCTTCAGCCGAACGCACACCACAGAACATATCGACCAAACGATCGATGCGGCTAAGGTAACGTTTGCAACTTGGAAATGATTTCGGGACGTTGGATCCGAGGGATAGACCTAGTCATGCGTCGGTTTGCCGCGCTCTTCACCGTGCTGGACGAAACGACCAAGACCAATGCAAAGGTTGCGGCGTTGGCCGATTACTTTCGCGAGGCACCGCCGGCGGACGCGGCATGGGCAATTTATTTTTTATCCGGTCGACGATTGAAACGCCTTGTGCCCAATCCGCTGCTGCGACAATGGGCAGCCGAATCCGCTGGGCTGCCTGTGTGGTTATTCGAAGAATCGTATAGTGCGGTCGGCGACTTGGCTGAGACGATGTCGTTGATCGTTCCGCCGGGCGATGCGATTGACAACCGGCCGCTGGCCGAATGGATCGAAAATCGCTTGGTGGTGCTGGCGAACATGGATACCGAACAGCAGCGCGCGGCGATCCAAAAAATTTGGCGTCAATGCTCCGGTGCCGAACGCTTTGTGGTGATGAAATTAGTTACTGGGGCGTTTCGCGTTGGTGTCAGCGCCGGTTTGGTCGTCCGCGGTTTATCAAGTGCAACGGGAATCGTGGCCGACGTGATCACACACCGATTGATGGGCGATTGGAAACCGTCGCCTGACTTTTATTTGAAAGTGATCGATCCTGATGATCAGGACGCGGTGACCAGTCGCCCCTATCCGTTTTGTTTAGCGCACCCGATCGATGCGACCGCAGGTCCGTCATCGTTGGGCGAACCCACGGACTTTCTGGTCGAATGGAAATGGGACGGGATTCGTGGCCAAGTGATTCGGCGCAGCGGCGAAACGTTTATCTGGTCTCGCGGCGAGGAACTGATGGAGGCTCGATGGCCGGAAATCGAAGCCGCCGCTAGTCGATTACCCGACGGCGTTGTCTTGGATGGCGAAATCTTAGGTTATTCGTCCAGTGGGGCGGTGCTGCCGTTTGCCGAGTTGCAACGGCGCATCAATCGCAAAACGGTAGGGAAAAAATTATTAAGTGAAGTCCCCGTCGTATTTCAAGCGTTCGATTTATTGGAATACCGGGGTGAAGACATTCGCCATCTGAGCATCCTGCAGCGTCGTCAAAGGCTGGAAGAAGTGGTCGATTCGGCGAAACACCCTTCGCTGGTGGTCACCGAGATTCACACCGGAAAAACTTGGGATGATCTCGCCGCGATCCGCGATCAAAGTCGTCAACAGTGCAGCGAAGGATTGATGATAAAGCGTCGCGATTCAAGCTATTCGGTCGGTCGCACACGGGGTGTGTGGTGGAAGTGGAAGATCGACCCGATGACGATTGACGCGGTATTGATTTACGCGCAGGCCGGCCATGGCAAGCGTGCGAGTCTTTATACCGATTACACCTTTGCCGTTTGGGATGGTGATGAATTGGTTCCAGTGGCAAAGGCTTATAGTGGACTCAATGATGCGGAAATTCGAATCGTTGATGCCTTTATTAAACAAAACACTCGCGAACGATTCGGACCGGTCCGCAGCGTGAAGCCAGAATTAGTAATGGAGATTGCTTTCGAAGGCATGCAAGAAAGCAGTCGTCACAAAAGTGGAATCGCCGTTCGATTTCCGAGGATTCTGAGGATCCGAAGTGACAAGCGGGCTGAAGATGCCGACAAACTGGATGATATTCGATCAATGCTGAGAAGTCGCACTTAGCAAAACGCGGGAAATAAGTGTCCGGTACCTTTTGTGCGAAGCACCCAAAGGGCGAGTTTCTCGCAAATGGTACGGGACACTTATTTCCCGCACGATCCTTAATAGGCTGATTTTTGGGAGTGGATGGGATTGGAATTGGAGCAAGATACAGCCGCAAGTGAGGGCCGTACGCCGTCGCCCAATCAAATGGTGGAGCGATATTTTACGGCCAGCCAAAGGAAACCGTTTACGTTTCAAAAACGGTGTTGGCGTGCTTACCAAGATGGACAAAGTGGTTTGGTTCATTCGGCGACTGGGACCGGGAAGACGTTGGCTGTTTGGATGGGGCCAATTCTGTCGTGGTTAAATCAGAATCGTGATCGAGAATCCTGGAACCCCAAAAAACCGCCGGGGCCGCGCGTCATTTGGGTGACGCCACTGCGAGCACTTGCCGGTGACACCGAAAGTTCGTTGCGACAACCGCTCGATTTTCTCGGCTTACCTTGGCGATTGGAATCCCGCACCGGTGACAGCAAGCAAAGCCTCAAGGCGAAGCAATTGAAACAGTTGCCGACCGCGTTGATCACCACGCCCGAGTCGCTGTCGCTGATGTTGACTCACGAACACCTGCAACAGCAACTCAGCGACCTAGAATCGGTGGTCGTCGACGAGTGGCATGAATTGTTAGGGACCAAGCGTGGGGTCCAAACCGAACTTGTGCTGGCGAGATTGCGACGACTGAATCCGCGATTAAGAGTTTGGGGATTATCCGCGACCCTCGGGAACCTTCAGCAGGCGCTGGAATCGTTGGTGGGTGTTGGTGGACCGGAAACCGAAGATGATGCGCAGCGAACCACCACGATCATCAGCGGTGTGAAACGCAAGCGGGTTGTGTTCAAATCGTTGTTGCCCGAAGTGATCGAGCGGTTTCCGTGGTCAGGGCACATTGGCACGCGAATGGTACCCCAAGTTGCGGACTTGATCGATTCGGTTGGCAGTACATTGATCTTTGCCAACACTCGCAGCCAGACAGAAATCTGGTACCAGGAATTGTTAAGGCATCGACCTGGATGGGCAGGCCAAATCGCACTGCATCACGGTTCGCTCGATACGAGCGTGCGGACCTGGGTTGAAAATGGGTTGCGTGGCGGAACATTGAAAGCGGTTGTGTGTACCAGCAGTTTAGATCTGGGAGTCGACTTTACCGCCGTTGATCTGGTAGTTCAGATCGGCAGCCCAAAAGGTTCTGCGAGGCTGCTGCAGCGGGCAGGACGCAGCGGCCATCAACCCGGCGCGGAAAGTCGCTTGGTGTTCGTACCAACGCACTCATTAGAATTGGTCGAATTGGCTGCCGCCCAAGATGCCATTAGCAGCGGAAATCTCGAATCGCGACCATTGTTGGATAAACCGCTGGACGTATTAGTACAACATGCCGCAACGCTTTCGCTGGGCGGTGGTTTCCAAGCCGACGATTTGTTGGCAGAAGTTCGCACGGCCCGATGTTATGAGAACTTAAGCGATGACGAGTGGCGGTGGGTTTTGGACTTTATTGTCCGCGGCGGCGAAGCGTTGGATGCGTACCCCGAGTTTCATCGCGTCGAATTAACCGAACCGACGCGATATGTCATGACGGACAAGCGAATCGCGCGGATGCATCGCATGAACATTGGCACGATCGTCAGTGATGCCGCGATGCTGGTGAAGTACCTCAAGGGTGGCAATTTGGGGACCGTTGAAGAGAGTTTCTTATCGCGATTAAAGCCGGGCGAAAAGTTTTTGTTCGCTGGGCGTGTCGTCGAATTGGTGATCATCCGTGACAACATCGCCTATGTGCGCCGAGCCAAAGGGAGGCCCGACAGTGTGCCGCGATGGATGGGTGGCAGGATGCCGCTGTCGAGTGAATTGAGTCAATCGTTGAGGCTGAAGTTGCAAGAGGCCAGTGAAGGACGATACGTCGGTGCTGAGATGCGGGCGCTGAAGCCGTTGCTTGAATTACAGAAACGGTGGAGTGAACTGCCGCGTCGAGACGAGCTGTTGATCGAATGTGTCAAGACTCGCGAGGGGCATCATTTATTCATCTACCCATTCGCCGGTCGGCTGGCGCACGAAGGGCTCGCGGCTGTGATCTCCTACCGGATATCACGCATCACGCCGATCACGTTTGCCATGGCCTGCAACGACTATGGAATCGTGTTGCATTCACGTCAGGAGGCACCGCTTGAAGAAGCGATCGAGGCGGGACTGTTTGACGATGCAACTTTGGTGCGTGATATCCTGGCTTGTTTGAATGCGACCGAAATGTCCAAACGACAGTTTCGTCAAATCGCCAGGGTTGCTGGATTGATCAATCAGGGGCTTCCCGGCGACCGAAAACCGTCAAAGCATCTGCAAGCGAGCAGCAACTTGTTCTATGAAGTGTTTCGCCAATACGATCCGCACAACCGACTGCTGATGCAAAGCGACCAAGAGGTGCTGGACTTTCAACTCGAGACTTCGCGGTTGACCGACGTGTTGATGCGAATCGAAACTCGATCGATCATCACGACCAAGCCGCCTAAGGTGACTCCGCTGGCGTTTCCGCTTTATGTCGATCGGCTCCGTGAAAACATCAGCAGCGAAACACTCGCACAGCGAATACGTGCGATGACCGCGGGTCTGGATGCAGACGCCGATCAATCGACAAAGTACGGAACGTAAATGATTCGTCGCGGTGTGTAGTAGCTGTGCATGCGTGGGTTGCTGGGGCGATTGGGCCGCAACATCGCGACGCCCATGCGGCTTCTTTCCTCGGCCGCCAGCAGTCGTTGACGGTAGTCGATGACCGTGCGTTCTTGCCGCAGGTAGGCTTCGATCTCGGCTCGCCGCAACGATTGCGGTTTATCGAGCGATTCCTGGCCAAAGAATGGCTGGTCGAACGCGCTCGGCTTACGCGTTTCGTTTTCCGGTTGCTGGGCATTGATTCCCGTAGAGCCGCCTAGGACGAGCGAGACGGCCGCAGTGAGGATGGTTGAGCGGAACACGACGAAGGCCTTTACTTATGAACGCAGCGGAATACCTAGTCAGTCGTTGGTTCGTCAAAGTTGGGAGTTGATTACCAGCAATAATGATTGGCAGAGATTGATTTTCGTAATCGGTTGCGGGCTCAACCGGTTACGTCGGGATTATCGAAATAGGCCTAAACGATGGCTTTACCGATTTAAATGATATTGCTGGTTTAGATAATGGTCGAAAATGCCGTCAAATGTGATTAAGGATTGAAACCTGTGCAGACTGTCTTAAAATGACGGGCGTCGAGAATCACTTTCCTCACGACTCATTTAGAGAAAAGATCCATGCGAATGACTTTCCGTTTGTTGGCTGCGGCCTGTGTTTTGACTGCTTCAATCGGTTGCCAGCCTGCTGAGAACCCAGACCTTTCGACCGATGTTCCGGTTGAAATGGGCGAATCGAACCTGACCGCCACAGGTGAAACCCCCGAGTCGAGCGTAACCGACGCTGCCGAAACACCGGCCGTAGAGACTCCAGCACCGGCCGAAGCGCCAGCACCGGCCGCCGAAGAGCCAGCACCGGCTGCCGCAGAAGCACCAGCACCGGCTGCCGCAGAAGCACCGGCTGCAGAAGCACCCGCTGCTCCTGCAGAGACTCCTGCTGTTGAAGAAAAGCCAGCCGACTGATCGGACGCTTCCGTTTCGAAGCCGAAGACTGGTTTAATTGAGTAAGAATGTTCGCAAGGCCATGGTTCACGCCATGGCCTTGTGTTTTTGGTGTAGAATCCTCCCCTAGTCGCTTCTTGCACGAGGCATTGTTTTGGCAAATAGGGTGGATGAATGTCGATTATTTTGGCTTTTGACCAAGGGACCACCAGCTCGCGGGCGATTGCATTCGACCAATCGGGGTCAATCATATCGATCGCCCAGGCAGAGTTCACCCAGCATTACCCCCAGCCGGGATGGGTCGAGCATGATGCGAACGAGATTTGGGAGAGCCAGCTTCGAGTCGGCCGTGAAGTGCTTGTCCAGTGCGGAATGACCGCAGCGGATGTTTCCGCAATCGGGATTACAAACCAGCGTGAGACGACGTTGGTTTGGGATCGCAAAACCGGCCAACCGATCCATCATGCGATCGTGTGGCAGGATCGCCGGACCGCAGCGGACTGCGACGCCCTTCGCGCCGCCGGGCATAACGATTTGGTCCAGCGAAAAACGGGGCTGTTGATCGATGCCTATTTCTGTGCGACGAAACTGCGCTGGTTGCTGGCTAATATTCCCGGGGCACGCCAGCGAGCCGAAGCGGGGGAACTGGCATTCGGTACGATCGACAGCTGGCTGATCTGGAAATTGACAGGCGGAAGGTTGCACGCGACCGATGTGACCAATGCGTCGCGGACCATGCTGTTGGACATCACGACGTGCCAATGGGACGACGAATTGCTGGCAATTTTTGATATTCCGAAGTCGATGTTGCCCGAAGTTATGCCTTCGAGCCACCTATTTGCGACGACTGACGCAGAAATTTTTGGGGGACCGATCAAGATTGGCGGTGCCGCTGGCGACCAACAATCGGCTCTGTTTGGCCAAAATTGCACGTCGATCGGGATGGCGAAGAATACTTACGGCACGGGTTGTTTTGCGCTGATGAATATCGGCGAGAATTACCGGACCAGTAACTGTAGGCTGTTAACGACAGTCGCTTGCACGGCGGGACCTCGGCAATATGCCTTGGAAGGGAGCGTTTTTATTGCTGGCGCTGTGGTGCAGTGGTTGCGTGACGGACTGGGGATTGTCAAGTCTTCTGACGAAATTGAGTCGTTGGCGGAAAGTGTCGCGGACAGCGACGGCGTCTATTTGGTGCCCGCATTTGCCGGCCTGGGCGCACCGCACTGGGATTCGTACGCTCGCGGGACGATCTTGGGAATCACCCGCGGTACCACATCAGCCCACATCGCACGGGCGGCGCTGGAAGGGATCGCCTTTCAGGTTGCGGATGTTTTGGATGCCATGAAATCCGATGCCGAAAGCGAGATCACCGAACTGCGAGTCGATGGCGGGGCATCACGCAACGACTTGTTGATGCAGTTCCAGGCCGACATTCTTGGCGTACCGGTGATCCGTCCACGGATCGTCGAAACAACGGCGCTGGGGGCGGCTTATTTGGCGGGTTTGTCATCCGGATTCTGGAGCGACCTGCGTGATATCGAATCGGTGTGGCAAACGGAAAAGATTTTCCGGCCGAAGATGTCTGCCGACGAAGTGGCGGGACGACGCGGGCGCTGGAATGAGGCGCTGCGTCGGGCGAAACAGTGGATCGATCCAGCGTAAACCGATACTTGCCACTGTTACGATAAAATCGACATGAAACGCGACGAAGCGATCGAGCGAATCAAAAGCCGCCAACACATGTGGGACATCGTGGTGATTGGTGGCGGTGCGACCGGAGTGGCGATTGCGCTGGACGCATCGACACGCGGTTTGGATGTTCTGTTGGTCGAACAATCAGACTTTGGAAAAGGGACGTCCAGCCGCAGCACCAAACTCGTTCACGGCGGAGTCCGATACTTGGAACAAGGGAATTTGACGCTTGTGCGCGACGCCCTGCGTGAACGGACTTTGCTGCGACAATTGGCACCGATGCTGGTGCATGATTTGCCGTTCTTCATCCCATGCAATGGCCGCTGGCAGCGATTCTATTTTTGGGTCGGTTTGAAACTCTATGACCTTTTGGCCGGCAGAAGCGGCTTCGGTAAATCTCATACAACAAACGCGTCAACGGCCGAACGATTACTGCCGACGCTGCGCCCCGAAATGCATCGTGGCGGAGTGATTTATCATGATGGCCAATTTGATGATTGCCGGTTGTTGATCCATATGGCGAGAACAGCCGCCGACCACGAAGCCTGCCTGATCAATTACATGGCTGCGACAGGTCTTAGGAAAGATTCGTTTGGTAAGATCCAAGGGGTTGAAGTACAAGATCGTGAATCGGGAACTGAATACTTTGCGTCGGCGCGATGTGTCATCAACGCCAGCGGGCCGTTTTCGGATGCGGTGATGCGATTAGACGATCCGACGGCCGAGCCAAAATTAGCGGCTAGCCAGGGCGTGCATATCGTGCTGCCACGACCATTCTTTCCTGGCGAAACGGCGTTGATCATCCCGCGAACGTCCGACGGTCGAGTCTTGTTCATGATTCCTTGGCATGACCGTGTCGTGATCGGTACAACCGACACGCCGATCGCGGAAGCGGTACTGGAACCGTCGGCCCAACAACAGGAGATCGATTTCCTGCTCAAAACCTCTGCCGAATACCTAACGCAGGCTCCGAGCATTCAGGATGTGACCAGCATTTTCACCGGAGTGCGGCCGCTGGTAAAAAATGACCGCAGCGCACGAACGGCGTCGCTATCTCGGGATCATTCGATATCCGTATCCGTTTCGGGACTGGTAACCATCCGTGGCGGCAAGTGGACTACGGTTCGAAAAATGGCCGAAGATTGCGTCGACCGATCGATCCAATCGGCTGGTTTGCAAGCCCGACCATGCCGCACCGCAACCATCCCGCTGCACACGCTTACCAGTGAAGCAGAACCGATTCGTACTTCGTCGCCCGCCAAGGCTGGCATGTTCTCTTCGCCCGACGCAAGTGAGATGGCAAACATGGTCGCGCAGAATCCGCCGTGGAATCGCCCCATCACGGGGTTGCCGTCGATGCGTGTGATCGATGTGATCTGGGCGGCGAGGAATGAAATGGCGAGAACCGTAGAAGACGTACTCGCACGACGGACGCGTTATCTATTCTTAAATGCTGCGGCATCGTTACAGGCCGCAGCGGATGTCGCTGAAATCTTAGCAGCAGAACTCGACCGCGATGAAACTTGGCAACGCCAGCAGGTCGACGAGTTCAGTTCGGTCGCACAAAACTACCTTAGTACTCAATATTCATAAACACGCGAGCAAACATGCAACCGTTCGTCGCCGAGTTGATCGGCACCGCATTGTTGATCCTCTTTGGCAACGGCGTCGTTGCGAACGTCGTGCTAACCGGCACCAAGGGAAACGGTGCCGGTTGGTTAACCATCGCAGCGGGTTGGGGGATTGCGGTCTACATCGGCGCGTTCTGCTCAGCTGAATCGAGCGGTGCGCATTTGAACCCCGCTGTCACCATTGCGATGATTGTCGCGGATAAACTTTCTTTGGCCGATGCGGTCGTTTATATCTCGGCCCAGTTCGTCGGAGCGATGATCGGGGCGGTGCTGGTATACGTCACCTATCGCTCGCACTTTAATGCCACTGAGGATAAGGATGCGAAACTCGCTTGCTTTTGTACCGGACCGGCGATTCGCAATTTGCCACAGGCCTTCGTTTGTGAAATGATCGGCACCTTCGCACTTCTGTTACCGATTTTCTTAATGGCGTCACCCAGAATCGCTGTTGGTGACGGCAGTGTCGACGAATCACAAGTATTGGGACTGGGCGCACTGGGACTTTTGCCCGTCGGAATGTTGGTGTTCGGAATCGGTTTGTCCCTTGGTGGCACAACCGGATACGCAATCAATCCGGCAAGAGACTTAGGGCCAAGAATCATTCATTTCTTGTTGCCGATCAAAGAAAAACGCGACAGCGATTGGCAATACGCTTGGGTACCGATCCTAGGTCCGATCACTGGTGCTGTGGCCGCAGCACTTTTCTACCGAATCTTTCTTATCGCATAATACCGGTCTGAAAACCACGACTGGGTTCGAGGGGCGTCGTTTTGATTGCGTGCCATCGCTAGCGTACTTCTACTATCGACATTCGACAGCAGTTTAATCATCTCGGCTGCCATCAGAATCGTCCGACAGACTGGCGACAGCAGCCACGAATCAATGCGAGCAGGTGGGCAAGCATTCTTTGCCCAGACGCGAAACCCGAAAACGGAATCCGACATCCGATGATCTGCCGTGGAATCGTTGTCCAGTAGGTAATCGCATCGAGGGTTGCCTGGTTTTTAACCAGACGCAATCGCAGCGACGCTGGGCAATAAGCAAGTCTGTACAAATATGAAGGTTTAAGGTCGGCACCGATGCTACCTCAGGGGATTGCTCGGCGAGGTGTTTTCATGTGTAGGATATCAGGAATTGATTCAAAAAAAGCGGAATGTCGCCGTGCCAGTGGTTTGGCTGTCCCAGGAGTAGATTACCATACGGGTAAAGCAGATTCACTTCTTCCAACCCGCTTGCTTTAATGAATCACTTGCCGATAACCGTGATGTAAACTTGGCGCCGTCTAACCGTTTTCGAGCAGATTAAGCGTGTTTATGTGTCAAGATTTCTCTTTCAAAGCCAAGGCATACGCTTTACTCTTTAAGACAATCGCTGTTGCATTGAGCATACTTACAGGTTGGATGGCGTGGCCCAGTCGAGCTTTGATCGCCCCCGAATCGACCGGGGAGATCGGTTTTATGGGACTGCTGGTTGTCGCAAAATTTGCGGTTTTTTTCTTGCGATGCTTTATCGCAATCGGCTTGGGCGGTATCGTTTTAGCCATGTTCATGTTTCTCGGAAGCCATGCTGCCCAACCCGATTTGTCAGAAGCGGCCAGCACTGAACCGGAAGAAGACATCATTCCAAGAAATCCGTTTAATTAGGTGTCCTTGTTGGAAAGCTTACTTAACGTCATCCCCGGCGCTATCGAGATCCGTAATTCGTTGCCGCGTCCGACTTGGGAAGCGATCGCTGCATGGGTTGAATCCAACACCGTGTCGTCGGCCCAAAACGAAATCTGGACAGAAATCGCAAACGACTGGATGCGTCACCTTCAAGCTGCACTGCCACCAGGCTACATCGTGCATGAGTCGGCGGAGTTTATTTTGTTGGGGAAAGATGCCGCGATTTCAAAACAGATCGTTAAGTGGTGTGAAATCGCTCGCAAGACGATTCTCGAGGCGCTTGATGGCGTTGCCGTTGATGACGGTTACGGCAAACATGTTGTATTGTCGTTTTCGAACATCGATACCTATTACGACTACATTTCAGACTTTTACCCAGACGACGGTGAGTTTGCTTTGTCGGGCGGGATGTTCTTCAACACCGGTTATGGTCACTTCGCCATTTGCCCGACAAGCGGATACGAATACGAACGGCCGATCTCGCATGAATTGACACATGTACTGCTGCGCCACTTGCCATTACCACTTTGGCTTAACGAAGGGGTCAGCCAATTCATGGAGGATGTTGTATCGGGTACATCCTATTTCCGCATCGATCACGAAGGTCGCCAGCGACATCACGATTATTGGAACGCGGATACGATTCATTCGTTCTGGTCCGGCGAGTCTTTTTATTCTGCTGACGAAGGCCAGCAGCTAAGCTATGAACTATCGCAAGTGTTGTTTCGAAATCTGCTGTCGGATTACCCAGGAAAAATGAAAGAGATTCTTCGAGCGGCTTCCTATGTTGACGCTGGCAATGCCGCAATCGTTAAGGTGTGCAAAAAGTCGCTCGACGACCGGGTTGGCCAGTTTCTTGGGAAGGGGACTTGGTCGCCACGTTCGAATTATACNNGGTCGGCGTAGCCGGAGTCGCCAGACTTCGGTGATTGATTAGTGATTGCTCGGTGGGCGCCTGAACGCTGGCGAGTCCAGCTACGTTGGGCTATGTCATTTAGTGGTCGGTTTGGGCCAAAGGTCCGTTGAGCCCAATGATATTCAATTCGAGTCCCTCTTCAGCGAAAATACCCTGCATTTCGTGCAGTTTTTCTCTCACGCTGTGATCGACCAGTGTTGTCGCGGATAAATCAACGGTAACGTTTTGTCGATTGGCCAGTCCGATACGTTCCAGTTTGCGGCGAAAAGGTATCCAATTCGAAAATACCGCCGACTGGTGCGCACGAATCACACACATATCACCATCGCCTGGCGTCACTTCCAAGTGTGGTTTGAACAATGAACGGAGTGGCACTCCATCGATTATACAGAGCAAGAACTTAACGCCGATTCCGACCAGAACGCCGACCAGCAGATCTGTCGCCAATATCGCGATCACGGTTGTCGTAAAAACGATGAATTGCTCGCGACCGATCTTATAGGCAGTGATAAACTCGCGAGGGTGCGCCAATCGAAATCCGGTGTAAACCAACATCGCGGCTAGCGCCGCCAGCGGAATCAGATGCAAAACGGTGGGGATCAAACCGACGCATAGCAGCAGAAAGATGCCATGCCAAAATCCCGAGAATCGGGTTTTGGCGCCGTTGTCAATGTTTGACCGACTGCGGACGATTTCAGAGATCATTGGCAAGCCGCCGACCAGCGAAGCGGCGACATTGGCTGTGCCGACTGCAACCAGATCTCGATCGTGATTGGGTTTACGTTTGTAAGGATCGAGCCGATCGATCGCTTTAGCGCTGAGCAGCGATTCGATGCTGCCGATTGTGAAAAATAACACTACCCACCACCATGCCTTGGGTTGTTTGAGCGCCGTGAAGTCGGGCGTGGTTATTTCGGAAAACATTCCAAAGACTTCGGTCGGCATTTGTACTAGAAACTGTTCGTCGATCGGATTTTCATTATCTGCGGAGAAAAAGGGATGTTGGCGAATGAAATCAACGGCCATCCCCATCGGGATCGCGACGGCTAGAACGAGCAGTGCCGACGGTACACGCCTTAACCGGTTAAACCGGGCTTCAAACATTGGCCAAGAAAACATGATCGCGATACTGACCAAACCGATCAGTGCGATTGCCGGATTGGCCCCAAGGATAAACTCGGGCAACTGTCGTAAAAGTTCCAGCGGTTCCCCTTTTGCCGCGACTCCTAGTGCAACAGGAATCTGTTTGACGACAATGATCACGCCGATTGCGGCCAGCATGCCGTGGACGACCGCGGTCGGAAAGAATTCGCCGATAATGCCGACTCGCAACAATCCCAAGCTGACCTGCAAAATTGCCGCGACCACACCGACAGCCAACGTGGCGCGATAGGCCTGCAGGTCCGTATCGGTCCAACCGCCCGCCATCCCGTCGCCGCCAAAGTCGGTCACGCAACCCAGCACAATCACGATCAGACCGGCCGCCGGGCCTTTGATCGTCAATTCAGAATTGCTGATCGAGGCGGCAACAATCGATCCGATGATCGCGGTAAAGACGCCGGCCAGTGGTGGAAATCCGCTCGCCAGCGAAATGCCTAAACAGAGCGGCAGAGCGATCAGAAAGACGAGAAACCCAGACAGTAGGTCTGCCTGAAAGTAGGTTTTGAATCCCGATAGGTTCCCGATTGGAACCGGATCGCGATTGCCGCGTTGTGTTTGAACGTCAGGATGGTTGGTCACTATTGAATCGACTCGATCAGTGGTGCGGCCGAAGAATCTGATTTTTATACACGAACACACGGCGTAGATTAATTCACAACGCGTAGGTCGGCGAATGCGACCCGAAACGATTTCATCTCGCCATCATCAAACCGAATCGTTGCCGTGCATTTGGGGCCTCGACCGCTGAGCGATACGACGGTTCCCTCGCCGTGACGTGGATGCTCCACCACCATGCCCGTCTTTAATTGCCCAATCAGGCTTGGTGTCGCTCCGGTCATCTGTGCCGCTGTCTTGATTTGGGGAATCGCGACCGGAGGTGATGGTTTTGAGCGCCGAATCGCCGCTCGTTCTTCTTCAACCAATTGACACATTTCGTCGTCATCATCGTCATCGGGGATATCCCACGAGTCGGGATAAGGCGAATCGTCAAAGAAGTCGGCTTCGGGCGCCGCATCGACCTGGCGCATGTCCTCGCGCGGCAACTCCAGCAAGAATGGGCTCGGTATAACTGGGCGTGCCTGGCCGTGAATGCTGCGGCTTTGGCAATAACTTAACTGCAAACGTTCGCGAGCACGTGTGATTCCGACGAACAACAGTCGCCGTTCTTCCTCGATCTGTTCTTCGCTTTCTTTGCTGCGTGCGTGAGGCAACAGATCGTCTTCTACGCCGATGATATAGACGCGCGGAAACTCCAACCCCTTGGCCGCGTGCAACGTCATCACGGTGACGCGGTCGTTGTTGTCTTCCCATTGATCGGTGCTGGACACCAAGGCAATCTGTTCCAAAAATTCTTCTAACGAACCGTCTTCCGGGTGTTGGCGATCGTACTCAACGGCCGCATTGACAAACTCGTCGACGTTCGCCGATCGGTCGTTGTCCTCGTCATCATCACCGGTTTGATTCAAGTATTCGCGATACCCCGTCTCTTCAATTAAATACAAAACCAAATCTTCGATTGTCGCGGTCGCCTTAACGCACAACGAATCGTACAACGCGACAAATGAAGCGACCTTAACGGCCGATCGTTTGGGAATCGTTTCGATCAACCCAGCCTTTCGAGCCGCATCGAGGATCGGAATCCGCTCGCGATTGGCGACTTGGCGAAGACGCTGGACGGTTGTCGCGCCAATACCGCGAGCCGGAACATTGATCACGCGTTCGAGTGCGACATCGTGGCTGGGGTTGTTGATCAAATGCAAATAGGCCAACAAGTCTTTGATCTCTTTGCGCTGATAGAACTCGGTGCCATTGACAATCTGGTACGGCAGATTGCAGCGCCGGAGCGCGTGTTCGATCGTTCGCGTTAATGAGTTCATTCGCACGAAGATCGCAAAGTCTTTTGGTTGACAGTTTTCTTCTAAGATCGCATGGGCGATCCGTTCCGCAATGTCGTCGCCTTCGGACTTGCTGTCACGATAGCTTTTGAGGATAACCGGTTCGCCTTCGGGGTTTTCCGTAAAGAGTTTCTTATGCTTACGACGGCGATTGGCACGGATCAATTGATCGGCAACGCGTAGGATGTTGGGCGTGCTGCGGTAATTCTGTTCCAACCGAACCGTTTTGACGGTCGGATAATCGTTCTCGAAGTCGAGAATGTTATTGATATCAGCGCCGCGCCATCCATAAATCGATTGGTCGGGGTCACCGGTGACCGACAGGTTGGGATAGTCGATCGAAAGGGCGCGAACGATTGCGTATTGCGCCAGGTTCGTATCCTGATATTCGTCGACCAAAATGTATCGATAACGCGAATCGAGGTCTGCGCGCAGTTCGGCGTTTTCGCGTAGCAGTACGGCCACGTGCAACAACAGGTCGTCAAAGTCGACCGCGTTGGCTGTCATCATCAATTGATGGTAGACCGGGTAAACCTGCGCAGCGACCTGTTCGTTGTATTTGACCGGCATCGTGGCCATCATCTCAGCGGTGATCAGCCGATTTTTCGCGCGGCTGATCACTGCGGCAACGGCATCGGGCGAAGTATGAGAAAGCGAAACTTCGGCGACTTCGCACGCACGCTTGATCGCCACTCGCGAATCGGCGGCGTCGAGGATCGAATAGTTTTCGCTCAATCCGACCATCGG
>DIUH01000355.1:31146-32139 GCA_002428205.1 Planctomycetaceae bacterium UBA6163
ATGCCTTGCCGCAACAGGTTCGCGATGCGATGCGTCACGACCCGCGTCTTACCGCTGCCGGGGCCGGCCAACATCAACAGCGGTCCATCGATGTGATTGACCGCTTCACACTGCGGCTCGGTCAAGCCGTGTAACAGGTCGTCCATGAGTTCTCGCCACCCATTGCTGGTTGATTGGATTGCCAAAAGATCGGAATCGGGGGTGGACGCGTGACTAGCGATCGCCGCCGATGATCCCATCGTAGGACTTTCACACCGCGACGTGAATCAGGGCGTGAAAGGCCGTGGCGGATTTCAGCCGTTTATTGACCAGCGGCGAGCGGTATTTCCAACTGCGATTCGACCGGCTCAACCGTCTTTTTGTGCTCCTGGGCGGCCTGGATCAGTTCCGCGACGACGTCCGGATGATCCTTCGCCACGTCCCATTTTTCCGACGGATCGACGCCCAGGTGGTACAGCAGTGGTGGGTCGTGGGTCTTTGGCTTGGTGTCGCCTGAGTAAGAACCTTGCGTGATGAAGTGTGCCTTCCAGGGGCCTTTGCGAATCGCCATCAGCCGAACGCCGCGATAGAAATACATCACTTCGCGCGGCGAATCCGTGGTGCCTTTTAGCGTTTCGGTCAAGTCGTAGCCGTCGATGACGCGATCGGTGGGCACTTCGCCGCCGGCCATCTTGATGCTGGTCGGCAAAATGTCCAGCGTGCTGGAAATCGCCGAACTGGTCTGGCCCGGTGGAATCGTTCCCGGCCACCAAGCGATCGCGGGAACGCGCATGCCACCTTCCCAAGTCATCCCTTTGCCTTCGCGCAACAGTCCCGCCGTCCCGCCATGCGAATCGAAGGACAACCACGGTCCGTTGTCGCTGGTGAACCAAACGATCGTTCGCTGGTCGAGCGATAACTTTCGCAGCGTGTCGAGGATTTGTCCGACGCTCCAGTCGATCTCTTCGACCACGTCACCATAGAGCCCTCGTTCGCTTTTGTCCGCGAACTCAG
>DIUH01000026.1:0-13111 GCA_002428205.1 Planctomycetaceae bacterium UBA6163
GGGAAAACGCTGCGCGTGCTTGATATCGGTTGCGGTTGCGGAGCGGTCGGGGTCGCGATTGCCGCACGGGCTCAAGGGAACCACCAAGGCGAAGCGATGCCGATCGAGGTCTTGGCGATCGACAGCAACGCGCGGGCGGTCGCCTGTGCCGCCGAATCGGCCCAATTGAATCAAGTGACGACGCTAACAGCGAGATTGAACTGCTTTGGTGAAGTTGATCAACCGGCCACCTACGATCTCGCCGTCGCCAACCCGCCTTATTACGCCGACTTTCGCATCGCGAAACTGTTCGTCGATTCGGCGCTGAAGGCGCTCATCACTGGCGGCGTCTTGTACCTGGTGACAAAGAACGCCACCTGGTACCAAGAAAACCTATTCCCCGGCTGGAGAGACATCAGAATCCATCCGAGCGGCCAGTACTTCATTGTCACCGCGCGGCGTGGCTAGCGAAGCAACCATTACAATCCGCGAGTATTGGTCTCGATGGTAAAGACCGCATCGCTGGCGGTGATGAACAGTTGGTTATGCCCTTTGCCACCGAAGCAAACGTTCGCAGTCCAGCCTCGGGGCACGGCGATGACTTCTCGTTTTTGGCCCGATGAATCGTAAACCGTTACCCCCGCTCTGCCGGTCAAATAAAGATTGCCATCTCGATCGAGCGTCATGCCATCGGATCCTTCGTTGCAGAACAGTTTGCGATTCTCCAGCGTTCCATCATCAGCGATCGTGTAAACATAAGTTTTCGAGTCGCCGATATCCGCGACGAACAACAGCTTGCGATTCGCATCGCCAACGATTCCGTTCGGAGTTTTGAACTGGTCGTCCAGCAAACGAACGTTCGAGCCATCTCGGTCTGCGGCGTAGATTGCTCGAGTCGGTTGCGGTTGCTCGGTATGTTGCCACCAAGGACGCTTGTAAAAGGGGTCGGTGAAATAGAGCGTTCCTGATGGGTGAACCCAGACGTCGTTGGGGCCATTAAAACGACTGTCCTCATAAGTCGAAAATAAGACCCGATGCGATCGGGTTTGTGTGTCGATTTCCCACATTTCCGTATTCCCGTCGGCACAAGCGATCAGCTTGCCGTCGGGTGCGAAGAACATCCCATTGGATCGCCCCGCGGGCTTCAGGAAATCGCTGATTGTGCCATCGATACCGATCCGCACGATCCGGTCATTGGGCTGGTCGGTAAAATAAACGTTGCCTCGGGAATCGCTGGCCGGGCCTTCGGTAAACTTGCAGTCGCCAACGACCAGCTTTAATTCTGACCCTTGCGCAACGACACTCTGGCCTGTCAACAGTTGGCCGCCCGTCGAAGCATTTTCCTGTGCAGCAACCACAGGCACAAATGACTGTACAAATAATGGGGAAAAAGCGAAAAACCATGCGACGGCCAAAGAGGGTATCAATAAAGGTTTCATAGCGATCCACAAAAATAAGTGTTCTGAGCAAGGTTGATAAAATATAGCCGCCGCTACGGCATACGCGATAAGGCTTATTTTACTCGTTTTCGCATTGGACTACCATAATGGTGCTGATCGAGCATTTCCGATCGGCACGCCGTCTACCGAATCATTTTTTTTCGTCTCCAAAATCATGTTAAACAAGCCGAAGCAGTCCGGATTGAGCGGAACGATGGGCGCATGCTCTCACGGCTTTCTTGAATAGTCGACTGCCACCATCGGGCGTGGTAACCGCACGCGGGAAATTACCTGACATCCACACAGCCAACCTTCGGTTTGAGCAAAATATTGTATCAAAATATCATGATCAACGTGGCCTAAAAAACCTAGCCGAAAACCATTAGCCGCTGTGGCGGTAGCTGTGGTTTGCGGAGAAGCTATAAGTCTAAAAGTGCTATAAGTTCAGTGCATTCAAACTTCAGCAAGCTGTAATTGACATGGACCAACCATCGCCTGAAGATCCTCAACATGCCGTCACCCATTGCCTGCCACCACAGCGACAGGACGATCAAGACACTAAACCGGGCGCCGCCGACTTCGATACAACCGATCCACAATTGGTTCCACACCAGGAAACGACGATCGGTTACGTGGCTGATCAGCACAGCGTGCCCAAACAATCAGCGACACACGCCCGGTTCGGTGATTACGAAATAATCAACGAACTCGGCCACGGCGGAATGGGTGTTGTCTACAAGGCGAAACATGCAGGAACCGGACGTCTGGTCGCGTTGAAGCTGATTCGACCCGACTATCTAGGCAACCTCTTGCCTGCCGTGCGGGAAAACGCACTGGCAAGATTTCGCACTGAAGTACAAGCGACTGCTTTGCTGGAGCATGACCATGTTGTGACGGTCTATGACGTCGGAGAGATAAAAGGGCAACCTTACTACGCGATGCGATTTGTAGAAGGCGTAAGCCTTAAAGACCGATTGACCGATCGGCCCTTGGAGCCATTGGAAGCGGCTCGCTACATGAGTCAGATCGCAGGGGCATTAAGCGAAGCTCACTTTCGCGGCATCCTCCACCGAGACGTCAAGCCTCATAATGTGATGATCGATAAAAAACAAGATCGTGCGTTGCTTGCTGACTTCGGCCTGGCAAAACTTTCAGAGGGTGATCAACAGTTAACCGCAAGTGAGGTCGCGATCGGATCACCACCTTACATGTCACCGGAACAAGTGGTCGATTCTGGCAAGGTAACAGTGGCCACCGATATCTACGGGCTTGGCGCCACGCTTTATCACCTGCTGACAGGTAGGCCGCCGTTTCAAGCTGCAAACGCGCAAGCCACCATGATGCAGGTGATCAATCGCGAACCGGTTGCGGTTCGCGACCTCAATCCTCTGGTACCACAAGACCTCGAAACGATTTGTCTGAAGTGTCTTGAGAAGACTCCCGACAGGCGGTATCCGACTATTGCAGAGGTCGCCGATCGGCTTAATAAAGTCATCCGAGGTGAACCGATACCTGAAAGGCCTCTGAGCGCATTGGAAAAGACTCGGCGTTGGTGTGTTAAAAACCCTGCAGTAGCATCGTTGAGCGTGGTCGTATTGCTGGTTTTAACGCTCGGATTGATTTCCAGCATTTCGTTTGCGCTTGTGGCACAGCAACGTGCTGGTGCTTTGATGATGGCGTACACTGTACTCAATTCGAAAACTGACGAACTGAAATCCGCTAACGAAAATCTAGCTATAGCGCTTGACCAAGCAAAGTCCGCCGAAGCCAAAGCTCAAGAAAATGAATCGCGTGCACTTCAGCAGCAGCAGGTTGCCGATAACGAACGGCAGCGTGCCGAAACGGAGAATCGCAGCGCCCAGGCTGTGCGGGATTTCTTACAGAACAACCTGTTACGAGGCGCGAGCCCATGGGAGCAAGTGAACTTGCTCGGCGCAGGCGGCGGTTCGGTCGATAAAAAGGTTTCCGAAGTTACGGTGCTCGACTTGTTAAACCGAGCCGCAGAGGATTTCTCGCCCGGTAAAATTGCGAGCGCCTTCCCTGGTCAACCGCTCGTTCAAGCCCAAATTTTAGCGACAATCGGCGAGACGTATGGCTCGCTTGGTGAAAGCGCCCAAGCCGTTAAGTATGTACTCTCAGCTTTCGACACCATTGAGTCGGTATATGGAGAAACGCATTCTGAAACGCTCGCCGCCTTGATGAACCTTGGTTTCGAACAGTTGGCCGCGGGCCAGGCAGATGAGGCTGTCGCTTCATTAGCAAAGCTTACAGATCGCCTTGATGTTTTATCTGCGAGAGCGACATCCGACCTCAACAACTCCGCCAGTGCGCCGGCCGACGATCCCCTAAAGAACTTTGATGACGCATTCCAAGCTGTTGCAGAGGTGATTGAGAAACGACTCGATATCCGTCGATTCGTCCTGCCATCGGTGACGACCAACATCGGTGCACGAACCATGAGCTTTTTTAGGATTGTCCAAGGCATTCCCAAATTGGCACGCTTGGTCGATATAACCGGTCAAAGATACGGCGAGCTTGATCGAAGACATTTGTTTGCTTTGATGGCGTATGGATTTACGAAGCATGCGGTGGGTAACGTCGCAAGCGCATTGCAAACTTATGAAAAAGTGGTTGAGGGTGCTGAACAGATTCTCGAACCTGACCACAGCCTACTTATTGGGTGTCGAATTGTTCTGGCGATCACCTACGACACCATCGGACGCGAAAAAGAAAAATCTTTGCTGTTACGCGAAAATGTATTTGTGTCACTAGAACGGGTTGCCGGTCCGAGCCATCCTGCGGCGATCACTTCCCGCGTGAGCCTCGCAAGCCGATACTCTGACGAAGGAATGCATGACCGAGCGATTGAATTACTAGAATCCGGCCGTCAATACTGGGAGGCGCGTTACGGGGCGGAAAGCGAAAAAAACCTGCTGTTTTTACACCTGCTTGGGGATGTTTACCACTTCGGAAACAGACACCAGGATGCCATTGAAGTTTATACACAAGTGATCGAAGGAAAGACTGAAGTGCTTGGTCGTGACGACAAAAGTACTCAAGCCTCGATCTTTAACCTTGCCAATGTGTATAGCGACATCAACCGAAACCGCGAAGCAATACCGTTGCGCGAAGAGGTTCTTGCTAGAGACATCAAACGACTCGGCACAAAGAACGCTGAGACGCACACAACGATGCGCACGTTGGCGGAGGATTGCGAAGCAATCGAGGATTTCGACAAGGCGATCGACTATCGCCAACAATTACTGACCGGCCAAACATTGTTGATGGGCGAAAAAGCTTCGGCAACTCTTACCTCGATGGAGAATCTCGCGCGAGCGCTGAATATTGTTGGACGAACCACAGAGGCGCGTCAATTGCTTGAGAAAATCATTCGATTGCAAGTCAGCAACCAGAATCAGGTCGCCAATTGGGCCGAAGCACGCCAGAGGATTGAAAGCGCGATCGATATGATCGAGGCCTTAACCACCCAAACCCCCGAAGAACAACAACAGATTGCTAACTGTAAGCGTTGGCGCTGGGATTCGGCGGATAACGAACCGGTTCACGAGTTCCGCCAAGTGGAAGACAAGTGGATTGAGTACAAGGGCGATTCGAGCATCGGGACTCTGTCGGAATTGAGACGTTCGGAAACTCATATCGACCTTCACAACCCGGAATCGAAAATCTATTTTCGACTGTCCGCGAAGCAGGCATTCGCCTCACGAAGTCGAAAAGCATGGGTTGCCATCGCTGTGGGCGGCCCGATTGAATCCGCAAGCATTGATTAACGCCGACACGGGGCCGTAAACATAGCGACTAGACTGTTTTACGGCGGCTTTGCAAAACAGCATCCGACATCCTTATCCCTTGGTCGAATTGAACCCCGACTGGCGGCAAAGTGTTTAACGGTTTCCGGATGGGCACCAAACAGTAAATGCCTAAATTGTTTGCACAATCACTTCCCCAGGGGCAATCGTTTCTTGTGACAACCGGTGTCGTGCATCAGATCGTTCCTGCTTCGCAAAACCGACAGACCTTCTAGCGAAATACCACAGGCACAGCCCATTTACCAAATGTGATCACTTCACCTTCAGCGCAAACTTTTTGATACAACGAACAATAATTGCCAGGATTGGCCGGATCAAAAAGCCGAATTTCGGGCATCGCAACAAGCTCAAAACCTTGATCGACCAATTGCGATGTCTGGGAGTCTTGATTGCGATCGGGTTGGGGAGTCAGGAAAGCGACCAAGCCACTGCTGCTGCATGTCAGTCGCTTCTTGCCATCCAATGGCACTTGCAAGAATCGAGCGTTTTTGAACATGGCGACAGGCTCTGCAATCTTATAATTGCGATCGGTAAAGATAGTTTTGTCAACTTCGAAAGACTTAACCGCGTAACCGGCGTCTTCCCATTGCCCGGCCTTCTTCAATCCCGCATCGTCGACGGTCAATCCCAGCGGTTTTCCATCGGCGTTGGGCAAAACCGGTGACGGCTTTGCGGTTTGCTTTTCGCGTCCGCCGGACGCCCGACTGACTAGCGTACGCAGTTCGACTGTATCGCTTTCGCTCGAACCGCTGGCGACATCCGATTCGGCAAACGAAGCCATCAATATGTTTCGTTCACCGGTTCGACTGTAGTCATAAATGATGTGAATCCTTCCATCAGGCGTTTGCTGGCCGTCCGGATAAGAGACGCCACTGCGCTGATCCAGCAACAATCCACCGAACCAATCGATTCCGTCGTTTTTCGACAAATAGGCGGTCAAATGCGATCTTCCGGTCTTTTCTTTGACGGGGCCATGTTTGACGAGCAACAAATTGCCCGATTGCAATCGCCTGATAAAGAATCTTGCGCTGGGATGGGCAATTGATGATGGCTTCAGTACAGGCCAGGTCTTCCCTCGGTCGCTCGATACACTTTCCCCGATCCCATAGTTTGTACGCACCAGCATCCAAAGGGAACCATCCTGTCGTTCAATGATCATATGCTCATCGAATTGGCGGTCCTTTTCGGGAACATGACAAGCGCCACGCAGCGCCCAGGTTTTTCCTCCATCGGATGATTCGATAACCTTGGCACTGTTATCTGTTTTTCGCCAAGTCGATACAGGCAATAACCATTCGCCGCTGGAAAGAACGGTCGGTTTGCACATCATGATGCCGTCGGCGATACGCCGAGGTTTGGACCAGATCGGATTGGCGGCATCGGGACGGTCTGTTTCGATACACCAAACCCCGGCGACGGTTCCGTCATGGCCTTGGGCCTGTGCCCAGAATACGAACAACCGACCGTCGGGCGACATCCATATCTCGGGGTCGAAAGCACGTACCGGTCCAGGACCATCAGGATCGATCACTAACGATTCGTTCCAAGTTTTCCCGCCATCAGCGCTGGTCGTGATCACGACATAATTGTTTTCGTCTTCACCAGGCGTGACGCCGGCGTACCAATTGGCCCAGATTCGACCCGACGGGGCGACCGCCAGGCTCGGGATGCCCTGGAAGGCGCGGTTGGTTGCCGCATGTTCGGGGCGCGGTAAGCCGACGTGCGACGGGGCAAGCAAAAATGCCTGCTGGGCGATACCGGACGCCGAAAACCAAACCGGAAGGATTACAGCCAAGGCGATTTGGCGGAACACAACTCGAATTGAAGTGTAAGTTTTCATGACAGCTTGGCGACAAAGGGCGGGGATCAGTGAATTGGGCCAGCGGTGGGTGGTGTTCAGGGCGTGTGCCGCGCGATGGCGACACGCCCAGTCGTGGATACCGCTGTATCGGATTTTATCGTAATCGAACCGCGCGAGCAGTTGTCGCCATGGCTTCGGTTGCCAACGCGATTGCCAAAGGTGGCAAGCCGGACTAGGAAAAACGCCATGAAAGTCTGGGCGACCCGACTGGCCCCTAAACTGGACGGCACCACTGGCCGGGCGAAATCGATTGCGATTGGGATGACGTCGTGGTGCACAACCACGCCCCCCTAAAGATGAAAAACAACACCCGGCCGGCGATCGCAAGCATGCTCGGCGGAGATCCGTCGGATGAATCGCACCGAGTGAGGTCAGATGCCATTGTCAAAGCGACGATTTTTGTTACGCTACGCGGCCCGTTGATCAGGACGGCACCAACCGCACAGACCAGCAACTATCGGTCTTAACCAAATAGCCAAGACCAATTTAGGCACACCATTGGGAGATTGTTTTAGGTGGGTACGAAGAAGACAGGAAAAGGGCGCCGTAAAGTGGGCAGAAAGAAACGACGAATGAGAGCCCGGATTCGTCACAGAAAGAAATGATCTGATCCGGTTGTGTGGTAACCGCCGGCCTTTCATCGACTGTTTAAATGGCTCGGCGGGCCGTACGCCCGTTTTCCGCTGTTGGAGCGGGGTCGTTTCGAATTTTTAATTCTCATCACCCACGCTCAAGCGAGACCTACTCGCCAAGCCCAAGTTTTGCGAACCAGCGTCGAGTCTGCGCCGGCCCGGCGATTGATTCTTGACGCAGTTCCTGTTTTAAGTGGGCGAGTTGTTCTTCAAGTTCGGCATTTTGGCATTCGAGTTGACGTCGCTCGCGGGCCAGGCTGGCGCGTTCGATTGAGGCTGCGATTTCCATATCGCGGAACTTTGCTTCCCATTCGGTTTGAATGTCCTTCAGTCGCGATCGTTCTTCGCGTATCAGCTCGTCATCATCGAAAAGCCGTGTAATTGCTGCTGCACCTACCGCTAGATCACTGTCTTGTACTTCAGGACGATGCTCCAGCACGGCGCGAAGTTCGGCGATTTCGCTTTCCCGAGCGCGCAATTCTTGTTGCATGCACGCCATTTCGTGATTGAGTCGCGAACACTGTTCACTGGTCAGTTGTTCGGGACTGAACGGCACGCCGTTATCTTCTGACTCGAATTGGCGATACAGCAATTCTTTTCGTTCTTCCCAAGACATTGACGCGGCCGCGTCGCTCGATTGATCAACGGTTCGCTGCACAGTCAGGTGCGCCAGTTCAGTGGCAAGTTGGTTGTTCTGTTCGACCAAAGACTCAACTTGCGACTTCAACGCGTCAATTTCGGCCAGATAGCGATCGACATCGCCGTCCGTTTCGACCACTGGCACCGGCGTGTCCGTGTCGTTGCTGGAGCCATCAAGCGACTGATTGCCGCCCATCGGCCAAGCATCACGAAGCAGCGTGACCAACAGTTCGATCTGCGACTGCATTTCCCCAAGTCGCGCGTCGGTATTCTCAGTTGTTCCGAGAGGCTGGTCACTGCAGGCGGTCGCGGTTGGGCGTTGCACGGCGCGCCGCTGGGCTCGCATTTCTTTAGCAAAATCGCGACGCCGGGCCGCCAAGTCTTCAGCTTTATGCTGCAGATCAAGTTCGGCTTGCCGAAGCTCGGATTCCCAGTATCGAAGCGACTCGAACAGTTCGACGTGTGTCGTTGCGGATAAATCGCTGCCTAGCGATTGTGCAGCCGGTTCAGCAGCAGGATTGGGCAACGCCTTGGAATGCTCGGCGATCAATGGCATCCCCGTTTTTTGCGGCCCCAGCGAAACGGCTGAGGAAGTGCCTTTAACCGCTCGGTCCGGATCCTCACAAACGGGCAGCAGAACATCAAAAAAATCGAGCGGATCGATGCAAACGTCCGATGAGGACGCTTGTTGGCCTCCCTTTGCATGGTTAACGACATCGCGCAACGGTCCGGTCGGATGACCGCCTCGCTTGCTGATCGATGTTTTTTTCGACATGCTTTAAACCGTTGACCCAATCGAAATGGCCTGATTCGAAAAACCGCCGTAACGCCTACGACCCCATCCAAAAACCGACAACCACTTGGGCGCTCGCCGCGGTTAACTTCGGTTTTCGGATGGGCGCTAAGAGCCCAAAACTGTGTTGAATGCGTTGCTGGAACAGTAAACTGGGGGTCCGGGTGGTGAATTAAGTCCCCAGAAACTTTCCACCAACTTAAAAAAGTTCGTCCCCGGTTTTAACCGACGCCCATTAAACAGATACGTCGAAAACATCAATTGTCAAAATCGGTTGCGTAGATCGGTTGCGTAGATCGGTTTTATAAATCCAAGCCTGGAGGCCCCATGAAAGACGACCAAGACGATCCCGCCGCGCGGCAATCGGACTTCGACACCGACGCGGAGGCCGACCAGCCGATTCGTAAGTCACGACAGGTAAAATCGGCACCGCGGCCACGTCGTTTCGAATCTGCATTGGACGAAATCGAAGTCATTGTAATGAACCTCGAACGAGGTGAACTCGACTTGGGCGAATCACTGGCCCAGTACCAAAAAGGGATTGAAACACTAAAAGAGTGCCATCAATTGCTGAGCGATGCCGAACGGCGGATCACCTTATTGAGCGGATTTGATGCCGACGGCAATCCGATCACCAGTTCGTTTGACGAGTCGGACATGACGCTTGATGAAAAACAGGCCAAACGGGGTAGTCGGCGGACGGCCGAACGCAAGACGAGCCGGTCAACGGTCGCAGATGATGAAGAAGAAAACGGTGAAAAAAGTCCTGGGCTGTTCTAAATAGCCTCTGCTAACTTATAAATAGTTTGTGTTTGAGGCAGTCGGCGTGTTTTATCGTGATCTGACGCTCATCTTCGCGCAAGGTTTGGACACACGTCGAGTTTTCGGATTGAATCCAGCTTCACAAGACGCCCTGGCCGATGGCATATCGGACCTACTGCCGAGAATTGAAACGGCACTTGCCCAAGCGTGCGATTTCTCGACGCATTGTCCTGAAATGCTCGGCGACGCGATTCGGTATTCGCTTTTGGCACCTGGAAAGCGAGTGCGTCCAGCACTCGCTCTGATGGCATCTCAAGCCGTCGGTGGGACGTTTGACGATGCGATGCCCGGTGCGGTTGCGGTCGAAATGATCCACGCCTATTCGCTAGTCCATGACGACCTGCCGGCGATGGATGATGACGATCTGAGACGAGGACGCCCAACGACGCACATCCAGTTTGACGAAGCGACCGCGATTCTGGCGGGCGATTCGCTGTTGGCGATGGCCTTTGAGCATCTTGCCACCACGATCAGCGACCCGCTTCTCGCGTACCGATGTATCCGCGTGCTGGGAAAGGCGGCGGGGCCGGAATGTTTGGTCGGTGGCCAAGCCGAGGATCTTGCCGCGGAATCCGGCGGAGAACAATCACTGGCAAGGCTCGAAGCGATTCATCGGCGAAAGACCGGGGCATTAATTGATGCTGCCGTCGCCATCGGCGGGATCCTTGGTGGGGCGGATGACGCGGCGTTGGAGAACCTTTACCGGTATTCTCGACCGCTGGGACTCGCTTTTCAGGTCGTCGATGATTGCTTGGACCATTCGGCAAGCGACACCGAAATGGGCAAGCGGACCGGCAAAGATGCCGCAAAAGGGAAGCTGACCTACCCCGGAATGATGGGGCTTTCCGACGCACGACGCTATGCCGATAGCCTGATTTCCCAAGCGATAACGGCAATTGACGTTTTTGGAAACGACGCCTGGCGGTTACAGTGTTTAGCGGGATTCGTCCGCGACCGCAAACGATAACGCTTTCGCATCACGAATTACCGAGCACTCAACGGATTGAGCCCAACGCAAATGACCTCTGAGACCGCACCTATGAAGATCGGTAAACATCCGCTGCTGTCGAGACTTGACGACGCTGAGGTATTAAAAACTTTCACCCCCGCTGAACTCGAATCGGTGGCGGTTGAGATCCGCGATGTCCTGTGCAATTTGTTGGCAACCCGAACGGCCCACTTCGCCAGCAATCTTGGGGTTGTGGAGCTTTGCTTGGCGCTGCATACCGAGTTTGACTTTCGCAGCGACCGTTTGATTTGGGACACGGGCCATCAAATCTATCCGCACAAGTTAGTGACCGGTAGATACCATCAATTCGACTCGATTCGCAATCAAGGCGGATTGATGGGATATCCCAATCCGATTGAAAGTCCGTACGACTTGTTTATGACCGGCCACGCCGGATGCAGTGTCAGTACGGCGATGGGACTGGCCAGCGGTGACGCATTGATGGGCCAGGCGACACGTCACAGCGTGGCGGTGATTGGCGATGGTGCACTGCCCAGCGGAATTGTGTTCGAAGCGATGAATAACGCAGGTGCATCGGGCGATAAGCTGACGATTATTTTGAACGACAACAAGATGTCGATTTGTCCGCGTGTTGGCGCCCTGGCTGCGTACCTTGACCGTCTGCGAAGCAATCCGTTTTATACCGGCCTCAAGCACGAGGTTGCGAAGGCGCTGGGAAAGGTGCCGATGTTTGGTGACCCTGCCGAACGGATGCTTGCCCAGTTGAAGGAAGGTGTGAAGGCCGGATTTTTGGGCGGAATGTTGTTCGAGGAACTTGGGATTCGCTACATCGGCCCAATCGACGGCCACGATGTCACGTTGTTACGCAAGTACCTGCGGATGGTCCGTGATTTGCCCGGCCCCGTTCTGCTACACGTGGTGACGGAAAAGGGCCACGGCTACAAGCCGGCCGAACAGAACCCCGTCTATTTCCATACACCACCTGCTTTTCTTGACGAAGGCGGCAAACCGGTTCCGCTGGGCAGCGACGGCAGCCCGCCTTACACAAACTTCGTTCGCGACGCGATCCTTGCCCAAATGCAAGCCAACCCGAAGGTCACGGTGCTGACCGCTGCCATGTGCCAAGGGAACAAACTGGAACCGGTACGCGAGCGATTTTCCGAGCGATTTTTCGACGTCGGGATTTGTGAATCGCACGCCGTTGCATTTGCCGCTGGTCAGTGCAAGGCGGGCTTGCGACCGATCGTTGATATCTACAGCACGTTCCTGCAGCGCAGCCACGACCAGATTTTTCAAGAGGTTTGTCTGCAGAAATTGCCGGTCACCTTTTTGATGGACCGATCCGGGTTGACCGGCCCCGATGGGCCAACGCACCACGGCGTTTTCGATATCGGTTACCTGCGATCGTTCCCCAATTTGGTTTTGATGGCGCCGGGCTACGCGGATGAGGTAACGCCGATGCTGCAGTTCGCGTTATCGCACGACACGGCAGTGGCGATCCGTTATCCCAAGGCTGCGGCATTGCATCTGGCCGATCCGCCCACCGAAATCGTGCTGGGTAAAAGTGAGACGTTGCGAACCGGCACCGACGGAACGATCATCGCTTACGGTGCAATGCTGGACCAAGTCTTGGCCGCGGTCGATTTATTAGCTGGGGAATTGAGCATCACCGTCGTCAACGGTCGATTCGCGAAACCGATTGACCATGAAATGGTCTATCGCGCCTTTGAACAAGGCGGATTCGTGATTACCGTTGAAGAGTCGGCTAAGGTAGGCGGGTTCGGATCTGCGGTGTTGGAATCGGCGTCTGACCAGCGACTGGATACACGCAAACTGCTACGCTTGGCCTTGCCCGACGAGTTTATTGAACACGGGAATCGCGAAACCTTGCTCGACCAACTCGGGTTGGGCCCTAAGCAGATCGCGGCCGCGTGCCGACAGATGGTGGCAATCGAAGTCAACGCGTCTTAAACGCACAGGCCGGTCTCTAAAGTTAATAAGAAGCCGCATTCGTGAGCAGCAAAACGACGCACGATCAAGTCGGCGACCAGACATCGCTTGAGGCAATTTTATCGGGCAACATGCCTCGGAGGCTCAAGGTCGCTATTCTCGGCGCGCCCGATCGGTCGCGTGTGCTAACCGCATTACA
>DIUH01000026.1:13152-28225 GCA_002428205.1 Planctomycetaceae bacterium UBA6163
GGTTTTTTGGCCGCATTGTCAGTCGACGATTTCCTAGACGCTTGGCCCAAGGTGTGCGCTGGCGGTTTTTCAATCGTCGAACACTTGATGCTGCGCGTTTCTCACATTCGCCAGGGCAAAGAGATCGCCCACCAACTGGCGCTCAACGAAGCTGCGATCCTCGGTGGTCCACCCTATAACCTCATGGAAATCGATCTGTACGCCGACGAGACACTAGCCACGACGTATCGTTGCGACGGGCTGATCGTCAGCACACCCGTCGGCTCGACGGCCTACAACCTTTCCGCTGGCGGACCAATCTTGCGTAAGCACTTACGGGCAATCGTGATTCAGCCGATTAGCCCTCATACATTGACCTACCGTCCGTTAGTCGATTCTGCTGATACCAAACTGGAAATGGTCGTGGCCCGCCCCAGCCAGTCGACCAGCATCGTGACCGATGGGCGCGTTCTGGGGCAAATTCGGCGCGGCGATCGGATTCGCATCCGTGCGGCTGACCATAGTTTCCAAATGCTGACCGTGCCCGGACAAAATGAATATAGAACATTAAGAGAAAAACTCGGCTGGGGTGGCAGCGTGCTGCGTTAACAACCTAGGGCCGCCTCCGCGGCCTGATAACTTGGCCCATAGCCAATTCTACAGGCGGTTACCGCGTCCCCTATGGTCGCGATCAAGAACGAAAACCCAGGGGAAGACGATTTCACTCGGTTCGTTTTTCTCGACTTTAACTGTAAAAGTTGTTGAACGTCCCCCCGGTTCCGTATACACTCGATGCACGGGCGCCTCCTAACCCGCGTATCCCGCGCAGTCAAACATTCAGAAATCGCACCGAGTATCACTGCAGATAAGCTCATGAAAACACGAATTTTACGGCATTTCTTGCCTTGTTTGGCGGCCCTGATCGCGGTCGCTGGATGGTTTAATCCCACTTCGGCGGAGACCGCCACCTCGCAGCTTCTGGTCAACCAGTGGATTCGTCAGGCCGAGGACGGTTCGATCCAGGGTAAAGTTGTTCTTCCGCAAGATGATGGTACCTTCGTCGCTGTTTCTCCAGCGGTTGTCGCTTTGGCAGATGCGAAAGGTGATGCACGCACCGAAAATGCAAATGAAAATGGCGAGTTCACATTCGCGGATGTCGAACCTGGCGTTTACACCATTCTGACACGCGGCACGAAAGACATTTGTGCCATCGTGGCATTGCACGTGATTGCCCATGACGACGAGAAAGCGGCCGGGTTAACGTCGGCCATCGAAGTTTCCGCTGGTCGTATCGACTTTTCGTCGGTCAATTCGAACTTGATCCGCTACCTGCCCCCTCGTCAGTTTGGCGAGAACGTCGCGACCGTCGCAAACGTCGACGTCAATGCGATTTCGAGCACCGTGGCAGGCTCGGCTGTACACCGTGTAAAGCAGACTGATGGTGGCATGGTCGGCCAGATCTACGCCGCAGGCTCTGTAGGCAACGCATTGTCGCCCAGTCGTGAAGCGAACGTTTTCCTGTTCCAAGACGGTATCGAAGTCGAACGAATCACAACGGATACCAGCGGACGATTCGAAATCGCTGCTCTTGATCCAGGCGTCTTTTCGCTGATGGTTGTTGGAAATTCGGGATCTGGTTTGGTCGGTTTCGAATTGGTTGGCGAGAACAACCGGTCTTTCGCAAACAATGCGGCCAGTAATGATAATTTGGTCAACGTGATGCAAACGGGCGTTGCAAGCCAGTTCGTACTGCAATTGGCCCCAAGTGACGGTATCGTTGATAACTTCCAAAGCATGGGCCCACCTCAAGGTAACATCGTCAGCGACGTGCTGATCGATGAAAAGGTCATTGGCGAAGAGATCATCGACGAAGGCTACGGTGCGCCGATGGGCGGCGGTGGTTTCGCAGGTGGTGGCGGAGGCGGCGGCATGGGAGGCGGTGGAGTCGGCGGTGGTGGATTCCTTGGTTTGGCAGCAATCGGTGGTGCGATCGCCGCGATTGTTGCAGCCAGCGACAGCGATGGCGATCGCGTTATTGTTCCTCCGGCAGCAACGCCAGCAACCCCATAATCGCTTACGATCATAAATCTTAGGTTTATCGAAAAGGCCACTCCCAGCGGAGTGGCCTTTTCTCGTTAGTGCCTTTGTTTGATTACAATCGCTCGGTTACTTTCCCGCCCTCTCGATAGTCTCTGCCATGTCGCAACGCATTTTCTTATCTTGTTTAACCACTCTTTTTCTGCTCCCAGGTGCGTTCTCTGCGGTGACGCCCAGCATTGCACAGGACAACACACAAGGCACCCAAAAAGCCTCGGCGGAAAAGAAATTAATCCTACCAGGTGAATCTTTCTTGGTAGACGGACGCGTGGCATTTGTTTTGTTACCGCCAGCGGATTTGCGTAAATCACCCCAGCCTTGGATCCACTACGCTCCAACGTTGCCGGCTTATCCCGATAGTCACGAAAAGTGGATGCACGAGCAGTTTTTGGCGGCAGGTGTGGCAGTCGCCGGAATCGATGCTGGGGAAGCTTATGGCAGTCCCGACGGCCAGCGGCTGATGTCCGCATTGCACAACGAATTGACCCAGAACCGCGATTTCGCCGCTAAGCCCTGCTTGCTCGGACGCAGCCGCGGTGGGCTTTGGGCCAGCAGCTGGGCAATTGCCAATCCAGACAAAGTCGCCGGAATCGCTGGCATCTACCCAGTATTTGACCTGCAAACTTATCCAGGACTCCAGCGGGCCGCGCCGTCTTACGGCCTAACGACAGAAGAATTAAAGGCTCAACTCGCTTCGTTGAATCCGATTTCAAAAATCGATGTGATTGCCAAAGCGAGGATCCCCGTTTTTATCATTCATGGTGATGACGACAAGGTCGTACCACTTAAAGAAAACTCTGCAACGCTCGCCGACCGATATCGCCAAGCCGGGGCTGCGGACAGCGTCGAATTATTGGTGATCCAAGGTCAAGGGCACAACTTTTGGGAAGGTTTTTTCCGTTGTCAACCTCTGGTCGATTTCGCAACTGAAAAAGCGAAAGCTGGCGCGACTCGACAACCCGAGACCAGTTCAATCGACGCATCGACCCATCCAGCCAACTTCCCTGGCAACCCTACCAAATGGCACGGCTACGATCGTTATGACTTTATGGTCGATGATCATCCGGTCTTGGTTGTCGCACCGGCCAAGCCCGCACCGGGACGACCGTGGCTGTGGCACGGCGAGTTTTTCGGCCATCGGCCCGAGCCCGATGAGGCCCTCTTGGAAGCCGGCTTTCATATCGCCTATATGAGTGTCCCGAATCAACTTGGGTCACCGACCGCGGTGCAACATTGGAATCGGTTTTATGAGACTCTGACAAAAGAGTACCGGCTTTCTGCCAAGCCTGCATTGATCGGGCTCAGCCGCGGTGGGCTGTATTGTTATAACTGGGCAGCCGCAAATCCTGATAAGGTTTCATGCATCTACGGTGACGCGCCGGTCTGCGATTTTAAAAGTTGGCCCGGGGGGCGTGGTGTCGGCAAAGGGAGTCCGAAAGATTGGAGTTTGGTGATCGAGCGATATGGTTTTTCCAGTGAAGCCGAAGCGCTTGCTTATGATAAAAATCCCGTCGACAATCTCCAGCCGCTCGCGAAGGCCGGGGTGCCGCTGTTGCACGTTTATGGCGATGCCGATGACGTTGTGCCTTGGCAGGAAAATACCGGATTGATTGCCCAGCGTTACCAGCAACTCGGCGGTTCAATCACGTTGATCAATAAACCCGGTGTCGGCCACCATCCGCATGGTCTGGACGACCCCCGACCGATTGTCGATTTCATCATCCGACATGCCGTGGGCCATTAAATGGTGGCAACCGTTCCAGCAGGCACCACTCACTTGGTTAATTCGACCGTTGTCGTGTGTCTTTCTTGATATCAACGTCCCGGAGTGCCGAATCATCATCCGTACGACGCGGTTTTACTGATTACAGCGATCGCCGAAAGTTTTCACGCTGATTCTCCGGCTGGTTAAAACCTCGCGGGCTTAAATCGCGAGCTAAGCTTCGGTATTCTTGACCTAAGACGCGTCCGTTTGTTGTTTCGGCTTGTATTGCCGTTGTTTCTTGGCGCACAGGCTCTTGTCCGCGCAGGGATTGATGTGATGTTCCCCAGGCCAAGCCGCGTCGTCCTCGCAGCACTGCTCGCTGCGCTGCTGAATGCCGGATGCGCTGGTGTTTCTGCGCCGCTGGGCCTTCTTCATTCCAACCTCAGGTCGGCCGAAACTTCTTCGTGTGACGGTGGCACTCGACTTCATCACGCTCGTGCCGTGCTGGCACAGGCAAACTCGGCAAAGATATTGTGCAGTGATGAATGTGTTGATCTTTATTATCGTGCCGCATCGCTGGCATGGTACGCGGCTGCCGATCAAAGCGTTCATGCAATCGCCGATTCTCCACAGGCCAATGCGATCTATCGTGACTCGCTCTATGGACTGATTAACCAAGGCGAACGTTTTGGTCGTTGGATCCGTGGCCAGGGGCTGCGAGTCTGTACCGATCAAGGCGAAGTCTTATTGCCGGTTGAGTGCATCGGTCCTCTTTGGCAAGTGGATGAGTTCGATCACTTAACGGTGGTGGATGATAATCACGCCAAGGGGCTCGACAACTACTATCGCTGTCATGGTGTTGGCGTGACCGCTGTCGGAACCCGTCACCGCCGCAACGTCCCTGGCGACGAATTTTCACCTCGAAATCGTTACGCATCAGCGACGATTTTGATGCGTCCGGCCAGTAACACAGACGCGGTTTCAGAAGGGCCGATGGTGATTGAAGTTCATGACCCTGTGCGGTCAAAAAACGTTGAGATCGGCGGCGAGTTTTTTCCGCTTGCAAGCGATTACTCCGCACCCATCAAAACAGCGATGGGATCTTATACAACGACCGACGTTTTTCGCGCGTTTCTACAGCCCGGGCAGACTCAGCCCGATGAGTCGGGATTGTTTACTCTTGAACGTTATCAGCCGGGAAAGATTCCGGTGATTGTCATCCATGGTTTGCTGTCGGATCGTTTCACTTGGGCGAATTATATTAACGAAATTCGCGTGCAGCCCGATCTGATGGACCGATTCCAGTTTTGGAGCTACCAGTATCCGACCGGTGAACCGTTCTTACAAAGTGCGGCTCGATTGCGGCGAGAATTGGAAGAGCTTCGCGACTTATATGATCCATCACGATCCGATGCCGCACTCGACCAAACCATGATTGTCGGCCACAGCATGGGCGGATTGATCGCGAAGCTGCAAGTCATTTCAACTGGTGACAAACTATGGCGTTCGATCGCCTCGCGACCGATTGATCAACTGGCTTTAAGTCCCAGTGCGCGTGACACGTTGACTGAACTCTTTTACTTTCAACCCTCGCCGATGGTCTCTCGCGTCGTCTTCATCGGCACGCCCCATCGCGGTTCAGCTTTCGCACAACGGGCGATCGGACGCCTGGGCGCACTGCTTGTCCGCGAACCAGAAGAATTGAGGCAGCGTCAACGGCAAGTCGTCGAAGCGAATCCGGGCGTCTTTTCCGACGAATTCTCCAGACGGTTTCCTACTAGCATCGACCTGCTGAACCCGTCCAGCGCGCTGCTGCAAGCGATCGGACGCCTCGATTTCGATCCCGCAATCGCGTCGCACTCAATCATCGGAAATTGGCGTCCCATGATCGGCAACGGTCCGTCGGACGGTATCGTCCCGGTCGCAAGCGCCACGATCGATCAAGTCGAAACCCAATTGATGGTGCACCAGAAACATACCGGGCTGACCAACGACCCCGTCGTCATCGCCGAAGTGATGCGAATCATGCGCCAGCATGCGATGCAAGACCTTGCGATCCAATGACCGCGTGCGAAATCAAACCACGGCCTTGACACTGTTATATGACAGTGTAATAATCGGGCATGGTCACGCGATTTCCCATTGACGATTTGCGAATGCTGGTCGCCCGCGCGCTACAGGGCAGCGGTTATTCGCCGGCTGAATCGAAGCGGATTCGTGCCGTGCCCGATACCCGCACGATCCGCTATTACACGACTTTGGGGCTGATCGATCGCCCGGCGGAAATGCGTGGCCGCACAGCGCTGTACGAGCCACAACACGTCATGCAATTGGTTGCGATCAAACGGTTGCAAGCCGCTAATCAAACACTGTCAGATATCCAAGCGCGATTGGTTGGGATCACGCCGAAGCAGTTATCAAAACTGGCTGACCTTCCGGACGATTTTTGGCCGTCGGCACAGCGGCATCTCGCACGCAAACCCTCGAACCCGGCAGCGGTCGCTGAGTCCCCGGCCGTTTCCACCAGCACGCTGTCAACCACCGACCAGGACGCGGACGAGTTTCGCGAGTTTTGGGATCAACCGGCGGCGCTGCCGCATTCCATCCCGCTGGCTGCGCAAGCGACAAGCGGCAGTAGCGATTCGCTCCGCCGCTGGATAAGTTTCGAACCGATGCCAGGATTGAAGATTCTGCTGGAAGGTTCACCGGATCTCGATTCGGTCGACATCGCAAAACTGCGAACCGCCACCCAACCGCTGCTGAATGAACTGTTGCGCCAAGGCTTACTAAAGGCCGCTTCTCTTCCCCCGGAGGTTACGCCGTGACTCTATTTTCTCTTCCCCGTCTTGATGAATCGGCCGCTGAATCCGCGACTTACGGGACTGGTGATTCATCCGGTTTCGGCGCCCTTCGCACATCAGTCGGCAACTTGCCGCTCAAGCAACTGCAATACCAAACGCGAATCGTCGGCTTGGCCGTTCATACGACGATCGCTCAAACTTATTACAACCCGTTTGATGAATGCATCGAGGCGACTTATATCTTTCCGATCGAAGGCGAACAGGCCGTAACCGATTGCCAGATGTGGATCGGCACGCGTGTGGTGCGGGCGTCGCTGAAGGAGCGTGGCCAAGCACGGGCCGATTATCGCCGCGCGATCTCGCGTGGGCATCGGGCGGCGTTGCTGGAGGAGAATCGTCCCGAAACGTTTTCGATGAAGGTCGGCAACATCGCACCCGGCGAAGCGGTTCAGGTTCGCATCGAGACGGTAGGGCACCTTCCGGTGGTCGACGGCGAATGGACGCTGCGAATCCCGTTGGTCGTTGCCCCGCGATACACGTCCGGTTTTGCATTGCCGCTTGCGTTCGCTATCCAATCGGCTGGCAATGGCGTCACCTTGGATACCGATCAAGTGCCCGACGCTTCGGCCGTGACGCCACCGACTTGGTTGCCCGGCTTTGCCAGCCCCGTCGACTTGAAACTCGAAGTCACCCTAACTCCAGGCTCGCTCGCCACACGATCCGATTGGCCGTCGCTGTTGCGATGCAGCCTGCATGCGGTGTCGACGCAGGCCAGCGGCGATGGCGAAGCGAAATCGTGCTCGATTCGCGTGCAGCCTGGCGAGCGGATCAATCGCGACTTTATCTTGCGTGGCAGCTACGCCGAATCATCGATCGTCGCCGCGATCGTGGTCGAGCCGCCACCTCAAACCAACGAACACTCGCCAGCGGATGATCGATCGACGCTTGCGATCCAAATCGTGCCGCCCAAAGCCGACGCCAAGGTTTCGCGAGACATCGTCTTCCTGCTCGATCGCAGCGGCAGTATGGAAGGTTGGAAGATGGACGCAGCCAGACGCGGCATCAGCCGCTTGATCGATTCACTATCACCCGATGATTGCTTTCGTGTGATCGTGTTTGACGACAAAGTCGAATCGCCTTCGCTGAGCGACCCGCATCGGTGGGCACCCGCGACCGATGCCAATCGATACGAGGCGGTTCGTTGGCTGGCCAAAATCGAGGCGCGAGGCGGCACGGAAATGGGCATGGCGATCAAGCATTCTCTGGACGGGTTTGTCGGATTGCCCTGTCCGGAAATCGGATCGCCGATGCGAGCCAGGGCAATCGTGCTGGTGACCGACGGCCAAATCACGGGCGAAGACTCGTTGATACGACTGCTTGGCCAATCGCCCGCGTCGCAACGACCCCAGATCTTTTGCTTGGGCGTCGATCGAGCGGTCAATGGCAGCGTGCTGCAACGATTGACGAAAATGACGGGCGGCACCTATGAATTGGTCGAATCGCACAAACGACTCGATGAGGTGATGAAGCGATTTGCCAGCGAGATCGGCTCACCGGCGCTGAGCGATCTGGAAATCATCGCAGAGAACTCTTCGGCGGATTTTCAGTGGGTACCTAGCAACGCCAAAACCTTGTACGCCGGGCGAGCGATGTCGATCTACGGCCGCATTCAATCAGGAGCGCCGCTTGCGATCACCCTTCGCGGACGACTGGCCAGCGGCCAGCTTTGGCAAACAAGTTTGAACGTCCCCCAGAATCCCGAACAGCGATCGAACGCGGCGACGCTGTTGCCGATGTGGGCGCGAGGCCGAATCCGCGAACTCGAAGACCGATTGACCAGCCAACCCGATCGCGACCTATCGCTAAAGCAACAAATCATCGATTGTTCGCTCCACAGTCGCGTGCTTTCTCGCTATACCGCATTCGTTGCCGTTGATGAATCAGAACGCGTCAACGCGGGTGGGCATTTGCACCAGGTGACACAACCGGTCGAGTTTCCCGACGGTTGGCAAGAAATGGCAATGATGACAATCGACCGCTCGGTATTAATCCCCATACCCGGCAAACAACCACCAGTCGCAGAGCAAGCGGCCACACCGAACAACATTCAAACTGCTCGATCCGGCCTCTTGTCGTTGCCACCCGATTTCGAATCACGAATCATTCGCCAAGGGATCGTCAGCGAAGACCAGTTGCGTGACGCCGCCGATTTTGCAAGTCGCTCAGGCAAGTCAGTTAGCGACGCGTTATTAGAAATGCAATACGCTACGGCCGAGCAGATCGCAAAGGTGACAGCGGATTCGTATCGATTACCCTATGTCGAAATTCAATCGGCGGCGATCGATGAAGGCGTGATCGAATTGGTACCCGAGTCAATCGCGAGAGAAAACGTGATCCTGCCGGTCACAGAAACAGCCCAGTCCTTGACAATAGCAATCAGCGACCCGGCTGATCTTGAAACGATCGAGAAATTGCGATTCATATTAAACCGCGACATTCGCACCATCGTCGCATCACACGAATCGATCGTCAGCGCCATTAACACACATTACGGACAAGTCGAAGGCGAGTCGGTAGATTCGATGCTGCAAGAGTTTACTGATACCGCGATTGACTTCAGCGAGACAACGATCGACTTCGCTGATACAACCGATGACAGGGACATCGTTTATGGTGAAATTGAAGATGACCAATACGATGGCATGTCGATCGACAGTTTATCAGCCGACCCACCAGCGCTGGCGAGCGGAGTCTTCGGAACCGTCAGCTACAGCCTCGCCACGCCGTCCTCGTCTTCACCGCCCCCGACGCCTGCACCGGTCGTCAGGTTAGCGCAATTGATCCTTACAGAAGCGATCGCGCTGCGAGCGACGCACGTGATCCTGCGTCCCGAGTACTACGCAATTTGCGTCATCTATGTGATCGATGGCGTTGAGGTGCAACGTGATAGCGTGTCAGGCAAATTGAAGGCTGCACTAGTGACACGATTCAAGGTGCTATGCAACCTCGATATCACAGCGACAAAGCCACATCAAAGCGGCCGTTGTCCGGTAACCATCAATGGACAGCAACAAGCCTGCGATGTTTACTTCCGCGAAACGTCCGAGGGCACCTCCGTCCTAATTGATTTCGTTTCACTACCGATCGACCAAACCGCCGACTCCATCAAGGCCTGGTGGGCACAACCCTAAGAAATACCGCCGTCTCGCCGTAGGCCGAAACAATCGCAGCGCAGTTCCGGCATTCACAAACCATCGAAGTATCTTCCAGATTAAGAAGTCGAAAGATATAGGCCGAAAAATGGATGGTCGTTTTTAGCAGTCGTCACGAACCGAAAATCTTTTGCCCACCATTTTTCTACAGTCTTATCGTGTGAGGGGGAGCCGGAATGTGCGCGGTCGGCATCATCTAACTGGACGAGTCTGTGTCGAGTGTTTCAGAAACCGCTGAAATCGCTTCCGAGCGTGGCCGAGATCTTGCCTGCGCTGGTGTCCAGGCTTTAGCCGCTAAGCACATATACGAGTCGTGTATTGTACTCTGGCGGGCGTTAATCGGCGCCTAAAGGCTGTGCGTCAGCGCAGGTAAGATAAACGCCGAAAAAAATCTTCTCAACCGAATCAAGTCTCGACTGCGATTGCCTGCAAGTTGTCTTTACGTTGCCAGATGAATTCAATGGTGTCACCGCCGCTCACCAAAAAACTCTTATTCCAACTACACTTTCGCTGCGTCAGCGCTGTGCTGAAATAAACGGCAGAGAAGAAGTATGGTTGTGAAATCGGAATCGTCGAAGCGCTGCACACCTGGAGTTAAAGATTGCTGTTGATGTGGCGATTGAAAGCCGCGACGCGACGAAAGGTTGTAGGCTGGGACGCAAGTCCCAGGATTACAGGACAATGGTCATGGAAGTCGCAAAGCGACGACAGGAGTAACGGTGTGGCGGTAAACGACAATGATGGATTGCGACTCGGAAATCTGTGATGAGCCGCTGTGCCGATGCGACCGCGCAAAGGTTGATACTCGCTCCCAAAGCGGGCGTGTTCTTGATCGCAGTACGACTGGAAATTGCGGTGGACATACGCGCATTCCTCAAAATAAAGATTGAATGAGCGAAACTAAGCGGAGAGATCTTAACGTGGGTTATGACTTGTCTGTAGAGTGTAGTCGGTTCGAGCCGATCGCTCGGTCACAGTGATTTCAGGAAGCGTATCAGCGCATCGCGATCGGCAGCGGGCATCGCAACGAACGTTTCGCGCGCTGCGGTCGCTTCGCCGCCATGCCACAGGATCGCCTCAGCAAGTGTGCGTGCGCGACCGTCGTGCAATTAGGCCTCTCCATTGCTGACTCCTGTTGTCAAACCGATTACCCAGAAAGGCGGCGTTCGCCACTCGGCACCAGTGGGTCCGGGTTCACCGAGTGAATCCGCAAGTTCCGGTCCCATGTCGTGAAGGCGAATCCATGCGATCAGCATCACTTCGGGAAGCGGATTTGCAACTCGAAGCCGAGTTCGGTCCCCTTCACCGCTTGTTTATGTGGCCAACGCCCCGTCGCCATGCTGCTCTCGCCCAAATAAGCTGCTTTGTCCAACTGCTGACGCGTTTCATCCAGCAATTCTAAGCAGCGATCCAGAGCGTCCAGTCGCCGTTCGTGCTGTGCCAAATCGATCAACCGTTCATCGGCTAGAGTCTTCAACAGCGATTCGTTGAAGTGCAACCGCGATCGATTGGCGATCCTTTGGGAATTCCGGGATTTCTAGAGGGCGTCTGTGCTGGCCCAGGCAAGGGAATCAGTCCCTATCTGAAATGTGTCGAAGCGTTGCCACATGGTGACGCTGGCCCGTTGAAGCAAATCTTCGGCATCGTGACGATTTCCCAGTAACGATATCAAATAAGCAAGCAGTCAGTGGCCGGTGAGCGGCATTGAGATGCCTCACGAAATGCTGGTTTCGGTCGTGCTCGGTAAGTTCGGATTGCGTCATATCAAAGTAGGTACGCCCGAGCGAATCTCAAACAATGTCGTTCGCTACCTTTAAAGCGGTGGCAGAAACTGCTCAAACGACAAAAAATCGGGCCGAAATGGGCAAACGTAGGGCCGGTCGGACGGTTGTGATGACTGCGGACCGGAACCGAGCGATTCGTCTCAACATCGCACGATTTGCAATTTTTGAACTTTCGTTTGCGTTTAGTAACTGATCAAAAGCCGGTATTGCCGATTCGATAAGATCGCCAATCTTTATAATCAAAATGCCACCACTCATATTCATAAACCGAAAAATCCTCTGCTTCCATCGTCCGCCTCAGCAAGTTTCGATACCATCGCTGGCGAGTCGTTCCGCCGGGATACAGGGGAAATGAACGCGGGGAAAACTCGTCGTAACCGGCGACCATTTCGATCGGTTGGCCAGTCGCCAGATCGTATAACGTCAAGTCGACCGCGCAACCGCGATTGTGTCGCGAGCCGTTTGCCGGATTCGCCACAAAATCTTTCATCTCACCAGGCGTCGCGTCCCAAAACATTTTGGTAACAAACCAAGGTCGATACGCGTCGTGAATCAACAAGCCCAACCCGCGAGATTTCAATTTCGCTGACGCTCGCGCGACCGCTTCGGCTGCCGGGCGCTGCATTAATGCTTTTGAGTCGTTGTAGAACACCGAACCGGTAAAATTGTTGGTCGTCGCATATCGAATGTCCAAGCGGATTGTCGGATCGATCAAGTTTAATTCGACCAAGTCTGCGGCGCGGAAGTCGCCGGTTTCGATGGGCGGTGTTGCGGCGATCGCTGCGGCCCGTAAATCTTCAATCGGTTTGACCGGCTTGATCTTGAACGTCTCGCCATTACGCGTCCCGACCTCACGGCGATCAAACGCGACTTCGGCGGCGATAACCCGAATCGCATTGCCATTTTCGTCACGAATGAACGTCAGGCCCTCGTCGTGATAAAGCCCATAATCGGGAAATCGAAACGTGTTTTCGTCAACTTCTGTCAATGGATAATCATAAAACCATTCGATCAAGGCGTGCAGTTGACCGTTGTACTCGCGGATGTAAAGCGTATTGTGATCCCAGCCGTATTCGCCGATCAAGCCGCTCCATCTTGCAGGGGACTCTGCTGGCGGTTCATCCGTAATTCGTTCGTAAACCGTTTCGCCGACTTTGATTTTGTTTGGATCGACCAGAGTGACCTCGGTGCCAAAGCTGATCACATCGTCAACCAATAGGGTGCCGTCATCCGTTGCCGCTCGCAATTGATGCTGGAAAGTTCCCAAATGGATCCAAACATGGTCTGCATCGCGAAAGATTTGAACTAAACGCTTGGTCTCGGGATCGCGATAATCACCGATCAACTGTGAGGCTCGCTGAGGCGATATCGTGGTTGTCGTGCGGTACTGCGGCAGCGGCTTGCCGTCTTGTGCCGCGATCATCAATCGCAGCGCGTACTGCGCCAGTCGGCCGACGACACCGTTGCTGCCATCGAGCGAGGCTGCCGCAATGACGCCTAATCGCCGCTGCGGCAACGCTTCGAACTGAGTCGAAAATCCGTAGACCGCGCCACCGTGCCCGATTTTAGTCATATCGTCAAACTTGCGAACGGAAAATCCAAGTCCGAATCCCTGTTCTTTGCCAGTGGAATCGACAATCGGTGTCGTCATTTCCACTAATGAATTGAGCGATAAGATTTCGTCGTCGGCACTGCGTTGGTCATCTAATAACCAGATCATAAACTTTGATAGATCGTTGACTGACGAATAAAGATTTCCCGCTGGACCGGTGCCCAGCAGAAACGGTGGTGCCTGCATCCGACGGCCGTCATAAGTCCACATCCAACCGGTTGCCAATTTCGGCTGTACCTCTGTGCTGACAATAAAACTGCTTGCCGTCATTCCCAGCGGTCGAAAAATTTTCTGATTCACATAATCGGGATGCGACATGCCGGTTTGACTTTCCAGCGCCGCCCCCACGACTGCGATCGCCGCATTGGAATACTTTGTTTTTGTGCCAGGGCGCAGTACCAGTGATGTTTCGTTCAGGCTCGCGATCGTGTCGGCCAGCGACGGTTGCGACGGATCGAAGTAGTTTCCCACCGGCGACTCGCGCACCAGTCCGGATTGGTGAGCCATCATTTGTCGAAGTGTCACCGGGACATCAAACGGATTACGTGGTTGGAAACCGGCGACGTATTGCGTCACCGGTGCGTCCAGGTCGATCGTTCCTTCGTCGACGCACTGCATCACCGCGATGTCGGTGAACAGCTTTGATACTGACCCGACGCGATAGACCGTGTCGGCTGTCGCAGGCGTTTTTTGCTCGGCGTCTTGAAACCCGAATCCGTCAGCCCAGACAACTTCATCGCCGCTGATGACCGAAATCGAAAAAGCGGGCAAGCGTTTTTGTTCGACTTCGCCGACGATGGCCGCTCGCAAACGGGGGATAACCTGATCCAGCGGCGTGGCCGCCTTGCCCGTCGCCGATTTATCGGCCTCATCCGCGTCGGATCGAGCCGCTGGCACAACCAGGAAAGCCGCGGGCCAGCAACCGGCGGCGACGATCAGCGGCAAAAACCGGGTGAACCTCTGACGACGCGGTTCTATCCCAGATAAACGGAGAAAAAAACGACAAAAATGCATTTCGGATCACCATCGTGGGCAATGCGGAGGTCTCTGGGGCGGTGCCACAGGTCATGAAACGTCGGTATCTCGCCGCATTATGGCAGCAAACTGCGGGGCAAGTGGCGGCGCAGCGGAAATGCGGCCGCGGTTGGGCAAAGCTTCGGCCGGCAAGTCATCGGCGACGCATGGCGTTGGAACGGGTCTGTTGGTATCGTTTTAGGGCCGAAAGGACAAATAAGTGTCGATTTTTGCGGCGCCGATCGTCAGGCCATCTCGCCGTCGCGATCAGACGCCAGCCCCGTTGTGATTTTTCGAGTGCGATTCAGGATGTTGACCCAGTCGATCCACTGCGCGATGGGGTGTTTCGCAACCAGCACAGCATTTGCCCCCATCGGCCCGCTAGCCAATTTCGATTGGATCGGGATCACGTTGTGGGCAGTCGCGTCGTTGGTTGCGGTATCGTTACTGGCCGTCGCGATGAATCGTCGGCGAACAACATTGACCGACGCTTTGAAGAAGCACGTGGTCGACACGATCGGTCCGGTCGGTGGTGAAGAGGAAGAAGGCGAAAAGCGTGATTAAGCAATGAGCAATAAATAAGTGTCCGGTACCTTTTCTGCAGAGCACCCTTCGGGCCGCTTCGCGGGAAAAGGTACCGGACACTTATTTATCCGAAGAAGAAGAGAATGGCGAAAAGCGTGATTAATCCAGCGGCCGGGGCCGCAAGTATCAATTGAGCAGATGGTTATGAGCAAACGGGTTTATATCGAAACGGTCGGCTGCCAGATGAATGTTCTGGACAGCGAGATGGTGATCGCCGACCTTCGCCGTCACGGATACGAGGTTGTCGCGTCGCCCAAGGATGCTGATACGGTTCTCTACAACAC
>DIUH01000312.1 GCA_002428205.1 Planctomycetaceae bacterium UBA6163
GCCGCTTCCTTGGTCCAAACCTTGCCAGGGCCTTTCGGCGGAGTCGCTTCATAAGGTTTTCCACCCAGCGGCACACTGATAATATCGTCATACAACGGTTGCTCGCTGATCGGCACGTTCGCCAATGCGTCTTCACGACTTTGACGAATGAACCCCGGAAAACTCGCTCCGCCAGGGTGCATCGCCATGTCGCTGAAGAACGCCAGATACTTACGGCGCAGATCTGTCGTCCAGCCGGTTTTGGCATTCCGTAATACGAACGCATAATGCATCGCACGCACCGGCGGCATGTTGTCCAACATCGCTTGCACGGTGCCGCCATAACCCTTGTTTCGCTCGGCAATCTTGCTCCACTGAGGAACCGGTTCCTCCTCGCCAGCCAACTTCTCGATCATCGCTACACCCTTGGCGACCACGGTCGGCGAATCGAGATAGACCAGCAATTGAACCAATTCGGCATCCAACGATTCGCTGGATGACGGGAACATCGCGTCAAACTTCGCGACCAACGAACTTCGCTCTTCTTCGCTCGGCTGGCCCAGTCGGATCATCGCCAATTGGTACGTTCGCACCAGCGCCAATTGTCCTTGTTCGTCCAGCGATTTCGGGTTCACCTTACCAAGCGATGCGAGCACCGCCGCGCGATCGTCCGGCGAACCTTGGCGAGCCAGAGCCATCAGCGCCGTTACCGCAGCACGCGGATTCGTTTCCGCTAGCGCCTTGGCACGCCACGCATCGACCGGACGATGTTCCAACGCGATTCGGGCCGCATAACGGATGAATCGGTCGCTGTGATCCAAGTGCGACCAAATCATTTCCATGTCCGCGTCACCGCTGCGATGAAACGCTTCGAGCCGTTTTCGAACCAATCGCAAATCGGCATTCTTCTCGTCTTTCGCATCAACCGCCGCAGTCGATTCCGCGCCTTCGTACACAACGCGATACAGCGCCGAACGTGTGCCACGCCCACCGACCGCAAAGTACATCGCGCCGTCGGCGCCAATCACGGCGTCAGTCACCTGCAGCGGTTGACCGAAAACAAAATCTTCTAACTCGCCGCTGTAGCTCGCGCCGTCTGGCGTCAAATGAACCGCATAGATGGTGCTGTAGGTCCAATCGAGTAAGTACAAAGCTTTCTGATACTTCGCCGGATACTTCGCCCCATAACCGAAGGTCACGCCGACCGGCGAACCGGGGCCGATATCGACAACGGGCGGCAACGAATCTTCATAATAAGTCGGCCACTTACCGGTGCCACTGCGCCAGCCAAACTCACTGCCGCTGGTCGCATGCGACACGCGCGTCGGTCGATACCATGGCGAACCCAAATCCCATTCCATGTCGGCATCATAAGTGAACAGCTCGCCATCGGCGTTCAGCGCAATATCATACTGATTGCGATACCCCATGCTGATCAATTCTCGCTCCTTGCCCAACGCATCGGTTTGAATGATCCAACCGCCCGGCGCCAGGATCCCGGCGGCGTGGCCATTAGCATCCCAGCGGCGTGGCAACAGATGGTCTTCTCCCCAATTCATCGGCACACGGCTCGTCGCGATCGCATCGGGCAATTTGGTGTGGTTTCCCGCATCAATCAGCAACGATTTGCCGTCCGGCGCCAGGATCACCGCATGCGGCCCGTGCTCGCCACCACCGCTGACCGGCATCAAATAATCGGCCTTGTCGACCAATCCATCGCCATCGGTATCGACCGCACGATGCAGACCTGACTTGCCACCATTCACGACCACATACAAAGAATCGTGTGCCCACAACAATCCTTGTGCGCTGCTGAGATCGACCGGCAATTTTTCAATGACCGTTTCAGCATCTTTATTGCCGATCGGTGCAGGCTGAATCACAAACAAACCCGCTCCGCCTTGGTCGCTGGCCACCAAACGACCATCGCTGTAATTGGACAGCGAAACCCATGATCCCATGTTGGATGGAACATCAAACAATTTTTCAACGCGAAAACCTTCTGGTGCGTTTACCGATTTGTCGACAACCGCTTTCAAGCTGGGCGCTTCGCCAGCGGCGAGTGCTAAACCGGCCGCCGTCACCGCGTTGCTCCATGGCAAACCGCCTTGGCCTACGGCACCAATCTCGCGAGATTCCTTCCAACTCGAATCATTATAAGATGCCGACTGCCAATCTTTCCCCAGCGCCGTGTTGCCTTTCTTATTCGTCGATCGCCACGATTTATCGGTAACGATCGAAGTCTTTTTGCCCGACTTGTCTGTCACATCGATTCGCGCGATGAAGCCAGCCAATCCGCCCTCGTCCATCGCATCGACCGACACCAAGTTGACGCCTGGTTTGAGCATCTTGGTGATGTCGCCGGTTTCCAGCCGTTCCCACGCATTGCCCGACAATGCTTTTTGGCCATTGACCGACAGTGTGAATCCGTTGTCGCAGGTTGCCGCGATCCGAGCCTCTTTAACATCGCCGGAAACCGTGAACGTTTTTCTGAACGCGACTTGCGACGAATTTTCGCCGCCGAGCCAAATCCACTGGGCAACCGGTTCATCGGCAAGCGAAGGAATCAGGGTAAACAAGCAAATGGCTAGAGGTGCCAACAAAGAAAAGAGCGGCTTCAACGTTTCGTCCTTGTGATGGGGGTGAAATCGAATCGGTGGGAAGGGTGGGTGGGGTGGGTTTTCCACTTTACCATTTTCGTTCGACATCGCACTCGATGCAAGTGCGCCGGCGTCAATCGGTGCCAGCGTCTGTTATGTACCGTCGGTTTTCGGTACGATCAACCTTACCCACCCTAAACGAATCCCCCAATCATTCTCTTATCGATCATGAATCCACATCGCACCGGATGCAAAGCGATCGCCACACTTGTCGCATTGGTTTTTTGTCTTGCCGATCACTCAGGGCACGCCGTATTCGCCCAATCGCCTTGGATGACGGTCAACGCGGGCGATAAAGCCGTGATCATCGGTAACACGCTGGCCGAGCGGATGCAGCATGACGGATACTTCGAAACTTTGCTGCAAAGCCGTTTCGCAGACAAGAATTTGGTCGTCCGCAATTTGGGCTGGTCAGCCGATGAGATCGATTTGCGGCCTCGCAGCGCCAACTTTGCCGACCACGGCCACAACCTCAGCGATCACAACCCCAACATCGTGCTGGCAATGTTCGGGCTGAATGAGTCGTTCGCCGGTCCGGCGGG